>DASZSB010000096.1:0-43089 GCA_035548835.1 Gammaproteobacteria bacterium | reverse complement strand
CCCCCCCCCCCCCCCCCCCCCCCCCCCCCCCCCCCCCCGTCACTCGCGGAGCGCAGCCTGCGCCCGCGCCCCGCCCACCTCCGCGCCGCCCTCGACCTGGCACCGAGCCCGCTCGGCTAGGCAAAGCCGACGACGGTTGCTACGGTGCGACGCATGGCTACGTACGCGATCGGCGACATCCAGGGCTGCGCCGCGGAATTCGACGCGCTGCTGCGCAAGCTGCGCTTCCGCCCGTCGCGCGACACGCTCTGGCTCGTCGGCGACCTCGTCAACCGCGGCCCGGATTCGCTCGCCGTGCTGCGCCGCGTGATCGGCCTCGGGCGCAGCGCCATCGCCGTGCTCGGCAACCACGACCTGCACCTGCTCGCCACGGTGGCGGGCCGGCGCGAGCTGTCCCCCGCCGACACGTTCCACGACGTGCTCGAAGCGCCCGACGCGGACCGGCTGATCGATTGGCTGCGCCATCGCCCGCTGCTGCACTACGACGCGGCCGCACGCCGGGTGCTCGTGCACGCCGGGATCCCGCCCGTGTGGAGCCTGCGGGATGCGCGCACCCACGCGCGGGAGATCGAGACGTTGCTCCGGGGCCGCCGCTGGCGCGCGGCGCTGCGCACGATGTACGGCAACGAGCCCACGGCCTTCAGTCCGAAGCTCGGCCGCGAGCAACGACGGCGCTTCACGATCAACGCACTGACGCGCATGCGCTACTGCGACCGACGGGGCCATCTCGACCTGCGCAACTCGGGCCCGCCCGGTACGCAGGACGAGGACCTCCTGCCCTGGTTCGACGTGCCGGACCGCAAGGCCAGGGACGTCCGGATCGTGTTCGGCCACTGGGCCGCGCTCGGCCTGTTGCGCCGGGCCGACGTCATCGCGCTCGACACGGGGTGTGCCTGGGGCAATCGCCTGACGGCGGTGCGCCTCGACGGGCCCGGCCGCGCCGTCAGCGTACGTTGCTCCGTGGCCACCCTGCGGATGGCCCACGAGCGGCGCCATGACCGGCGCTGATTTCGGAAAAACCGTAACCCGCATGCACTCTGAGTTAGGCATAATTGCCGCCCGCAGCGTGCCGTGGACGCCGCGCCGCCAGCTGACGAGGAACCGATGACGACTACGCTGCCGTTCAAGCTGCTCGACTGGATCGACGACCACCGCGAGCACTTAAAGCCCCCGGTCTGCAACAAGGAGATGTTCGCGGGCAGCGGCTTCATCGTGCAGGTCGTCGGCGGCCCGAACTCCCGCAGCGACTTCCACGTGGACCCGGGCCCCGAGCTGTTCTACCAGGTGGAAGGCGAGATGCTGCTGCGGACCGTGCAGGACGGGAAGTTCGTCGACATCCCCATCCGCGAGGGCGAGATCTTCATGCTGCCGCCGCTCGTGCCGCACTCGCCCCAGCGCTTCGCGAAGACCGTGGGTATCGTCGTCGAGCGGCCGCGCGAGAGCCACGAGCTGGACGGGTTCGTGTGGTTCTGCCCGAAATGCGTGAACAAGCTGCACGAGGAATACCTGCACGTGGCGGACATCGTGAAGGACCTTCCGCCCGTATTCGAACGCTTCTACGGAAATGCCGCGGCACGCACCTGCAACCGGTGCGGTACGGTCCTGCCGCCGAGGTAACTCCGTGGCGCGCGCTCCGTTCGCTCCCGGCCCGGCCGGCGCTCGCGCGCTCGACGCCGCCGACGAGCTCGCGCCCTTCCGCAGGGAATTCGCGCTGCCGCGCGACAAGCGACGCACCCTGACGTACCTGTGCGGGCACTCGCTCGGCCCGATGCCGCGCGCCGCGCGCGCGGCCGTGGACGCCGAGCTCGACCACTGGGCCGCCCGCGGCGTGGACGGGCACTTTCCGGACGACCACCACGGCGGCTGGCTCGACTATCACATGCGGTTCACGCAACCGCTCGCGACACTCGTCGGCGCACGCCGGCACGAAGTCGTCGCCATGAACACGCTGACGGTGAACCTGCACCTGATGCTGGCGACGTTCTTCAGGCCCACACGCGAGCGCTACAAGATCCTGATCGAGCGCGACGCGTTCTCGTCCGATCGCTACGCCGTCGAATCGCAGCTGCGCTGGCACGGCCTCGAACCGAAAGAAGCGCTGCTCGAGCTCGGTCCGCGCCCCGGCGGCTTCGAGCTCGATCGCGACCGGTACACCGAGCTGCTGGAAGCCGAGGGCGAGCGCATCGCGCTCGTGCTGCTGCCCGGCGTGCAGTACCTGTCCGGCGAGCGGCTCGATCTCGCCGCCTACACCGCCTGGGCGCGGGCGCACGGCTGTCGCGTCGGCTTCGATCTGGCGCACGCCGTGGGCAACGTGCCGCTCGCGCTGCACGACTCCGGCGCGGACTTCGCCGTGTGGTGCAGCTACAAGTACCTCAACGCCGGGCCCGGTGCCGTCGGCGGCTGTTTCGTGCACGATCGTCACGCCGAGGCGGCCGACCTGCCGCGGCTCGCTGGCTGGTGGGGCCACGACCGCGCGCGCCGGTTCCTCATGGAGCCGCGGTTCACGCCGCTGCGCGGCGCCGAGGGCTGGCAGCTCAGCAACCCGCCCATCCTGTCGCTGGCCCCGCTCGCGGCGTCGCTCGACCTGTTCGCACGCGCCGGCCTCGCGCGGCTGCGGCGCAAATCGGAGAGGCTGACGCGGTATCTCGAGTGGCTGCTGGCAACCGAGCTCGGCGGACGCGCACGAATCCTGACGCCGCGCGAGCCGGAGCGCCGCGGTTGCCACCTGGCCGTGCAGTTCGACCCGCCGCCGCGCGCCGTCCGCACGTTCGCCGAGCGGTTGCGAGCCGCGGGGCTGGTGGCCGACTGGCGCCGCCCGAACGTGCTGCGTCTGGCACCGGTGCCCCTGTACAACCGCTACCGCGACGTCTACGCCGCCGTGGCCACGTTGAAGCGCACGCTCGACGCATGACCGCGACACCGCGTATCGCCATCGTCGGCGGCGGACCTGCCGGCAGCCTGCTCGCAATCCTGCTCGCGCGCCGCGGCATCGTGCCGACCGTCGTCGAGCGCAGCCCGCCTTTCATCGCAAGCCAGACCGGCGGCCGCTCGATCAACCTCGCGCTCGCGGCCCGCGGCATCGCAGCCCTGCGGCGAGCCGGCGTTGACGCCGAGGTGCGTGAGCTCATGATCGCCATGCGCGGGCGCATGCTGCACGAGCCTGGCGGCAAGCAGCGCTTCCTCGCCTACGGTCAGCGCGCGGCGGAGGAGATTTACTCCGTCTCGCGTTCCGCGCTGAACGCGCTGCTGTATCGAATCGCGGCCGAGCGCCACGGCGTGCGGTACCGGTTCGGCGAGACCTGCGTGGGCGTGGACCTGGCCGACGGCGCACCGCTGATCCAGTCCGCCGACGGCAGCACGCGCAAGCTCGACGCCGACGTGGTGTTCGCGACCGACGGCGCCGGCTCCGAGGTGCGCCGCGCACTGGCCGATGCCGGCGAGATCTCCGCAACGGAGGATCTGCTCGATCATGGCTACAAAGAGCTCACGATCGCGAGCATGCAGGACGGCGCGTTCGCGTTCGAGCCGCACGCGCTGCACATCTGGCCACGCGGCCGGTTCATGCTGATCGCCCTGCCGAACCCGAGCGCCACGTTCACGGCCACGCTGTTCCTGCCGCACACGGGCGAGCCGAGCTTCGCGAGCATCGGCGCGAACGAGGTGGCGGCGTTCTTCCGCCGCGAGTTCGCGGATGCCGTGCCGCTGTTGCCCACGCTCACGCGCGACTACGTGGGTCACCCCACGGGTCACCTCGGCACCGTGCACTGCCGGCCGTGGAGCTACCGGGATCGGCTGCTGCTCGTGGGCGATGCGGCGCACGCGATCGTGCCGTTTCACGGCCAGGGCATGAACGCGGCGTTCGAGGACTGCGTGGCGCTCGACACGTTGATCGGCAGGCACGGCTACGACTGGCGTGCCGTGTTCGCCGAGTTCGAGGGCGAGCGCGCGCGGAACTCGCGTGCGATCGCGGAGATGGCGCTCGAGAACTATCTCGAGATGCGCGACGAGGTTCGGGACGCGAAGTTCGAGCTGCGCGCCGCGGCGTCGTTCGAGCTCGAGCGACGGTTTCCGGGACGCTGGGTGCCGCGCTACTCGATGGTGATGTTCCACCCCGAGATCCCGTATGCGGACGCACAGCGGCGCGGCGCGATCCAGATGCGCATCCTGCGCGATCTCACGGCGCGCGCCGCGACCATCGCCGATGTGGACTTCACACGCGCTGCGGAGCTGATCGGCGCGGCGCTTTGAGACGCGCCGGGCCGCGCTCCGTCAACGCGTCATGGCAAACACGATCGAGAAGAACGCCGCCAGCACGAGCAGCACGAAGCCGTAGTCGAACGCCGTGCCGCGCAGCGTGCGAACGGGTCGCCACTGCCACGCGGGGATCTCCGTCGCGGGCCACAGCCGGTACGCGTCGACCACGCGGATCGTCAGCGACAGCGCGTAACCCGCGACGAAGTGGACGCCGGCAGCCACGCGGAACACCGTGGGCAGGCCGCCGCCATGCACGAGAAACGACACCAGCAGGAACGCGACGCCCCCGCCCATGCACAGCGCTTCCGCAAAGTGCGCCTGGCGTCGACTGGGGCGAAAGCCGCCGTGCCAATACGCCCGGGTCCAGAGCCTGACCCAGCGCGGAATCTCGATGAATTCGTCGGCAGACGGCTGCATGGCGTACAACTTCCGCTCGAGATCATCCACATCCATTGCGAAGGCGGCCGCCAGCGCCCGGAGCGACGCGTAGCTGACGCGGTGCCCCGCCTCGGCGCGTTGAATCGTTCTCAGACTCAGACCGCTGAGCTCTGCGAGCCCTGCCTGCGAAAGGAGTCTCTGCTCCCGCAGGGATCTGAAGGACATGTCGGTCTCCGATTGCCGCAGTCGGCGGAACACTAGCCCGGCTCGCACACTGTCGGTGACGCCAGAAGCCGCCGGTCGGCCGCCAACCCGCGGTGATACCGATACATCGCAACGCGCGGCAAACCACACTCGACACGGGAACTCGGGCGGACTTCACGAAGTCCTAGATCCAGCGACGCACCTGCGAGCAGTACTGCCGAAATTCGTCCCCGAAGATCTCGCGCAGGCGCGCCTCTTCGAACGGGATCACGATCGCGTTGACCAGGGCTACGGGGAACGGCAGCAGCAGCAGGGACCACGGTTGCACGAGCATGCAGGCCACGCCGAGGTACGTCAGCGCGAGGCTCACGTACATCGGATTGCGCGTGAGCCGATACGGCCCGTGCGTGATGAGCCTGGAGGCCTCGCCGTGCGGGACGATCGTCGTCCGGCCGACCAGGAACATGCCGACACAGGCCACCGCGAGCAGCACGCCACAGGCCAGCAACCCGATGCCGATCGGTCGACTCACGGCCGCCACGCTCGAGGGGATCTGCAGGGGCACGAGACGCTCCAGGCCGATACCCGCGAAGAACGTAACCACGAACAACAGGGGCGGCGGCAGACGCATGACGGGAGAAACCTGTACGGCAGCGGTCATCGCCCTCTCCCTCTATTAAGGCCCCACACCCATCGTATCCCGGCCACTGGCCGGCCAGCTACGCCTAAGCACTGCGCGGCCCCAGCATGATCACGGCCATGCCGAGGATGCAGATGGCCGCCCCGACGAGGTCGGTGACGGTCGGCCGGACCGAGTCGACGGCCCAGAGCCACAGCAGCGCCACGCCCACGTACACACCACCATACGCGGCGTAGACACGTCCGGCCGTGTACGGGTGCAGCGAGAGCAGCCACACGAACAGCGTCAGCGAAGCCGCCGCGGGAATCAGCAGCCATGCGGGACGGCCCTGCTTCAGCCAGAGGTACGGCAGATAGCACCCGGCGATCTCGGCGAGCGCCGTGGCGGCAAACAACGCGAAGGTCTTCAACAGCAGCACGGCCGCACCTCTTTGCCGGAACGTCCCTACGTGACACGCCCGCGTCACTGCGCAAGCGCGCTGACCATCACGAAATACCCGTCCGGATCACGCAGCGCGAATTCCCGCGTGCCAGTAGCCGGATTCCGCGCGGGCTCCTGCTCCAGCCGGGCGACCAGGCCTCGAGCGCGGTTCAGCGTCTCCTCGAAATCGTCGACGCGGAAGAACAGCAGCAGTCCGTTGCCGGGCCCGGCACGCTCGGGACCGAACAGCGGCGGATGCTCGTGATCGCCCCAGCGGTGAAGACAGAGCAGGACCGTGCCGTCGGCATCCACGATCTGACCGAAGTAGTCGTGAGCCGGCGAAGCTTCCGGCCGACCGAATAGTGCCTGATACCAGCGGAAGCTGCGGGTCACATCCGCGACACCGATGATCGTCCACAAACGCTTCATGGTCCACCCCTCAGCCGCGCGTCACTTCTCTGCGTGCCCCTCGTACCGGGGCGCGTCCCCGCCGATGTGATCCCACGGCGCGCGGGAGCCGACGAAGATGTGCATGCCGATCTGCACGCCAGGGTCGCCGTCGATGCAGCCAAGCGTGACGCCGTGCACTTCGCCGTTGTGAGTGCCGGCGAGCGTCGAGCCGCAACGGCCGCAGAACACGAGACCCCAGCCAGGCGCGGACTCGTAGGCCACGACGCCGTCCTCGCCCGCAGTCCACGTGAACGAGCCGGGCTGCACCTCGGCATAGGCGGAGCCGGCCCCGCTGAACGCCTTGCGACAGCGTGAGCAGTGACAGCTGCGGGCATTGCGCAGCGGCGCGTCGATGGCGTAGCGGACCCGCCCGCAGAAACACCCGCCGCTCAAACTCACGTCTCCATTCCCCGTTTCGTGCCCACCATTGAAAGCCCGCCCGCGCGCGTCGATACTCGTTTGCCTCAATCGAGCGGGAAACAACCCATGCACGTTATCACCTTGTACGTTCGTAAACGCCTGGCGAACGGCCTGCGCGCCGCGCTGGTCGCCGTGTCTGCGATTCTGGTCGCCGGTCTGCCGGTGCTGGCCGGCGCGGCCGAGCCGCTGAAGATCGGCATCGTCGGCGCCGGCAAGATGGGCGGCACGCTGGCCGAGCTGTGGGCCAAGGCCGGTCACGAGGTCATGATCTCCTCGCGCCACCCGGAGGAGCTCAAGGCACAGGCACAAGCCATCGGGCCCAAGGCGCACGTCGGCACGACGCGCGAAGCCGCGACGTTCGGCTCCGTGGTGGTGATCGCCATGCCGTACGGCAAGTGGCCCGAGATCAGCGACGAGATCAAGGGGCTGACCGTCGGCAAGACCGTGATCGACCTGACGAATCCCTACCCCGACCGCGACGGCCCGATGGCCGTGCAGGCGCGCAAGGAAACGACGGGCATCGCGGATCCGAAATACCTGCCGGGCGCGCACCTCGTGCGGGCGTTCAACTCCATCATCTGGACGAACCTGCGCGATCTCGCTCACCGCAAGGGCGATCTCGTGGCGATCCCCGTGGCAGGCGACGACGCGGCGGCCGTGGCCGTCACGCAGCAGCTCGTGCGCGATGCGGGCTTCGAGCCCGTCATGGTGGGGCCGCTCGCGGAAGCGAAGCGCTTCGACGTCGACACGCCGACGTACGTGAAGGTCATGACGGCCGCGGAGCTGCGCAAGGCGCTCGGCCTTCCCGCGAAATAGACAGAGCCGAGCGGCAAGTCCTCAGGCGAACAGGATCCAGCAGAGCACGGCACCGACGACCGTCATGCTCATGCCCCAGGCGAGCAGCTGGTTGAACAACCGCCGGCTCGCCTCCCCCGCCGGAATGCCGGCGATGCAAAGCGCCCCGATCGTCGACAGCGGCGACACGTCCACGAGGTGCCCGGCCACGTTCATCGTGGAGGCGAGACCCAGCGCGTTCTCGAGCCCGAGGTTCTGCGCGAGCCCCGGCACCGTCGGCAGGAACGCCGGCAGCACCACGCCCGAGGTGCTGGAGTAAGCCGACACCACCCCGATGATCACGGCGAGCTCGGGCACCACGGTATGCTGCGTCGCGATGCTCGACAGCAGGTCCGTGAAGATCTTCATGCCGCCCGTCTTCTCGAGCAGGCCGATCAGCACCGTCACGCCGCACACCATGACGATGGTGCTCCACGGCATGCGTTTGATGGCCTCGGCGTCGTCGGCCGCGCGCAGCAGCGTGAGCAGAACGGCGGCGGCGAACGCGGCCATGCCGATGTTGAAGCCGCCGAACACCACTCCGACGATCAGCATACCGATCATCGCGAGCGTGATCGCCTGGTGGCGGTCGAGGCTCTGGCGCGGCTCGTGCTCGATCTCGACGCGCTCGGCGCGCATCAGCAGCTTGAAACCACCGAAGATGAAGTAGCCCGCGAACGCCACGATCGCGTGCGCCAGCAGGTTGTAAGCCCAAGTCTGGATCTCGAGACCCGGCAGGCCGATGCGGCTCATGAGGCCGGTCACGATGATGCCCGTGGGCGCCAGTGGCGACAGCGAGCCGGAGTTGCAGCCGTTGCCCACCATGATCGCCATCAGGAACGGCGAGATGCGCATGCGCAGCGCCGTGGCCATGGCCACGGGCGCGAGCAGCCCCGTGGTCGCGATGTTGCCCGGGCCGGCGGAAGCGATTGCCGCACCGAGCGCGAAATACATGATCGGCACGAGCCCCACGCGGCCCCGGCAGAGCCGCATGGCGTTATGCGCGACGATGTCGAGCGTGCCGTTCACGTGTGCCTGGCTGAACAGCAGCGTGACGCCGGCCAGCGTCAGGAACAGGTCGATCGGAAACCCGGCCGTGACCTCGCGCAGCGGCAGGTGACCCACGTACACGCCGATGACCCACGCGAGCGCGATCGCGAGCAAGCCTACGTTGAGCCGCGACGTGCAGCTCAGGATGACGGCGAGCGCCAGCGCCGCGAGTGTGACTTCCCCCAGGCCCATGGTCAGTGTTTCTCCATGCTCTCGAGCACTTGCCTCGTCATGCCCAGGGCGAGCTCGTGCTCGCCCATGAATACGTGGTTGCCGCGATCCTTCCGCAGCAACGCCGCGTCGTCGTCACTGTGGGCACGCACGACGATCTCGATGTCCGGCTTTACGGTCCGCGCGTGCTCCGCGATCGTGAGCGCCTGCAATGCATCGGGAATGGCGATCACCAGCAACCGCGCACCCTTCACGTGAGAGCGCACGAGCACGGCGGTGTCGGCCGCGTCGCCCGAAACTGCGACGACTCCGCGCTTGCGCAGCCGCTCGACGACGTCGCGATTCTGCTCGATGATCACGAGTGGAACGCCGCGCTCGGTGAGCGCCGCGCCGATCCTCTCCCCCACCCGGCCGAAGCCGACGATCAGCACATGGCCCGCGAGCCTATTCGACGGCACGTCGGTCGGCAACTTCGCGAGCTCGTCGGCCGGCCGTTCCATGTAGCGCGCCCAGCGCGAGCGCGTGCGGATCCACGCCGCAGCCGGCTCCACGGCGCCGAACAGCAGCGGATTCAGCGCAATGGAAATCAGCGCCCCGGCGAGAATCAGGTTCTGCCCCTCCACTGGCAGCAGCTTGAGGCTCATGCCGACACTGGCCAGGATGAACGAGAACTCGCCGATCTGCGCGAGGCTCGCCGACACGGTCAGCGCGGTGTTCAGCGGATAGCGCGACGCGAGCACGATCGCGAAGGCAGCCAGCGTCTTGCCGACCACGATGATCCCGATCACCGTCAGCACGCGCAGCGGCTCCATGATCAACATGCGCGGGTCGAACAGCATGCCGACGGAGACGAAGAACAGCACGGCGAACGCGTCGCGCAGCGGCAGCGTCTCGTTGGCTGCGCGGTGGGACAGCTCCGACTCGCGCATGACCATGCCGGCGAAGAACGCCCCCAGGGCAAAGCTCACGCCGAACAGCGCGGCCGCGCCGAACGCGATGCCGACGGCCGCCGTGATGACGGCCAGCGTGAACAGCTCGCGGGAGCCCGTGCGCGCCACCTGCCACAGCGCCCACGGCACCAGCCGTTTGCCGAGCACGAGCATCAGCGCCACGAACACGGCCACCTGACCGAGCGTGATGGCAAGCGTGAGCCCGAGCCCGCGGTGCGGCCCGGCCGCATGGGCGGCGCCGCCGCCGATCCAGGCCGCGAACGCCGGCAGCAGCACGAGCACCAGCACCGTGGCCAGGTCCTCGACGATCAGCCAGCCGACCGCGATGCGGCCGTTCAGCGTGTCGAGCGCGCCGCGACTTTCGAGCGCCCGGAGCAGCACGACCGTGCTCGCGACCGAGAGCGCGAGACCGAACACGACGGCGGCCCCGAGGTCCCACCCCCAGAGCGTCGCGACGATGGCCCCGAGCGTCGTAGCGACGACGATCTGCGCGATGGCCCCCGGCACCGCGATCCTGCGCACGGCCAGCAGGTCCTCGAGCGAGAAGTGCAGGCCCACACCGAACATCAGCAGCATGACGCCGATCTCGGCGAGCTGCTGGGCCAGCGACACGTCGGCGACGAACCCTGGCGTGCTCGGCCCTATGATGACACCCGCAATCAGGTAGCCGAGCAGCGCCGGCAATCCAAGTCGCACGGCGACGAGCCCGAGCACCATGGCGAGACCGAATGCCGCGGCGATCGTCGCAATGAGAGTCACCTCGTGCGGCACCGGTGCTCCCCGTTACGACGCCGAGGTGGATCGCTTGAAACGCGCCCGGAGCGCCTCGACGACGATCGGCAGGATGGAGATCACGATCACGCCGATGATCGCGATGCCGAAGTTCTGCTTGACGACGGGCGCGCTCCCGAAGAAGTACCCGAGCAACCCGAAGGTCCACACCCAGAGGATGCCGCCGCCGACGTCGAATGCCAGGAACCGCGCATAGCGCATGCGCCCGACACCCGCGACGAACGGCGCGAACGTGCGCACGATCGGCACGAAGCGGGCGAGCACCACCGTCTTGCCGCCGTGCTTCTCGTAGAATCGCTGGGTACGCGTAAGATGCTCGTGCTTCAGGAAACGTCTGTGCTCCGTGAACACGCGCGGACCGACGGCACGCCCGATGAAGTAGTTCGTGTTGTCGCCGATGATGGCGGCCGCCGTCAGCAACGCGAGCACACCGACGATGTCGATGGCGCCGGTGGCCGCCAGCGCGCCGGTCGCGAACAGCAGCGAGTCGCCGGGCAGGAACGGCGTGACGACCACGCCCGTCTCGAGGAAGATGATCAGGAACAGGAGCGCGTACACCCACGGGCCGTAGGCCGTGGCGACGTCGAGCAAGTGCCGGTCGACATGCAGGAACATGTCGACAGCGGAAGTGATCAGGTCCATTCGCTGGCGTTTACCTTTGGTGCGGCAAATCCATCGGCGGCGGCTCGTGCCCCGAGACCGTGATGCCGCGACCAAGCTTCGAGTTCCAGATGCCGTACGCGAAGTACAGCAGCACGGAGCCGATCAGGAAATAGAAGAAGAAGAGCTGCACGCGCGCCTCGACGCGCGTGATCAGGAAACCGCACGACAGGATGCCCGCGATCGGCGTGAACGGATAGAACGGCGTCATGAACGTGCGTTTCAGATCCGGCCGCGTGCGGCGCAGCCAGATCACCGACAGGCAGACGATGGCGAACGCCGCCAGCGTGCCGATGCTGGTGAGATTGCCGAGCACCTCGATGTCGAACAGCGCGGCTGCGACGGCGCACACGACGCCGGTGATGACCGTGTTGACCCACGGCGTCTTGAACTTCCGGTGCACGGTCGCGAGCGCGCTCGGCAGCAGCCCGTCGCGGCTCATCGTGTAGAAGATGCGCGTCTGGCCGAACATCAGCACGAGGATCACGGACGTGAGTCCGGCGATGGCGCCGACCTTGATGGCGCCCGCGAGCCACGCCCACTGTGGCCCGAAGGCGTTCGCCGCCGTGGCCACCGGCGCGGGCACGTTCAGCTTCGTGAACGGCACCACGCCCGTCAGCACCGCGGAGGTGGCCATGTACAGCACGGTGCAGATGAGCAGCGAGCCCAGGATGCCGAACGGCATGTCGCGCCGCGGATTGCGCGCCTCGCCGGCCGCGGTCGACACGGCCTCGAAGCCGATGTACGCGAAGAACACCACGATGGTCGCGCGCATGACGCCGCCCCAGCCGAACACGCCGGGCTCGCCGGTCGGCTCCGGAATGAACGGATGCCAGTTGTCCGGGTTCACGTGCATCGCGCCGACCGCGCAGAAAGCGACGATCACGACCACCTTGATCGCCACGATGACGTTGTTGACGGTGGCCGATTCCGAGACGCCCAGGATCAGCAGCAGCGTCATCGCAACGACGACGACGACCGCCGGCAGGTTCATTACGGATTTCACGACCGCGCTCGGCGCGATCGGCAGCAGGGTGCCGACGGGCAACTGCACCGTCGCGCCAGCCGGCACCGTCACGGACGCGCCCGCGGCAAGCGCCTGCAGCGTGCCGCCCTTGGCCGTCAGCACCTCCGTGGCGGCGGCGAGCGTGGCGTGCACGTCGCTGCGGATCGCCACGTCCGCCGAGTTGATCAGCGCGTAGCCGGCACCGGTGGACTCCACCGCGTCGTACAGCGCGAGCCCGGCCTCGTGCACGCCGGGCAGCGTGGCCGACGAGCCCGCGAGGAACTGCACCTGCGTGCCGTTGTCGAGCACGCCGGTGACGGCGTTCAGGCTGACGGTCGGGTCCGTGACATGGAACGTCGTGGCGTGCGCCACCACGAACTTGCCGATCGGCTGCGTGAGCTCCGGAGGGATCAGCCAGCCGATGTCGTGCAGCAGGCTCACGGCGTAACCGGACCAGCCGGACGCGACGACGGAAGCCGCGAGCCCGTACTCGAGCAGCAGCAACGCGCCCATGATCCAGGCGCCGAACTCGCCGACCGTCGCATACGAATACGTATACGCCGAGCCCGAGACCGGCAGCACGGACGCGAGCTCGGCATAGCAGAGCCCCGCGAGCGCGCAGACGATGCCCGCGATCACGAACGAGATCATCACGGCCGGGCCCGCGTGCAGCGCCGCGGCGCTGCCGGTGCGTACGAAGATGCCGGCGCCGATGATGCAGCCGATGCCGAGCAGGATCAGGTTCACGGCGCCGAGCGAGCGCTTGAGCTCGCCGTGGTGATACTCCGCCTGGATCTGGTCGACGCTCTTGCGCTGGAAGAGTCGGTTCAGTGGTGCGACCGGCGGTATGCCGGCCGGCTTGTTCGAATTCGCCACGTACTCACTCCTCCCAAATCGACTCAGCGGCCGGTGACCTTGATCTCGTAGAGCTGCGGCCAGTTCTTTCCGGTCACGAACAGGCGCTTGGCGGCGGCGTCCCAGGCGATGCCGTTCAGCACCGCCTCGCTGCCGCGTGCGCTCTTCGGATACAGCGTGGAGAGATCGATCCAGCCCAGGACCTCGCCGGTCGCCGGCGAGATGCGCGCGATGCGGTCGTCGTACCACACGTTCGACCATATCTCGCCGTCGATGTACTCGAGCTCGTTCAGCTTCGTGACGGGCTGGCCGTGATCGCGGACCTCGATCTGCCGCACGACGGCAAACGTCTGCGGATCGAGGAAGCGGATGTTCGCGGTGCCGTCACTCAGGATCAGGTGCTGGCCGTCCTGCGTGAGCCCCCAGCCCTCGCCCGTGTACTCGAACGTGCGCAGCTGGTTGAACGTGGCCAGGTCGTAGACGAGCCCGAGGCCGTTCTGCCACGTGAGCTCGTACAGACGGCCATCGAGGATCGCGATGCCCTCGCCGAAGTACTTGCTGTTGACGGAGCGCTGCTTCTCCACGCGCCCCGTGGCGAGGTCGACCTTGCGGATCGTCGACTGCCCGTACAGGCCCGTGCCCTCGTACAGCTGGCCGCCCGCGATCGCGAGCCCCTGCGTGAATGCGTTCGGGTCGTGCGGATATACGGCCACGACCTTGAAGCCGGCCGTGGCCGGCGGGGGTTTGCCGTGCAGCTGGGCCCAGGCGGCCCACGCCACGGCGACGGCGGCGAGCCCGCAGGCAATGAGCCACTTCGGCCGCAGGAGCGGCGCGGCGGGCGTCGGAGCAGCCGGTCCACCGGCAGAAGCACTCGTTGGCATGCGGCTAGCTTGGCAAAGTGCCCCGCAGCCAGCAAGCGCAACGAGTTACGACTGCCGCTCCATGGCATCGAACTCGGAGCGCAGCAACGCGTACACCGCGTGATCGACGAACGTGCCGTAGAGGTTTTCGCGCGCCCGCATGATGCCCTCGAGCTTGAATCCGAGGCGCTCGGGGACGGCGCGGCTCCGGTGATTCTCCGTCGCCGCCGCGATCTGGATGCGGTTCAGGTCGAGAGTGAGGAAACCATAGCGCACCACGAACCAGCAGCACTGCGTCATCACGCCGCGCCCCTGGGCGTTCGCCGCGAGCCAGTAGCCGATCTCGCCGGCGCGGTTCACACGGTCGATCGGCAGGAAGCCGATCACCCCCGCGAGCGCGCCGTCGCGCAGGATGCCGAACACGGGGCCGCGCCCGTCCTTGCGCTGCTTCGTCGCGGCCTTCAGATACGCGCGCGTGTCGGACTCACGCGTGACGACGTCGAGCCAGGGCAGCCAGCGGCGCAGGTGCGCGCGGTTGTCGTCGGTCAGCACGAACAGCTCGTGCGTGTCGTCCTCGTGCAGCACGCGCAGCGATGTCGACGGATCGATCACGAACATGAGGCTGCGCCGGAAGGCGCGGCTACTGGCGCTGATCCGGGCTCACGGCGCGGCGATAGTCCACCACCTCGCGCAGGAAGCCCAGGATCTCGCGCGAGCTGTAGTGGCGGGAAGGCTTGAGCTCGCCGCGCTGCGTGTCGCAGACCGGCTGCCCGTCGGAAGAGTAGAACACCGCGAGCGGGATCGTGTTCACGGTCATGCCGAGATCGTGCTCGACGCGTGCGCTCTTGACCGAATCGCCGACGTCGATGCTGACCATCTCGAAGTTGCGCTCCGCATACGCGCGCGTCTCGGGATCGCGCAGATTCTTCTGCAGCGTGAGGCAGTCGGGGCACCAGTTGGCGCCATAGGTGACCATCAGCATCTTGCCGCTGGCGGCCGCGCGAGCCTTCCCCGCATACACGGCCTCGCGCGGGTCGATATCCGACTTGTACGGCAGATCGGCTGCATCGAACCCGAGCTGCCGGTAGAACGCCGTGTCGTTGCTCGAGTGTGGCAGCGCGAGGATGACCACGCCGCAAGCGACCACGGCGCCGAGGTACATCCACGGTCGCGCCCTGACGGCGGCGAACGCGCGGGCGATGAGGCCGTTCGATCTCATGTTCGCGACGATACACCGGCGCCCGCGCCAAAGTCATGCGGCCTGCGCCAAGAAAGCCCAAGGGGGCGCCCGGCGGCCGTGGCCGGGGGGAGGGACGCCTCAGGCGTCGGGCGGCACGTCGTCGAAGAACTCGACGATGCCGGTCTCGAGCGAGTACTCGGCGCCGACGACGAGCAGCCCGTCACGCGCGATCGCCTGCTCGAGGATGTCGGAACCGTGGCGCAGGTGACTGGCCGACGCCCGCACGTTGGCCCGCACCGCGTCGCGGATCAGCGCGGGCGGATTATGTCGCAACTCCGTGGCCAGCAAGGGCTCCACGGAGGGTCGGACACGGTCGACGATGGCGTGCAGGTTGCGCGACTGCTTCTCGCGGGGGCGACGGAGCTCGTCCAGCGTCGCGATGATGGCGCCGCAGCCCGAATGCCCCAGCACCACGACGAGCCGCGTGTGGAATCGCTCCGCCGCGAACTCCACGCTGCCGATCTGCGACGGCGCCACGATGTTGCCGGCCACGCGGATCACGAACAGATCGCCGAGCCCCTGATCGAAAACAATTTCCGCCGGCACCCGCGAATCCGAGCAGCCGAGCACGATCGCGAACGGCTCCTGGCTTTCGGTGAGCGCCTCGCGGCGCGTCTGGCCGACGGGCGCGCGGCCGCGCTCCGCCACGAAGCGTTTGTTGCCTTCCTTCAGGAGCGTGAGCGCCTGCCGCGCCGAAACCATCGCCTGCCTCTCCCTGGTTGCCTCGCGACCGCACTCTAGCATCGCGAACGAGTTTCACTCTATTCCTGGCGCGGGAGCGGCAGCGGCGTGATGGAGAACGCGAACCGGTTGCCGGATGCGGCGGCCAGCTCGACCTCGGCCGTGCCGGCACCGGGCGTCACGAGCTGCGGCTCCGCCACGAGCGCGAACTCGCGGCCGTCGAACTCGTACATCGCGGTCCACAGCGTGACGCCGCCGTTCTCATCCAGCGTGGGCACGATGACGGCCTTCAGCAGGCCGTCCATGCGGATCTCCGCGGCCTTGCCCGCCTCGGCCACGAGCCGGTTCACGCGCACGCGCGCGTGGTCGTTCTGCGTGATGCCGACGTCGAGCGCCACGCGCTCCACGCGCGGCGCCTCGATCACGGGCTTGTGTGTCTGCCGGAAATCCTCGAGCAATTGGTCGCAGGCGTCCTGCGGCGTCTCGCAGAGCGCGGCCATGTCGATCATGCCGACGCCGTCGTGCTCGACGACCGTGCGCTTGATGACGGCCGGATACACGGGGTGCGCTTCCGGCGTGAAGAACCACTCGACGGCCGCGCCATTCTCGCGGCTCGCGACCACGGTCCAGCCTTGCTGGTTGCGCATGGTGGCCTTCGGATCGGTGCGCAGCGCCTCCCGCGCCGCAGCCACGCTCGCATAGGGGATCGGCGCGGGCTCGTCGCGCTGCGCGGCGTGCGCGCCGCCCGTGGCGAGCGCGGCGGCGGCCGAGAACAGCGCGGCATTCCGGCGGCGGCTATCCAAACGCGAGCTCCCAATACCCCACGTCGACCCAGCGGCCGAACTTGAAGCCCACCTGATCGAACACGCCGATCTTCCGGAAACCGAGCTTCTCGTGCAACGCGACGCTGCGCTCGTTCGGCAGCGCGATGCAACCGACCACGCGATGCACGTCGCACTGCGGCAGCAGCTCGAGCAACGCACGGTAGAGCCCGGCGCCGAGCCCTCGGCCGACCGCCTCGGGCGCCAGATAGATGGTGCTCTCGACGGCGAAACGATAGGCCGAGCGGGCCTTCCACAGCGACGCATATGCGTAGCCCGCGACAGCTCCGCCCTGCTCGACCACGAGCCACGGGAAGCGCCTGCGCACCTCGTCGATGCGCCGCGCCATCTCCGCGACGGCGAGCGGCGTCTCCTCGAACGTGACGACCGTCTCGCGGACGTAGTGGTTGTAGATGGCGCAGATGCGCGCGACGTCCGCCTCGACGGAGGGGCGAATCGTGTGCTCGTGGGGCCGGTCGCGCGGCACGGCGGAATCACCCACGAGCGTAAACCGCGTCACCGTGCAGCATGCCGCGTGAGCACCACCGGGCCCTGCTCGCCGACCCAGACGGTGTCCTCCAGGCGCACGCCGTAACTCTCGGTGTAGATGCCGCAGTTGCCGATGCCGAGCACCATGCCGGCCAGTGCGCGCTCGACCTTCTGCTCGCCGTGAATCACGGCATGCCCGCCGGGGATCGGCGCCTCCTCGTGCTCGATGCCGATACCGTGGAACACGGGCCGCAGGAACCTGCCGCCATAACCCTGCCGCTCGAGCGCCCCCGCCATGGCCGCATCGATGCCGAGCAACGGCGCGCCCGCGACAGCCGCCTCGATACCACACGCCTGCGCCTCGACGTAGGCCGCGAGCGCGCGTGCGGCGTCCGTCGCTACGGGCTCGACCAGGAACGTGCGACACAAATCGGCCGTGTACCCGCTCACGATCGGCGCCACGTGGACCTGGACCACGTCACCCGCAGCGATGACCTTCGTCGACGCCGGCCCGTGCGCCATCGCCGAGCGCCAGCCGGAAGCCACATAGGTGACGGACGCCCACCCCTCGGCGCCCGCTCTGCGCATCGCAAGCTCGGCCTCGCCCGCGACATCGATCTCGCGTACGCCGGCGCGAGCGGCCCGCGCCGCTGCGGCCATGCCTTCGTCGGCGACCTGCGCCGCGGCACGAATGCACTCGACCTCCGCGGCGTCCTTCAGCATGCGCAGCTCCGACACGATCGGGGCGGCCGGCACGACCGTGGCCTTCGGCAGGATGTGTGCCGTGAACACCTCGTACAACGCGGCGTCGAAAAAGTTCTTCTCGATCGCGATCGTGGATTGCGCGAGATCGAGCTCGCGCAGTACGTCGCGGAATCCATGGAACATGTCCGCCTCGCTGGCGAAGCTGCGGATCTCCGTCGCAGCGCTCGTGCGGCGAACGCTCGGGACGTCGCAGTCAGGCACCGCCACGATGCAGCGCGCAGCGCGCGTCAGCAGGGCGAGCGCACAGGGCCGGCCGTCGCCGGTCAGGTACGCGAGGTTCGCCGGCTTCATCAGGAACAGCGCGTCCACGCCGTGGCGCTGCATCAGATCCGCGGCCCTGCGCCAGCGCGCCCGATAATCGAACGTTCGATCGTTCATCGTCCACTCCGTCAGGGCTCGACGGCCGGCCGCCGCGCACTCGGTGGCGAGCTCTGCCGCACCGCCGCATTCGTCCCGAGGCTTCGGCCCTTCCCGGTCAACGCAGTCTGCGTGCAGCTCCGCACGTTTCGCAAGAACTCGGTGGGGCCCCGATCGGGGATGGCCGAGCCCGGGGCACGCACGGATCACGGAAGCCGACTCCGCAAGGCCAGCTGCATCAGTAGCGACTCCTGTGTGGACCTCGATTCGATGACCTCGAAGCCGAGGTCTCGGTACAGCGCCAGCGCGCCGGCGTTGTCCCGGTACACGGCGAGCGTGACGGAGGGCGCGCCGATCACTTCGCGGGCGCGCGCAATCAGCAGCCGGCACAGCTCGCGGCCCAATCCCAGGCGGCGCAGCGGCGGCGCCACGATGATGCGCATGAGGCGCACTGCATCGCCGTCGCGCAGCCAGAGCTGACCGAACCCGAGCGGCACCGGCGTGCCGTCGGTCAGCGTGAAGCTTTCGGTGTCATCGACCGCGAGCAGCCGCGGCAGCTCCGCCGCCGTGAACGGGAATCGCAGGCGCGGCCCGGCCCAATGCAGGCAGGTCTTCACGTCCGGCACCCATGAGGCGATGGCGTCGTAGTCGGTGGCGATCGGGTCGCGCAGCGCAATGGTCATGGGTGCCGCTCGTGCGATGATGCGAGGCGGAGGTACATGATGCCAAAAGACAGGATCGTCTACTCGACCGGCGTGGGCCGAATCGCACCGGCCCGCGACAAGCCGCACGCCCCGCGAGGCGACGGCATCGTGCGCGTGCGCCGCGAGACCGGCGGTCGCGGCGGCAAGACCGTGACCGCCGTCCACGGCGTGCCGCTGCCGGAGAACCGGCTCCAGGACCTGGCGGGCGAGCTGAAGCGCCTCTGCGGCACGGGCGGCACGTTGAAGGAAGGCACGATCGAGATCCAGGGGGATCATCGCGAGCGGATCGTCGCCGCGCTCGAGCAGCGCGGCTACACCGTGAAGCTCGCCGGCGGCTGACGGCACCGCGCCCGCCCCTCCGCATGGCTGGAGGCGTAGCGACTACGACGCGCCACCGCCGAGACCCAGCGACATGAACACGCTGCTGCCGTGCTCGGTCGGGTGCCAGCCGCAACGTGCACGCGAATCTCCGGCGAGTCAACGCACGCGACGCCGGCGCCCGCGATCCGGGCGGACCACCCGAACCGGTCGGCGCGCTAGTCGACCGACGACACGGCGTCGTGCAGTCGCATCGAACCTGTGGCCACGACGTGCGCGTACACGCCGAAACAGACGTCGGTGCAGAGCGCGAGCGCATGCAACACGCGGGGGTCCATTTCGAGATCGCCCTGGGGGAGCGCGACCATCGCGCAGCGCTCGGTACGGCCCGCGACCTCGAGCACGACCTCGTCGCCGACGCGCAGCCGCCTGCCGATCCAGCCGAGCTCCACGACGCCGGTGCCGTCCGTCTCGATCACGAGATTGGGCCTGAAGCGCCGCGCGTCGA
This sequence comes from Gammaproteobacteria bacterium, assembly GCA_035548835.1. Taxonomy (GTDB): domain Bacteria; phylum Pseudomonadota; class Gammaproteobacteria; order Steroidobacterales; family Rariloculaceae; genus FEN-1219. Next base: position 23,262 of record DASZSB010000096.1, on the reverse strand, counting down.
TCCGCACGTCCGGCAGGCTGTTCCCGATCCATTCCAGCGCCGCCGTCGTCACGATGTGGATCGGCGCGGCATCGAGATGGGAGACCTGCGCTTCCTGCACGAGCGTGACGGGCTCGGCCAGCACGGCCGACAGCGCCTCGTGAACGGCGGCGTCATCCGAGCGCAGCGTGCGACCGTCGGGGAATGCGATGTCCGCGCCATGCTCGGAGCCCGACGCACGAAACTCGAGCAGACCGTCCATCCGCCTGAAGCGACGCGTGGTCTTGCCGCTGCCGAGCTTGCCTTTGGCGTCGCGAACGGCGAAGCGCCGGTCGCCCTGCGCGCCGCGCTGCTCCACGCGCAGCGACTCGCACGCCTCGCCGCCCATGGACTTGACCGGGTATCGCCACAGCTCCCGAACGACGCCGAGCATGGTGTCGGCCACTCCTTCCAGTGCTAGCGCAGCGCTTTCGAGAGAAACGGCAGGCTTCGGTCCATCCGGTAGTCGATGCCGGAGTGCGTGTCGTCGAACTCCTCGTACACGTGCGGCACGCGGTGCTCGGTCAGCCGCTTCGACAGCAGCCGGCTGCCGTAGTGGATGCGGTACTGATCGCGCCAGCCGCAGTCGATGAAGATGCCGCGCAGCGTGCGCAGGTTGCGCGCGTAGCGCGCGACGAGATTCACGGGGTCGTGCGCGAGCCAGCGTTGCCAGCGCTCGGGCAGCAGCTCGCCGGTCTCGAGGTTGTACGGCACCCGGAAGCCGTTCGGCGCGCGCGGATCGGGGTCGTAGCTCGCGGCCATCGCGAGATTCATCAGTGCATGCGCCTCGCCGCTGCCGAGCTTCTCCTTGCGCCACACGTGCTCGAGGAAGCGCGCGATGCGTCCGTCGTCGCGGCCGCTGTAGCCCGCGGCGCGCGCAGCCTTCGCCACGTCGCGACGGCCCGGCACCTGCTTCGGCCGGCGGAACTTCGCGAGCTCGTCGAGCGTGTTCGGCCAGTCGGCCGCATACACGTAGTCGAAGTAGGCGTCGCCCGAGTGATTCGCGATGGCACCCCAGTAACGCGGGTACTGCATCGCGTGGATCATGGAGCCGTAGCCGCCCGAGGACTTGCCGAAGCAGCCGCGGTGCTCGCGGCTCGCGAGCGTGCGGAACTCGCGGTCGACGAACGGGATCAGCTCGCGCGTCAGGTAGTCGGCGTAACGGCCAATCGCGCCCGAGTTGATGTACTGGTTGCCGCCGAGCGACGTGAAGCAATCGGGGAACACGATGATCATGGGCCCCATCCTGCGTTCGTGCACGAGGCGCGCGGCGCGCTCGGGCACGTTCTCGTCGAACGCGCGCCACGCGGTGTGCGCGCGACCGCTGCCCGTGAAGCCGACGAGGTCGTAGACGACGGGGAAGCGCCGGCCCCGGCTGCGCGGCTGGTCGTACTGGGGCGGCAGCCACACGTCGAGCGTGCGCACGTGCGGGTCGTTGAGCGGGTTGCCCTCGAGCACGCGCGATGTGTGCTCGAGCGTGACGACGCGGCCCGACGGCCAGCTCGTTCGTTTCCTCACAGCAGGTCGCGCAGCGCGATACGGTTGATCTTGTTCGTGCGGGTCTTCGGCAGCGCGTCCACGAAGTGCACCTCGACCGGCCGCTTGTACTTGACCATCTCCTCCTTGCAGTACTCGAAGAACTCGTCCTGCGTCAGCGTCGCGCCGGCATCGAGCACGACGAACGCCACGAGCACCTCGCCCAGGCGCGGATCCGGCTTGCCGACGGTGGCGGCCTCGCGGATCTTCGGGTGCTTGAACAGCACCTCGTCGACCTCGCGCGGGTAGACGTTGTAGCCGCCGACGATGACCATGTCCTTCTTGCGATCGACGAGGTAGAGATACCCGTCCTCGTCCACGTAGCCGATGTCGCCCGTGTACATCCAGCCGTCGCGCAGGGCCATCGCGGTCTCCTCCGGCTTCTTGCGATAGCCCAGCATCAGCTGCGGGCCGCGCACGCGCACCTCGCCGCGCTCGCCCTGCGGCATGACCTTCTCGCCCGTGTCGATGTCGACGATCTCGAGCTCCGTGCCTGGCACCGGGCGGCCGACCGACATCGGCTTGCGCGTGCCGTCGTACACGTTCAGGCAGAACGGCGCGCCTTCCGTCATGCCCCAGCCCTCTAGCAGCGGCTGCCCCACGCGCTCGCGCCATTCGCGGTGCAGCTCGGCCGGGCACGGCGCGCCGCCGGACGGGCAGTACTTCAGCTGCGAGAGGTCGGCCGTCGCGAACAGCGGGCTCGCGAGCAGACCCATATAAATAGGAGCCGGACCGCCCGCGAAGTACGTGATCCTGTGGTCCGACAGCCCCTGCACGACCTTGTCCGCGTCGTAGCGCGGAATCAGCACGAGCGTGCTCTGCATGTAGATCGGCACCCACGCGGCGTACCCCAGCCCCCAGATGTGGAACATGGGCGCCACGTTCAGGAAGCGTTCCCTGCCAAACGTGCCCGGCCACGTGGTGACGTGCTGCAGGATGCCCCACATCAGGCCGCGATGGTCGTGATTCACGCCCTTCGGCACGCCCGTGGAGCCGCCGGTGAAAATCAGGAGACCGAGATCGTCGGCCCGCGGGAACGTGGCGGGTTCCAGCGTGAGCGACGCATCGCGGGTCCACGCGTCGAGTGTCGTGCCGCCGGGCCCGAGCGTGATCCGCGTCGGGATCCGGAACTCCCCGGCGACGAAGGCCACCTTCTCCGCCGTGCTGGCGTCGCCGACGATGGCACGCGCCTCCACGTCGACGAGCTGCTTCTGCAGCTCGTGCGGGGTCAGGAACGGATTGATCGGGGCGACCTGCGCGCCGGCGGTCATGACGGCCATGAGCGCGACGTCCATCTCGATGGAGTTCGGCATCAGCAGGATCACGCGCTCGCCGCGTTTGACGCCGGCGGCCGCGAGCTGGCGCGCGAGCCCCGCGACGGCCCGGCCGAACTCGGCGTACGTGATGCGCCGGTCCTCGCAGATGACCGCGGTCACCTGCGGGTGCGCTTCGACGGCGGCCGCGAGCATGTGCGCGAGGCTCTCGTAGCGAGGCAGGTTGGGATCGATCGGGCGCGTCGACTGAACGTGCGAGGGATTGGTCATGGTCAGGTGGTTTCGATGTTGGCGATGGCGAGCCAAGAGAAGAACACGAGCACACCCGCGAGCGCAATCACCGTCGTCCAGCGGTTCCGCAGCTGCTGCCCGACCCACGCGGCGCGGCCGTTCATGACGATCAGCGTGAGCGCGAGCGTCGGGAAGATATAGGCGCCGATCACGGTGTAGATCTTCTGCACTTCGCGGAAGCTCAGGAAGAGCCCGAGCATCGGCACGAACGCAAGCACGATCAGGAACAGCCGGTAGGGGCGCGCCCCGGTATCGACCGTCACGGGCGCACCGCGCTCGGTGGTCAACAGGCGCCAGCTGTCGGCGAATAGATAAGGAGCCGCCTGCCACACGCCGAGCAGGCTGCTGAACACGGCGCCGAACGTGCCGATCAGGAACACCCACTTGCCCACGGGCCCCAGCACCACCCCGATCTGGTTCGACAGCGACACGAGCAGCCCCGTGCCCTCGCCCTCGACGTGGATCGTTCGCCCCACGATCATCATCGCGATGCCGAAGACGGCCGTGATCAGGTAGCTCGCGCCGAGGTCGATGCGGCAGGCCGCGAGATCCTCGCGGCCGCTCCTGCCCACCTCGCGCATCCAGTAGCCGTACGAGAGCACGGTCAGCGTGCCGCCGAGCCCGCCGATCAGCGCCACCGTCCAGGTCACGGCCGTGGCGTCCACGCGCGGAATGCGCGGCACGAGCAGCCCTTCGAGCACGGCGCCGGTGCCGGGCCAGAAGAAGATCGCGGCGGCGATCACCATCGCGAACATCGTGCCGATGCACACGCGCATGGCGATCTCGAACGCGCGAAAGCCGCCCCACAGCACGAGCGCCAGGCCGGCGAGACTCGAAAGCACGCCGAACGCGATCTTGCCGTTACGCGCATCCGCGAACACCGGAAACATCGCGTGCAGCGTGGCGCCGTTCGCGCTCATCTGGGCCGAGCCCACGAAGAACGACCACAGCAGGAGATACACGAGGAACACGCCGATCACGCCGCGGCCGAAGCGGTGCGCCACGCCCTCGAGCAGCGTATCGCCGGTCGCGAGCTGCCAGCGCGCGAGCCCTTCGGTCACGACGAACTTCAGGAACGCGGCGACGAGCGCGGCCCAGAGCACCGTTGTGCCCAGCATGTCGCCCACGAAGCTCGCGGTTGCGAGATCGCCGCCGCCCACACCCGTGGCCGCGAGCAGCAGACCGGGCCCGAGCAGGGCGAACAACGACGTTGGCTTGCGTGCGGCGGACATGGCGTGGCCGGGGAAAGTACCACGGCCGGTTTCCGCCCGGGTAGCGCCCCACCCGGCCGGCTCGCCCTCACACGGTCAGGAGGGCGGGGACAGGATCGGTACGCCCGACTCGCGGCCACGCGGGCGATACGCGAGGCCGATGCCCATGCGCAGACTCGCGGCGATGCGCTGCGCGTAGCCGATCAACAGCGCCGCCGAGGCGTCGTCGAGCAACTCCTGTGTCGTCTCCGCCCACAGCGCGAGCCACTGCTCGAAGTGCGCGTTGTCTATCGGCAGCGGGCGGTGCTTGGCAAGCGGGTTGCCGTGGTAGTTGCGGGTGCCGAGCGCGACGCTGGACCAGAACGAGACGAGCAGCCGTTTGTGCGCGTCCCAGTCCGCGACGACGGCATTGAAGACGGGACCGAGCGTCGGATGCACGCGCACCTTGTCGTAGAAGCGGTCCACGAGGACCGCAATGCGTTGTTCGGTGAGGCCGGTGTCGGGTCTGCTCAAGAGCGGAGCTCACTGCCAAGGGTTGAGAGAAAGCATACGCAGCGCCGCAGGCCGCCGCCTTGACATGGGTCAATGCGGCCGAGCCCTTCGCCGACCCACGCGTCAGCGAAGGCCGCGGCGCAGCGCGGCCAGATCGGGTATGCGCACTTCATAGTCGTGAATCTCGATGAGGCCCTCGTCGCAGAGCGCGTGCAGGATCCGCGACAGCGTCTCGGGCGTCGCAGCCAGCTGTGCCGCAATCAGCGCTTTGCGCGAGGGCAGCGTGACCCGCGCTTCGCCCGCCGCGTCGGCGGGGACCAGACCGAGCAGGTAGCTGACCACGCGATACCGGCTGTTCTGCAGCGTGAGCGCCTCGATCTCGTCCCAGTTGGCGTGCAGTCGCGCCGTCATGCGCGCCATGACGCAACGGCAGACGTCGAACGACTCCCGCAGAATGCCGAGATACGCCGCCGACTCGATCGCCACCAGGACACCTGCGTCGACACCCTCCGCGTGCACGGGATACCGGGGCTCGTCCATGAACATCACGCTCTCCGCATACGTCATGCCGCTGCGGATCAGGCGCATGACCTTCTCCTGCCCGCCGGCCGAGACGCGATACAGCTTCACGACGCCTTCCCGCAGCAGGAAGAACTCGTGCGCGGGGTCGCCGTGACTGAACAGGCGTTGACCGGCGGCGAACGCTCGCAGGTGCGTATGCGGGACGATGTCGGCCCACTGGGATTCGGTCAGAGCCGCAAACAGATCGTGCTGCCGCAACTGCTGGATCGTGAGCTCCCGGCTAGTCGGCATCTCGTTCGCGCCCGACGCCCCCGGCCCGGCGCGCCAGATAGTCGCGCAGCACCACCGCGCTGTTGTGCTCGACGTCGCGAGCGCTGTACAGCAGCGTGACCGTACGCTTGCGGCTCGCGGCGAGGATCGGCGACCACGCCTGCTCGCTCGAATCGAGCTCCTTTTCGTAGCGGCGCCGGAATTCGGCCCAGCGCTCCGGCTTGTGCCCGAACCATTGGCGCAGCTTCGCGCTCGGCGCCACGTCCTTGAGCCACGCGTCGAGCTCGAGCGCCTCTTTCCGCATTCCGCGCGGCCACAGGCGCTCCACGAGGAACCGGGCGCCATCGGCGCGCGTCGCGCTTTCGTAGGCCCGCTTGATCCGGATCATGGCTGCGCACACGAAGGGAGGCGCACATGATGACCGCAAACGCCGCGGCGGGTCCGTACGTACAACTGCGTATGCCGAAACGACGCCATCGCGGCCGCGGCTTGACCTGAATCAAGGTGCCTGCCGGACTCCGGGGGGAGCATGTCGCCTCGACCATGACGACGGCGACGCCAGGGACGGAGACCTACAACGACCAAGTCGTTCGTCTGTTCCTGCTGGCCGCCAGCGTATGGGGCATCGTCGGCATGTCGGTCGGCGTGCTCGCCGCCGCGGAGCTCGCCTGGCCGGCGCTAAACTTCGACACTCCCTGGCTCACGTTCAGCCGGATCCGGCCGGATCACACGTTCGGCGTGGTCTTCGCGTTCGGCGGCTCGGCCCTGATGGGCACCTGCTACTACATCGTGCAACGCACGGGGCATGCGCGGCTCGCGCTCGAGCGCGTGGCGACGTTCACGTTCTGGGGATGGCAGGCGGCATGCGTGCTCGCGATGGTCACGATTCCGCTCGGCATCACCCAGAGCAAGGAGTACGCGGAGCCCGAGTGGCCCATCGACCTGCTGATCGCCGTGGTGTGGGTCGCGTTCGGCGCGGTGTTCTTCGCGACGCTGGCCCGCCGGCGCATCCGGCACATCTACGTGGCCAACTGGTACTACGGGGCCTTCATCATCGCGGTCGGCCTGCTGCACGTCGTCAACAACCTGGCCGTGCCCGTGTCGCTCTGGAAGTCGTACCCCATCTACGCCGGCGCCGCCGATGCAATGGTGCAGTGGTGGTACGGCCACAATGCCGTCGCCTTCTTCCTGACCGCGGGCTTCCTCGGGATGATGTACTACTTCGTCCCGCGCCAGGCCGAGCAGCCGCTCTGGAGCTACCGGTTCTCGATCGTGAACTTCTGGGCGCTGATCTCGGTGTACATGTGGGCCGGCCCGCATCACTTGCAGTACACCGCCCTGCCCGACTGGGTCCAGTCCGTCGGCACGGTATTCTCGCTCGTGCTGCTGATGCCGAGCCTGGGCTCCGCCGCCAACGGCCTCATGACCTTCAACGGCTCGTGGCACAAGCTGAAGTCCGACCCCGCCGTCAGATTCATGGTGGTCGCGCTGGCGTTCTATGCGGCGTCCACGTTCGAGGGCTCGATGCTCGCGATCAGGTCGGCCAACTCGCTCTCGCACTACACGGACTGGACGATCGCGCACGTGCATTCGGGCTCCATCGGCTGGGTCGCGATGATCACGATCGGCTCGCTGTACGCGATGGCCCCGCGCGCGCTCGGACGGCCGGCCATGCACTCCCAGCGCGCGATGAACGCCCACTTCTGGATGCACACGGGTGGTCTCGCGCTCTACGTCACCGCGATGTGGGCGGCGGGTATCACCGAAGGCCTCATGTGGCGCGCGACGAATCCCGACGGCTCCCTGACGTACAGCTTCCTCGAGAGCCTGATCGCGGTGCGGCCGCTCTACGTCGTCAGGCTGCTCGGCGGAGTGCTCGTGCTCGGCGGCATGGTCGTCATGGGCTGGAACCTGTGGCACACGGCCGCCGCGGCACGCGCGAGGCTCATCGTGGCCATCCGCGTGCCGGTCCCGCAACCGCTCGCCGTGCCGGTGGCCGCGCAGCGGCCGACATCGGGCTGAAGCACATGGGCATACGCTACGAGCACTTCGAAGCCATCGAGAAGCGCACGGGTCTGCTCGGCGTGCTGATCGCGGTCATGGTGACGCTCGGCGGCCTCGCCGAGATCACGCCGCTGCTCGTGAAGGCGCACGGCGTCGAGGCGGCTCCCGGCGTGGTGCCCTACGACGCGCTGCGGCTCGCCGGACGGGACGTCTACGTTCGCGAGGGCTGCTATCTCTGCCACTCGCAGATGATCCGGACGCTGCGCTTCGAGACCCAGCGCTACGGCGACTACTCGACCGAGGGCGAATCCGTCTACGACCGGCCGTTTCAATGGGGCTCGAAGCGCACGGGGCCGGATCTCGCGCGCATCGGCGGCAAATACTCGGACGAATGGCACCGGCTGCACCTGCTCGGCCCCCGCGACGTGGTTCCCGACTCGAACATGCCGGCCTATCGGTGGCTCGAGCACGCGCAGATCGATCCGGCCGACGTCCAGGCACGCATGCGCGTGCTCCGGAGCCTGGGCGAGCCCTACGAAGCGGCACAGATCGAGAGCGCGCCGGCCGCGGTGGCGGGCAAGAGCGAGCTCGACGCGCTCGTCGCCTATCTGCAGGGGCTCGGCGCGCGCCGCGTCGCTGCGTCGACGCCGGTCCCCGCGCCCGACGCGCGGGCGGCCGCCGCTGCGCAGCCGCAACCGCAGGGAGTCGCACCATGAGCACGCTGTGGGGCCACGTGCTCGGCGTGCTGACGGTGGTGCTGATGCTGGTCTTCATCGGCATCTGGTACTGGGCATGGCGCCCGCGACACAGGGCCACTTTCGACGCCCTGGCAGAGCTCCCGATGTTCGAGGGCCAGGAGCTCGCGATGTTCGAACAGCCGGATCTCCCGACGGCCGCGCGTCGGGACGTTACGCGTCTCCACGGGCGGTGAGGCCGTGAGCGCATTCTGGTCCGGCTGGATCATCGGGCTCATCGTGCTGAACCTCGGCATCTCGCTGCTGTTGTTCCTGTGGGCACAGCGCGTCACGATCCCCACCGCACCCGACGGCACCAGCGGTCACACGTGGGCACACGGCGTGCTGCGCGAGGGCGTGCGGCGCCTGCCGCGCTGGTGGATCGCGCTGTCCGCGACGATGTTCCTCTGCGCCTTCGCGTATCTCGCGCTCTACCCCGGCTTCGGCAGTTTCGCGGGGGTGCTCGGCTGGACCTCGCAGCGCGAATGGCAGCGCGAAACGGCCACCAACGCGGCGAAGCTCGAGCCGGTCATGCGCCGGCTTCAGGACGTCAGGATCGACACGCTGCGCACGCGGGACGCCACCGCAGAGATCGGCCGTCGCCTCTACCTCGACAACTGCGCCGCGTGTCACGGCCGGGACGCGCTCGGCAATCGCCGCCTCGGCGCGCCGAACCTCACGGATCAGGACTGGCTCTACGGCGGCGATCCGAACACCGTGGTCGCGAGCATCCTCGACGGCCGTCACGGCGTGATGCCGCCGTGGGGAGCCGTGCTCGGCGCGGACGGCGTCGTCGACGTGGCCTCGTACGTGCTCAGCCTGAGCGGAACCGCGGCGCCACGGGGATGGATCGAGGCCGGCAAGGCCAGGTTCGCCACGACGTGCGCGGCGTGTCACGGCATCGACGCCCGCGGGACGCCGCAGCTCGGCGCACCGAACCTGCGCGACGACACGTGGCTCTACGGCGGCGATTTCGCGAGCGTCGCCCAATCGATCCGCGACGGGAGGAGCGGCGTGATGCCCGCATGGCGCACGCGGCTCGACGCGGACGAAGTGCGAGCCATTGCCGCGTGGATCTACGCGACCGGCGCGCGCGCCGGTCGGCAGCCGCCGCAATAGTCGGCGCGGCCGGTCACCAGCGCGCGAGGTTCGGCCGGAAATCGATCGCGAGGGCCGCGTCGTAATAGCGCAGCGTCGCGGCCCACGGCGGGGCCAGCGCGTCGAGGCGCTTGCGGTCGTCGTCCGTCACGCGCACGTTCGCGGCACCCAGGTTGTCGACGATCTGCTCGAGTGTGCGCGGCCCCACGATCGGGGCCGTGATGCCGGGCTGCGCCGCGTTCCACGCGAGAGCCAGCTGGGACGGCGTGCAGCCTTTCTCCTGGGCGAGCGCGACGAGCCCCTCGATCACGTCGAACGCGGCCGGCGTCGCGGGCCGGCCGAAGTTGTCCTTGCCGCCGCTCCAGCGGCCGGCCGCGCTCTGGTCGTCGCGCCGATACTTGCCCGTGAGCAGCCCGCCGCAGAGCGGCGCCCACGGCATGAGCGCAATGCCGAACGTCTGCGCGGCCGGCACGACCTCGCGCTCGGCCGTGCGGTCGAGCAGGTTGTACGCCATCTGCTCGGAGACGAAGCGGTTCAGCCCCAGCTCCTTCGCGGCCCAGAGCCCCTCGACGATCTTCCAGGCCGGGAACATGCTGGTGCCGACGTAGCGGACCTTGCCCGCGCGGATCAGGTCGTCGACGGCGCGCAGCGTCTCGTCGATGGGGATGTCGGCCTGCGGCCGGTGCAGCTGGAAGAGATCGATCCAGTCGGTGTTCAGGCGCTGCAGCGAGGCGTTGCACGCGTCGATCAGGTGCCGGCGGCTCAGGCCCCGGCCGTTGACGTCCTTCTGATCGAGCGGGAAGAACGCCTTGGTCGCGAGCACGACGTTCGCGCGCCTGCCGCCGGCGAGCGCCTTGCCGACGAAGCGCTCGCTCGCGCCGGCGGAATACGCGTTGGCGGTGTCGATGAAGTTCACGCCCTGGTCGAGCGCGTATTGAACGATGGCGACGGAGTCCTGCTCGTTCGTGCTGCGGCCGAACATCATGGTGCCCAAGCAGAACTGGCTGACCTTGACGCCGGTTCTTCCGAGGCTTCGGTACTCCATCGCGGTTGGCACCTTGTCGGCCGTCCCGACGCCCCCGCGGATGGGGCTGGCCGGGATCGCCGTGAATACGTCCCTGTAGGCTCGCGCGCGAACATCCTGTTCGCGAGCGTCCCGGCCACCCCCATCCGCGGGGGCGCCGGGACTATGTCAGTGCGTACGTCAGTGGCGACGCTGCCCTTCGCTCAGCGCCCGCCGAGGAAGTCGTTCTTGCCGATCTGCACGCCGTTGTGGCGCAGGATCGCGTATGCCGTCGTGTAGTGGAAGTAGAAGTTCGGGATCAGGAACCCGAGGAAGTAGTCCTTGCCGACGAAGTTCAGCGTCGCGTTCGGGTACTTGATCTCGATCGCGCGCGTATCGGCGCCGTCGAACTGCGCGGGCTTGAAAGTCTTGAGATGTGCGATCGTCTTCGCGATGCGTGCGTGCAGGTCGGCGAACGTGGCTTCGTCGTCCGGCCACTTCGGCGGCTCCTGACCCGCGAGACGGCTGGCGCCGCCCTTGGCCTGGTCCGTCATGATGCCGATCTGGACCTTCAGCGGCAGCATGTCGGGCGCGAGGCGGCCGTTGACGTAGACGGAGGGGTCGATCTTGCGCGCGGCGGCATCGACCTCGGCTTTGCCGAGAATCTTGTCCATGTTCTCCAGCATGCGGATGAACGTAACGAACTGGTCGTAGATCGAAATAGTCACGGGTTGCCTCTTTGAATCGTGTTTTGGGACGCCACCGGGCGCGCCGGCGGCGAGGGCGCCATCATAAGAGCGAAGCGCGGCCCGGGATAGAGGCGTTCGCGGGCGCCACACCGTTGCGCAGCGTTTCGTACGTGTGACGCGCGAAGCCCACGCCGGCTTCCGTGTAGTAGTTGTAGCTCACGTCGCAACCGGCCGCGATGATCGGCGCGTATTCCTCGGGATACAGGTGGGTCGCGCTCAGCAGGCCCTTGAAACCCCGCCGGCGCAGGGCGCGCGCGGCGGTCAGCTTCGCCTCGATGTCCGGCACGGCCAGCATGATCGCGCGCAGCCGGTCGACGTTCAGCAGGTGCCAGAAGCCCGGGTCCTCCGCGTCGGCGTACGCCACGCGCCGACCCTGGCGGATGTTCGACTCGATCTTCGCCGGGTCGCTGTCCACGCCGACGATACTCTCGCTCTGCTGGCGCAGGTAGTCGTACGCACCGGCGCCGACGCGGCCCATGCCGACGATCAGAATCTCGGCGCTGCCGAGCGAGATCGGCTCGTCGTCCGGGTGACGCTTGTCGCGCTCGAGCCTCTCGAGCCAGGGAGCCAGCGCGCGGTACAGATCGTGAGCGTAGGCGTTCAGCGGCGCGGCCGCTATGAACGACACGCCCACCGTGAGCGCGGCGACCACGAGCCACTGCTGCCCGACGAGATGATTCGTGACCTCCACGTCGGCCACGATCAGCGCGAACTCGCTGTACGTCGTGAGGCTCACGGCCGTGAGAAAGCTCGTGCGCGCGCGCAGGCCCGACGCGATCAGCAGCAGGAAGAACAGGATGCCCTGCAGCGGCAGGAACAGCAGCAGCCAGAACGCCGTGCGCAGCGCCTCCCAGGTGGGCGGCCCACCGAAGCCGATGTTCAGGAAGAAGCCGACGAGGAACAGCTCCTTCAATCCCCACAGCACGCTCGTGAGCTCCTGCGCGCGCTTGTGGTCGGCCAGCATGGCGCCGAGCAGCAGCGCGCCGAGCTCGGCGCTCAGGCCGAGCTGCGCGAACAGCTCGCCGCCGCCGAGTGCCAACCCCGCGCCGAACAGCACCAGCAGCTCGCCGTGACCGCAATAATCCAGCAGCTTCGCGATCACGGGCCGCCCGAACGGCAGCAGCACCAGAAGCAGTGCGTACGGCGACGGCGTCTCGACGCTGAGGACCGCGAGCAGCACGACCGCGACGATGTCCTGCACGATCAGGATGCCGATCGCGACGCGGCCGTGCACCGAGCGCAGCTCGCGGTTGCCCTCGAGCACCTTGGCCGCGAGCACCGTGCTCGAGAACCCGAGCGAGAGCGCCATGACGACCGCCACCCAGAACGACTGGCCGGCGGTCCAGTAGATCAGCGCCGCACCGATAACGCCCGTCACGAGCAGGTGGACGAGAGCCGACCCCCAGACCTCGTGCCGCAACAGGGTCTTGATGCGCAGCTTGAGCCCGACGGCGAACAGGAGCAGCAGCACGCCGGCGTGGGCCAGGTCGCCGAGCCACGGCGCGCGCTCGACCCCGAGCGCGCCGAACACGAAGCCCGACGCGAGGAATCCGATCAGCGGCGGCAACCCGATCCGCCACGCGAGCAGACCGAGCCCCAGAGCCAGTGCAATTCCGATTGCAACCATGCCCCGGACCTTACTCGAACTGCTTCGGGTTCGCACCCGCCGAAAGGCACGCCGCGCGCGCGTGCGCGCGTTTGAGAAGTCGGTCTCCCGGCTCACGCACGAGTCGAGTAGGATGCAAGTCGAAGAGCCATTGCACAGCGCAGCGGTGGCAGACCTCGCCGGACGGAGCTCGGATGAACCGCTTAGAGGATTGGTGGACACAGCTCGTCGCCGTGTTCCGCGACACGCTCGCGGACATCGTCACGTACGTTCCGGTCATCCTGACGGCCGTGCTCGTGCTGCTGATCGGCTGGCTCGTGGCCGTGCTGATCCGCAGTGGAGTCCGCCGCGCCTTGCAGAGCATGGACTGGGTCTTCGCGCGGTTTCTGGCGCGCTCCGGCGGCCGCTCCGAGGTGCTCACTCGGGCCACGAGCCACGCCGTCGGCACGGTCGCGTTCTGGATCGTGCTGCTGGTGTTCGCCGCGAGCGCCCTGCGCATCCTCGGCGGCACGCTGTTCGAGCGCTGGACCGAAAGCCTGCTCGGCTATCTGCCCTCCGCCATCGGCGGCGTGATCATCATCGTGCTCGGCTTCACGGGCGGCACGCTGGCGCGCAACATCCTCGAGCAGGCGTCGCTCGGCCTCGGCGTCGGCCAGAGCAGCTTCCTCGGGAGGCTCGCGCAGGCCGTGCTCGTGCTCGCCGGCATCGTGATCGGCATCGACCAGCTCGGCGTCAACGTCAACTTCCTGATCCAGCTCACGACGGTGACGGCCGCGGCGGTATTCGGCGGCATCGCACTCGTGTTCGCGCTCGGCACGCGCCAGCACCTCGCGAACCTGATCGGCGCGCACTACGCGCGCAAGCACTACGCGCCCGGCGACTTCGTGAAGATCGGCACCTTCGAGGGCCGCATCCTCGAGATCAGCGACGGCTGCGTGTTCATCGAGACCGAGCAGGGCGACGTGTCCGTGCCCGGCGAACACTTCACGCAGCAGCCGTTCGTGAAGCTCAGGAAGGGCTCGTGAGCGGTCGCGAGCAGCTCGTCGACGCTTACCTGCGCCTGCACCCGGAGAAGGCCGCGCGCCTGCTGGAATCGATGCCCGTGGACCAGGCCAACGCGGTGCTGTCGGCGGTCGACGCCACCACGGCGGCGCCCGTCGTGAGCCACATGCTGCCGACGCACGCCGCCCGCTGCCTCGAGCAACAGCCGCCGGTCGACAGCGCGCTGCTGCTGGAGAAGCTCGGCAGCCAGGAATCCGTGGCCGTGCTGCGGCACCTGCCCGGCGCGCTGCGCGAGGAAGTGCTCGGTTCGCTGGGCCCGCAGTGGCTCATGGCGTTCAAGCTGCTGCTCTCCTACCCGACGAATACCATCGGCGCGTGGGTCGAGCCCCGCGTGCTGACGCTGCCCGACGACTGCAACTGCGGCGAGGCCCGGGAGCGCATCGCGCGCAGCGACCAGGTGAACCAGGCACGCATCTACGTGCTGGACCGTTCACGCCGGCTGCGCGGCGCGGTGCGCGGCCTCACGTTGCTGCAGGTGCCGCATCGCAAGTCGCTGGCGTCGATTCTCGAGCCGGCGGAGGCGCTGTGGGCCCGCGACCTGCTCGTGACCGCGCAGGACCATGGCATCTGGGAACGGTACACCGAGGCGCCCGTCGTGAACCGCGACGAGGAGTTCATCGGCGTGATCACGTATGCCGACCTGCGCAGGGCGTACCGGCAGAGCCTGCGCGGCAACGGCGCCAGGAACGAGCGCGAGATCGCCGAGGTCACGGAGCTGATCGCGATCGGCGCCGGCAGCCTCTGGAAGAGCCTCGGCGACCTCATGGGCACGGACCGCCAGCGGTAACGGCGATGGATCAGGCACTGCGCAACCTCGCGCTGGACCGCGTGAACCGCCGGTTCCTGCTCGAGCACCCCGCGCAGGCCGCGGACGTGATCGACGGCTTCGGCAAGTCGGTGGCCGTGGAGTTGCTCACCGAAAACGATCCCGAGACGCTCGCCGCGATCTGGCGCTACCTGTCGCCGGCGCGCATCGACGAGATCGTGCCCGAGATCCCGGAGAAGCTGCTGAAGCAGGTGCTCCACTCGGTGGACCCCACCGCGCTCGCGATGTCGCTGCTGCGCATCTCCGAGCACTCGCGCGATCGCTGTCTCGAACTGCTGCCGCGCCGCGTGCAGACCGAAGTGCGCCGTCTCATGGATTACCCGCCGGGCTCCGCCGGGCGCGTCATGGATTCGCGGATCCCGAGCTTTCGCGGCGAGCAGTCGGCCGGCGTCACGCTGGAGCACCTGCGCCAGCACAAGCCGAAGGACCTGCGCCAGCTGTTCATCGTCGACGCCGAACGCCGCCTGCTCGGCACGGTGGACCTGCAGGATCTGCTGATCGCGGAGCCCACGGATCTGCTCAAGGAAATCGCGCGGCCGCCCACGTCGGCCGTGTCGCCGTTCGACGATCGCGACGAGGTGGCGGAGAAGCTGCGCAGCTCGCACCTCGACATGCTGCCGGTGATCGACATTCACGGCCGGCTCATCGGCGCCATCCGCCAGGACGCGCTGCTGAAGACCCTCGAGGAAGCGGCCTCGATCGACATCCAGATGATGGTGGGTGCCGGCCGCGAGGAGCGCGCGCTGTCGGAGCCGCAGTTCGCGGTGCGGAAGCGCTTGCCATGGCTCGAGATCAACCTGGCGACGGCATTCCTCGCCGCGGCCGTCGTGGGCCTGTTCGAGGACACGATCGCGAAGTTCACGGCGCTCGCGGTGCTCATGCCCGTGGTGGCCGGCCAGTCCGGCAACTCGGGCGCCCAGGCGCTCGCGGTCACGATGCGCGGGCTCGCGCTGCGCGAGATCTCGACGCGGCACTGGTTCCGCGTGCTGTTCAAGGAAGCCTACACCGGCATCGTGAACGGGCTCGCGATCGCGGCCACGACCGCGCTCGGGGTGCTGATCTGGAGCAAGAGCCCGGGGCTTGCGCTCGTGATCGCGATCGCGATGGTGGTCTCGATGGCGATCGCTGGCATCGCGGGAGCGGTCATTCCGATCGCGCTGACGCGCCTCGGCCAGGACCCGGCACAGTCCTCGACGATCATCCTGACCACGGTAACCGACGTGACCGGGTTCATGTCGTTCCTCGGCACTGCAACGCTCCTGTCCCAGCTGCTCTAGGCAGGGCGGGCACCGGTTGCAGGACGAGCCGAAGCGCCGCATCCTGAAGGCGAGGCGGACGAGGCCGGGCGTGGCGCCGGCGCCGCCGTTTCGCGGCATCGGCCGGCCCGACCCGACGTCCCGTCGGACCGGCACAGGAGGCCCTATGGCAAAAGGCGTGCACCGGATCGGAAGAACGCTGGCCTTCGCCGCGCTGGCGCCGCTGGCCTGGCAGGCGTCCGCGGGCGACGAGCCGCAGCGCGGCGAGCAGGCGCCGGCGCCGCGCGTCACGATCGACAAGTCGGGCAGGACCACGCGCATTGCGAGCGAGCACGAGGTGACGATCCAGGTCGAGCTGCCCGCCAGCGCCACGGCGGCCTGTGCCGCTACGATCGATTTCGAATACCAGCAGCGCGACACGTTCGCACGCGCCGTCGGCACCATAAGAAACACGCAGTGCGCGGCCTCGGCCGGCGACTACACCTGGGCGGTCAGGATCCGCGACGCGCACGGCGAGGTCCGGACGCTCGAGTTTCCACAACAGTGGCAGCGCAGCGACGACGGGCCGGTGGAGTTCACGCACGATCTGCCCATCGGACCGAACGTGGACCTGCTGAACGTACGGGCGCGCCAGCTGACCTGCAAGTGCACTGAAACAGGGGCCCACTGAGCGGCCCGAGGAGCAACATCATGCTGCAACGATTCTTGCGCCATGTCGTGGTAGTCGTAGTCGCAATGCTCGGCACCGCGACCACGACGGAGGCCCATCACGGCTACGCACGCTTCGACCGCTGCCGCCTGTTCACGGTGGCCGGCGAGATCGAGAGCCTGACCTGGCACAACCCGCACGTCGAGTTCACGTTCAAGACCCGCGACGGCACCACTTACACCGTCGTCTGGCTCAGCGTGCAGCAACTCAAACGCAACGGCGTCGCGCCCGATAGTCTGAAGGTGGGCGACCACATCGAGGTCACGGGCGCCAAACGCCCCGAGGAGGACCTGCGGGAGATCACGCTCATGACCTCGATCTGGCGGCCGGGCGACGGCTGGAGGTGGTCGCAACCTCCGCAGGGCTGCTGAACGCTCGGCGTCCTTTGCGCGCTCGTTGCGCTGAGGGCCAAAAGCTGGCAGCCCGCTCGGCTGAGCCGCGCACGCGCTTGATGCGGCGCGGCGGCTGATGCATCGTGCGCGAATGGCCCGCTCTTCCCGCAAGACTCCCCCGAAACCCCGCTCCGCCCGTCTGACGAAGGTTCGCAACTTCCTGCTGGGCGCACTCGCCGCCGGCTTCGTGCTGGCCGTGGTGTACGCCGGCTACCTCGCGACGACCGCGCACGTGGAGTTCGAGGGGCGCCGCTGGGACGTGCCGGCGCAGGTCTACGCCACGCCGCTCGAGCTGTATGCCGGCCGCGCGCTCTCGCAGGACGACCTGGTCGCCGAGCTCAAGCGTCTCGGCTACCGCGAGGACCCGCGCCTGCCCTCGCCCGGCACCTACCGCGTGGGCTTGGGGCGCATGGAACTTTCGACGCGCGGCTTCGACTTCGCCGGCGACAAGGAGCCCGCGCGCCTCGTGTCGATCGCGTTCGCGGGCGGACGCATCGCAGCGCTGCGCGACAAGCAGGGCAACGACACCGCCATCGTGCGCCTGAATCCGCTCCTGATCGGCAGCCTGTTCGCTTCCCACGGCGAGGATCGCCTGATCGTGGCGCCCCAGGACATCCCGCCGTTGCTGCCCGCGACGCTGAAAGCGGTCGAGGATCAGCGCTTCGACACGCATCACGGCATCGACCCCATCGCCGTGCTGCGCGCGCTGTTCGTGAACGTCACGTCCGGCGAGATCCGCCAGGGCGCGAGCACGCTGACGCAGCAGCTCGTGCGCAGCTACTTCCTGTCGAACGACCGCACCTGGGAGCGCAAGCTGCGCGAGGCGCTGATGTCGATCGCGCTCGAGATGCGCTACAGCAAAGACGAGTTGATGCACGCGTACATCAACGAGGTCTACCTCGGCCAGGACGGCGCGCGTGCGGTGCACGGCTTCGGCCTCGCGAGCCAGTTCTATTTCGGCAAGCCGCTGGCCGAGCTCGAGCTGCACGAGATCGCGCTGCTCGTCGCCGAGGTGCGCGGCCCCACTTACTACGATCCGCGCCGTCATCCCGACCGCGCGCGCGAGCGGCGCAACTTCGTGCTGCAGCGCATGGCGGACGAAGGCCTGGCCACCAACAAGGCGGTGCAGGCCGCGGCCGAGCACGATCTCGGCCTCGTCGACAGCACGCGCCGCAGCGCCACGCAATCGGCGTTCCTGGGGCTCGTGCGCCGCCAGCTATCGAACGAGTACCAGCGCGACGATCTCGAGAAGAAGGGCCTGATCGTGCTGTCGACGCTCGACCCGACCGTCCAGACGGCCGCGGAGCGCGCGCTCGACAAGGGGATCACGGCGCTCGGCAAGAAGGGTGCGGGGCTCGAGGGCGCCGTCGTGGTCACGAGCCCGCAGACGGGCGAGGTGCAGGCCATCGTCGGCGGCCGGCAGGCGGACTACGAAGGCTTCAACCGCGCGCTCGACGCCCGCCGGCCGATCGGCTCGCTGATCAAGCCGGCCGTGTATCTCGCGGCGCTGGAATCGCAGCGTTACACGCTCGCGAGCGTCATCGACGACGCGCCGATCGAGGTCAAGCTGCCGAACGGCACCACGTGGCTGCCGGCCAATTTCGACGAGCGGGCCCACGGCCAGGTGCCGCTCGTGCGCGCGCTCGCGGAGTCGATGAACATGGCCACCGTGCGGCTCGGCCTCGACGTGGGGCTCGACCCGATTCGCGACGTGCTGCAGCGGCTCGGTCTCACGCAGAAGCCGCAGCTCTACCCATCGATGCTGCTCGGCGCGCTCGCGCTGACGCCGATCGAGGTGGCGCAGGTGTACAACACGCTCGCGAACGGCGGCTTCCGCGTGCCGTTGCGCGCCGTGCGCAGCGTGATCGGCGAGGACGGCAAGCTGCTGCAGCGCTTCGACATCGAGATCGCGCAGGCCAGCGATCCGGCGTACGTGTACGCGCTGAACCAGGCGCTCGTGCAGGTCATGGAGCGCGGCACGGGCCGCGCGGTGCGCATGCAGCTGCCAGCGGATCTCGTCGTGGCGGGCAAGACCGGCACCTCTGACGACCTGCGCGACAGCTGGTTCGCCGGGTTCACGAACGACCACCTGATCGTGGCGTGGATCGGCGCGGACGACAATCACCCGATCGGGCTCACGGGCTCGTCTGGCGCCGCGCGCATCTGGGGCGGCGTGCTGCACTCGCTCGAAGCCACGTCGTACACGGCGCCGGCGCCCGACACCGTCACCGACGAATGGATCGACTTCATGACCGGCGAGCCCACGGCACCGCGCTGCGACAACGCGGTCGCCGTGCCGGTGCCGGCGGATCAGCCGGTCGAGCACCCGTTCGGCTGCGGCGGCGAGACCGGCTTCGGCGCGCGCATCCGCAGCTGGTTCCGGGGCGACGGTCGATGAGGCCGGCCGGGCATTTCGCGCTCGGCCGCGGCACGCTGCTGGCGGTGCTCGCCGCGGGCACGGTCGCCTGCGCGTCCCTGCAGCCGGGACCCTCGCGATCCGGCCCGCCGACGCCCCAGCCCACGCTGCCCCCCGCAGCCCGCCCGAGCCCGGCGCCTCCACCGCCGCCCCCGGGCGCGCTGCCGCTGCCGCCGCCGTCGCCGCCGGCCGCGCTGCCCCCGGCCTCGCAGAGCTCCACGGCGCCGTCGCGCCCGCAGAGCGACGCGAGCAGCGCGAGCAACGCCCTGCTCGCCCAGAGCCGGGCGCAGCGGGCTTCCGGCAACGTCGCACAGGCCACGGCCTCGATCGAGCGCGCGTTGCGGCTCGATCCGAACAACGCCGAGCTGTGGGTCGAGCGCGGCGAGCTCGCGCTGCAGACCGGCGACGCGGCACAGGCGGGCACGATGGCGCGCAAAGCGTTGTCGCTGGCCGGAGCGAATGGCGCGATCTCAGCGCGCGCCCAGCGCCTGCTGCAAGCCGCCGGCGCGCACTGACGCGCCGCCCGACGGCGCATGGCGCGCGCGCAATTCTCGAAGGACCCGGTCGTCGACCGTGCGCTGCGCCATTCCGTGCGCGACGGCATGGCGTACTCCGTCCAGGTCGGAGCAGGCGAGACCTACTTCTCCGCATTCGCGCTGTTCCTGCGTGCGACCGCACCGCAGGTCGCCCTGATCAGCACGCTGCCGCCGCTGCTCGCGTCGTCGGCGCAGCTGCTCTCGGCTTGGGCGGGCAACTATTTCGGCCGTCGGCGGCTCGTCGTCTGGGGCTGCGGGCTGCAGGCGTTGCTGTGGGTGCCGATCCTGCTGGTGCCCGTGCTGTTCCAGAGCCACGCCGTGGCGGCGCTGCTCGCGCTGCTGGCGCTGTACTACAGCGCGAACAACCTCGCGGCACCGCAGTGGACCAGCATCATGCGCGATCTCGTCTCGGAGAAGCGCCGCGGCCGCTACTTCGGTTATCGCACGCGCCTCACGACGATCGCGACGTTCCTGAGCCTCGTCGCGTGCGGAGTTCTGCTGCACGAGCTCGACACGGCCGGCCGCACGTACTTCGGCTTCGTGCTGATCTTCCTGATCGCCTTCGTGGCGCGCGTGATCTCGGTGTACCACGTGACGTTTCTGCACGAGCGGCCCACGCACGGCGCGGCGCCCGACATGCACATCGAGCACTGGTGGCGCAGCCTGCAATCGACGGGCGCCATCGGCTTCTCGACGTACGTGGCGCTCATGAACGCGGCGGTCGGCCTGGCCTCCCCGTTCTTCACGGTGTACATGCTGCGCGACCTGAAGCTGTCGTACCTCGAGTTCACCGCGCTCTCGGGCGCCAGCGTGTTCGTGCAGTTCCTGATGCTCGGTACCTGGGGCCGCATCGCGGACGTGTACGGCAACCGTCTGGTCCTGATCGTGACCAGCATCTCGCTGCCGGTCGTGCCGGCCGTGTGGATACTGTCGGACGAGTTCTGGGCCCTGACGCTGTTCCAGGCGCTGTCGGGTCTCGCCTGGTCCGGATTCACGCTGGCCACGGGCAACCTGCTCTACGAGCTCGTGCCGCGGACCCGCCGCGCGGCCTACGTGGCGTTCCACAACGTGGGCACGGCCGCCGGCGTGTTCGCGGGCGCCATGCTCGGCGCCGCGCTCGCGGAGCTGCTGCCGGAGGGCACCGTGTGGCTCGACGCGCCGAAGTCCCGCAGCAACCTGCTGTACCTGTTCGTGATTTCCGGTGCCCTGCGGGGCCTGATCGCCGTGCTGCTCGCGCGCCGCGTGCGCGAGCTGCGCAAGCCGCGCAGGGAAATCACCCCGCACGCGCTCGTGATGCGCATTACCGGCTTCAATGCGGCACTCGGCGTGCTCTACGACTTCATCGGCCGCCCTCCCGGCGAACCGGACGAGCGCGACGACACGGGCACGCAACGGGTACCCGAAAAGCCGCGCAGCGGCGACAATACGCCCTGACATCCAGGAGGAGCGCACGAACGCATGGCCAGGCAGCAACCGACCGAAGAGCAGCTCGAGGAGCTGCGCGAGGCCTTCGACTACAACGATCGCGACGGCGATGGCCAGATCGAGCCCGAGGAATTCGTCGCCATGCTCGACGAACTGGAAGCCGGCATGTCGCCCGCCGAAGCGAAGATCGGGTTCCAGGACATCGACACGAACGACGACGGGCTCATCGACTTCGGCGAGTTCGTGGCCTGGTGGACCGAGGACTAGCGCCCCACTCCACGCTCCGCTACTGTGCCGGCCGAACCGCGCATTGCCGAGGAGAGAGTCATGAGCACCCGCACCCGCAACCGATTCGTGCTGCTGCTGATCGCGGCCCTGTTCTCCTCGGGCATCGCCACGGCGTATGCCGGCGTGATCAGCACGCAGGAGTACATCACGGCGATCGACCGCGACGCGACGATCGCGCGCATCGACGCCGTGCTCGCCCGCGAGGAAGTGCGCGGCGAGCTCGAGCGGCTCGGCGTCGATCCCATGGCGGCGAACGAGCGCATCGCCGCCATGACGGATCAGGAGCTGCAGACGCTCGCGAGCAATCTCGAGAACCTGCCGGCCGGCGGTGATCTGCTCGGCATCGTCGGCATCGTGTTCATCGTCCTGCTGATCCTCGAGCTCGTCGGCGTCATTGATATCTTCAAGAAGATCTAGCCTGCTGCTCGCGGCGCTGCTGCTCGGCGGCTGCGCCGGCGGCACGCTCACGCTGCCACCCACGCCCGCGCCGGCGGAGCTGACCGAGGTCCCGTTCTTCCCGCAGACCGAGTACCAGTGCGGGCCCGCGGCGCTCGCCACCGTGCTCGCGTATGCGGGCACGTCCGTGACGCCCCCGGACCTCGTGAACCAGGTCTACGTGGCCGGGCTGCGCGGCAGCCTGCAGGCGGAGCTGCTCGCGGCCACCCGCCGCCACGGCCTGATCCCCTACGTGATCGCCCGCGACCCCGGTGCGCTGCTCGCAGAAGTCGCGTCGGGCCGTCCGGTGCTCGTGCTGCAGAACCTGGGCCTGCCGCGCGTCCCGGTGTGGCACTACGCCGTCGTCGTCGGCGCGGACGCAGGCCACGTGATCCTTCGTTCCGGCACGCAGCGGCGCCGCACGGAGAGCGCGCACCGGTTCCTGAAGAGCTGGCAGCGCGCGCAGGAATGGGCGTTCGTGGCCGTCGAGCCCGGCCTGCTGCCGGCGACGGCGACCGCAGGGGCCTACGTCCGCGCGCTCGCAGGGGCCGAGCCGCTGCTGCCGGCCGCCGCCGTGGCCTCCTCCTACGCCGCAGCGTTCGCGCGCTGGCCCGACGACGAGCTCGTGCTGTTCGCGATGGCGGGCTACCGGCTCGCGAACCGCGACTTCGCCGGCGCCACCACGCTGTATCGGCGCCTGCTCGCGACGAACCCCGCGCACGCCGCGGCCCGCAACAACCTGGCCAACGCGCTCGCGGCGCGGGGCTGCACGGACGAAGCGCTGCGCGAGGCGCGCGCGGCGCTCGCGACCGTCGAGCCCGGCAACGAGCTGTACGCGGCCATCGAGGACACCGTCGCGGAGCTCGAACATGCCGCCCCGGGCTCCGGCTGCCCGCCGTGAACGACGCCGCGGAACCGCAAACCGCGCCCGCCGTGCTGATGATTCGCCCGGCACGCTTCGGCGGCAACGTCGAGACTGCGGGCTCGAATTTCTTCCAGCAGGGCGGCGGGTCCTCGGACGCCGCCGCCGCAAGCGCGCAGCGCGAGTTCGACGCCCTCGCGCTCGGGCTCGCGCGCGCCGGCGTGCGCGTGCTGCAGTTCGCGGGTCA
>DASZSB010000095.1:0-2989 GCA_035548835.1 Gammaproteobacteria bacterium | reverse complement strand
TGATCGGCGATCGTCGACCGCAGCAGCGGATCGGTGACGATGGCGACGTGCGCGGCGAGGATGGCGGCTTCGGCCTCCGACGAGCGGTGCCGCAGCCGGCCGTCGATCCGCGCGCGCACGACGTCGATCGCGCGCGTCACGGCCTGCCGCTCGACGCCGGGATCGACCGGCCCCGGCGCGTCGACGTCCTCCGGCCGCACGATCGCCCCCGACGCGTGGACGACCTGCCCGATGCCGACGCCGGGACTGACGGCGAGGCCCCGCCACTGCGGCGCGCCGGAGGTCGCCAACGCGCGCGGCAGCAGCAGGTCCGCTTCCGTCGTCACCGGCGTCGGCGGGTCGTCGTAGCGCGGCAACTCGCGCTCGACGAACCTCTGCAGCGCGGCGCGGGCCTCGTGCGCGTCGGCCCCGTCGACGCGCACGAGACAGACGTCGCCCGCGCCGACGTCGGCCGCGAGCACCGCGAGGACGCTCTTCGCGTCGGCCTGCGCGCCCGTGCGCGTATTGGTCACCACGCACGCCGACACGAAGCCCCGGGCGATCTCCGCGAGACGGCTGGCCGGCCTGGCGTGCAGGCCGCTGGCCAGCGGACACGGGAAGCGAAGGTCGAGTGTCACGAGGCTCCTCGATGCCGCTCGAGCGCACGTTCGAACTTCGAACTTCGAACTTCGAACTTGACGAGGCTCTTTACGCGCATGTGACGGTTCCGGGACGCGCCGACGCCGAGACGCGCGCGATCAGGCCGCCGGCGTCGCGAATGGCCTCCTGCACCGGCACCTGGACGACCTTGATCGACTGGAACCGTTCGCGCTTCTCGATCTCGATGTCGACGGCGAAGATGGCGACCTGCGCCTCGCGGATGTCGCCCTCCGAGAGCTCGTTCTCGATCCCCATCGCGCCTTGTGTCTCGACTTTGATCTGGTGGCCGAGCGCCCGCGCGGTCTTCCCGAGCTGCTCGGCGGCCATGTAGGTGTGTGCGATGCCCGTGGGGCACGCGGTGACGGCGACGATCTTCATGCCTGCTCCTTTCCCACTTCCCGACGCCGCCCGGCGGGACCGGTAGCGCAACACGCTGATCGACAGCGACGTCACGGCGGTCCCCGCGAGGACGGCGAGCCCATATGCGAATTTGTGGTCGATGACCGGCAGCACGATCGGGCCGCCGTGCGGCGCGTGATCGCCCACGCCGGCGAGCATGGCGATCACCGAGGCGACCATCGAGCCCGCCATGATGCACGGGATCACACGCAGCGGATCCGCGGCCGCGAAGGGAATGGCGCCTTCCGTGATGCCCACCATGCCCATCGTCAGGCCGGCGAGCCCGGCTTCGCGCTCTTCGGAGGTCCACCACTCGCGGCGCAGCACGGTGGCCAGGCCGAGGCCCAGCGGCGGCGTGCAGATTGCCGCCGCGCACGCGCCCATGATGCGGACGTCGCCCTGCTGGATCATCGCGGCGCCGAAGAAGAACGCGGTCTTGTTGATCGGCCCGCCCATGTCGACGGCGATCATTCCGCCGAGGATCAGGCCGAGCACCGCGCGGTTGCCCGCGTTGAGATTGGCGAGCAGATTCATCGCCGCATTCATGAGTGACGCGATCGGCGCGCCGACCACCCATCGCATCGCCGCGCCGACGATGAGCGTCGAGGCGATCGGGAGGATGAGGATGGGCATCACGGGCCGGACCCAGGCCGGAGCCGGCATGCGCTTGATCCATTCGGCCACGTGCCCCGCCAGCAGCCCCGCGAGCAGCGCGCCGAGAAAGCCGGCGCCGATCGATCCGGCGAGCGCGCCGCCGACGAAGCCCGGCACGAGGCCCGGGCGGCCGGCGATGGCGTATGAGATGTAGCCGCCGAGTACCGGCAGCATGAGCGCGAACGCCGCCGTGCCGAGCTCGTGCAGCGCGTGCACGAGCGGCGACGCGTCGAAGTCCGGGCCCGACGGGGTCATCGGCGCGAGCGCGATCGCCGCGGCGAGCAGCACGCCGCCGCACGCGATGAACGGAATCGCGTACGAGACCCCGGTGAGCAGGTGCTGGCGCACTCTGGTCAGCGACTCCACGGCATCATGTCTCCGTGCCCGGGAGTATCGTCGAGCGCTGCGCGCAGGTCAGCCGGAAAGTTGTGATATTGATTGCACAAAGCACACATTCCTTTGAAGTGGTCATGCCGCCTCGCCGCCAGCCCATTCACACGCGCGTCGCGGATCGTCTCCAAGCGCAGCGGACGATCGCGCACGCGCTCACGAAGATCCTCAACGCATCACGTATCCGACAGGTGTACGTCGCCGACGGCAGCGTGCCGCCGCCGACGCTGGCCTATGTGACGCCGTTTCCGCGGCTGTCGTTGGCCCTCGACGGGACGTACGCGATCGAGCTGGCGTCGCACGGCCACGTGGAGATCGTCCAGGCCTCGCGGGCGCACGCCGTGCTGGTGCCGGCGCACGCCTGGGACCGGCCGCAGTGGTCCGCGCGCGTGAAGGTGCTGACCTGCCTGTTCGGGCACAAGCAGGTCGGCTTCAGCCTCGTCGCGCACGGCGGGACCAGCGACGCGTCGCTCGAAGCCATCAAGACGAGCGTGCCCGGTGCGCACGACGCGATCAGCCGCCACATCCTCCAGGCCCTGGCCTCGAGCGCGATCGACGCGCCGAACGGCCGGCTGAACCGGCTGCTGGTCGAGTCGCTGCTCCACGCGTGCGTACGGCTGCTGACCCAGGAGACACCCCATCCGCAGCGCAAGGCGACGCTCACCTACGAGGCGATCTGTCTCTATGTGGCCGAGAACTTCCAGAACCGGTCGCTGAACCGCGAGTCGGTGGCCGAGCGGTTCAACCTGGCGCCCAACCACGTCTCGCGCCTGTTCGCCGTCGAAGGCGCCACCCGCTTCAACGACCACCTGAACATCGTCCGCGTCAATCGCGCGAAGTTCATGCTGCAGAACTACGGGATGAGCGTGAAGGAGATCGCGGCCAACTGCGGCTACAGCGACGCGGC
>DASZSB010000094.1:0-69756 GCA_035548835.1 Gammaproteobacteria bacterium | reverse complement strand
GGCAGCGTCAGATGCGTTGCCTCGGCGACCTGGCCCGCCGTCGAGAGACCGCGGCCGTTGGTCGAGAGCTCGGCCAGCACCATCGTGCCGTAATCGGTCAGTTTGCTCATCCGCAGCATGGCGCAACCCGCTCGCCCGGTGAATATGGGACTATTTTAGTCCCATTTGGCGAAGCTGCAAGTCGCGGACGAGTGGGGGTCAGTGCGAGCCGGACCGGGTCGCGTATTCGCGTTGCTCGTCCGGCAGGTACTCGAGCAGCTGGTCCAGACGCGCCTTGAACCGCGCGCGATCGACCGTATGCACGTCCGGCGTCTCCAGAGCCAGACGCACCTGGCCGATCGCGAGCGGCAGGTTGCCGATCGACGCGTAGTAGTACGACATGTAGAAGTACGCGTTCGCGACGTCGCCTTCTGCGTTGGCGGCCCGCGCAATCAGTCGCAGCTGGGCGGGTGTGGCCGGGACGTTGTTCAACAGGTCGAGCAGCAGCTCGTGCGCTTTCGCGGGCTTGCCGTCGGCGATCAGTGCCTCCGCGTAGCTGATCGTCAGCGGAATGTTGCGCGGCGACAGGCGTATCGCTTCCTGGTACGTACGCATCGCGGCATCGGTCTCGCCGCTCGCGAGCATGGCTTCCGCCTGGCCGATGCGAAACGCGATCACGGATGGAAACTCGGATCCGAGGTCCTTCATGAGGCGTTCGGCATTGTCGTTGAGATTCACGCGCATCGACGCCAGCGCCAACCCATAACGGTCGCCCGGGCTCGTGCTGTCCTTCTTGTTGCGAAAGAGGTCGTACGCGGCTTCCGGCGACGAGGCGTTCAGCACCTGAATACGCGCCTTCGTCAGCGCGTAGTTCACGCTGTCGGTGTGCGTCGTGGGCGGTAGCTGCCGGGCCCGGCTCCGGGCCTCGGCCGTTCGTTCGGCCGTGACCGGGTGGCTCTGCAGGATGGCGGGCACGAACTGGTTCGATCCGCCGAAGCGGTTGCCGAGCTTGTCGAAGAAGCTGGCCATGCCGTAGGGATCGAAGCCGGTCTGCGCGAGCAGATCCATGCCCACCCGATCGGCCTCTGACTCGTTGGCGCGCGTGAAGTTGATCTGGCGCTGGGCCGCGAGAGCCTGCGAGCCGATCATCATGCCCTGCATGGCCTGGTTGGCGCTCGAGCTGTTGCTCGAGGCGCCGAGCACGACCGCCGCGAGCAGAGCCGCGATCGACATGATGCTGGTGCGCTGGTTGTCGTAGGCGGCGCGCGCGAGGTGGCGCTGCGTGACGTGGGAGATCTCATGCGCCAGCACACCCGCGAGCTCGCTCTCCGTGTCGCTGGCCACGATCAGGCCGGAGTTGATGCCCACGAACCCGCCTGGCAGCGCGAACGCGTTGATCTGATCGTCCTTGGCGACGAAGAACTCGAACTGGAACGTGCCGTCGTTGGCGCGGCTCGCGAGCTGCGAGCCGAGCGTCGAGACGTATTCGGTCAGCAGCGGGTCGTCCATGACGACGCCGGCATTGCGAAGCTGAAGCATTACGCCGCGGCCGATCTGGGCTTCACGGCTCTTGCTGAGCGCGGTGTCGGCGGGGGTCCCGAAGTCGGGCAGCTCTGCGCCCCGCGCGGGCAGCGCGAGCACCGCGGCCAGCGTGGCCGCCCAGGCTTTGCGTGTCGTGGACCGTGTCATCGTCTTCTGCTTGGAGCCCTCACCGCCTTATGACTGCGCGGTACGGCCGGGCGTTCCCTCAGAGCTGCGCAGCGGCCGCCAATACCTCCGCGACGTGGCCCTCGACCTTGACCTTGCGCCATTCCCGGCGCAGCACGCCATCTGCGTCCACGAGGAACGTGCTGCGCTCGATACCGCGCACCTTCTTGCCGTACATGTTCTTGTCCTTCATGACGCCGAACAGGTTGCAGAGGGCCTCGTCGGGATCGGATACGAGCTCGAACGGCAGATCGTACTTGCCCTGAAACCTGGCGTGGGACGCCAGGCTGTCCCGGGAGACGCCAAGAATCCTGACCTTCAGGCGTTTGAACTTCGCGTGCTGGTCGCGGAAGTCCTTGCCTTCCAGCGTGCAGCCCGGTGTGTCGTCCTTCGGGTAGAAGTAGAGCACGTAGGGTGTCCCCGCGAGGTCCTTGTTCGTGACCTTGGCGGCCGCCGTCGTGGCGACGCTGAACGCTGGGATCTTCTTGCCGACGGTCGGTGTGGCCACTTGCTCCTCCGTGTTGTCCTGTCAGGACTGCTTCACGGGCTCCAGGATGGCATCGACGTTCAGCTGGTCGCAGAAGTCCATGAACTCCTCGCGCAGCCCGGAAATATGGACGCTCGCGGGTATGTTGATGGCCATCTGCACGGAGAACATCGGGGCGCCGGTGTGGGTGGCTGCGTAGCTGCGGGTGGAAACCTCCGCGATCTCGACTTTGCGTGCCGCGAAGAAGCCGCTCAGGCTGTGGACCACGCCGGGCTGATCGAGGCCCACGACGTCGACGGCGTAGGGCAGGAGCTCCTTGCCGAAGCGCCGCGGCTCGGTGCGCTTCAGCTGCATCGTGACGCCGTTGTTGGTTGCGAAACGGTTCAGCTCGCGCTCCATGCGGCTGATCGTGTGCCAGTTGCCGGAGACCAGCAGCAGCATAGCCACCTCGGACCCGAACGAAGCCATCCGGCTCTCTTTTATGTTACCCCCGCAATCGAGGATGACCCGGGTCAGCTCCTGCACGACAGCCGTCGGATCGCCGCCAATGGCGGAGATGACCATCAGTTGTTCCATCTACGAAGAGTCTCGAGCTTGGCCAGCACGTCAGTGTACCTTGAACCGGAGGCGCCGTAACGCTCCGGTTGCGCCCCCCACGACCCGCCCGTTAGTATCGTGCGCCTTTCAACCATAGGCGTAGCCCAAGGTCTCGACGATGTTAGCCGGCAGCATGGTGGCGGTAGTCACGCCGATGGACGCGGACGGCAAGGTCAACTACGGCCAGTTCGCGAAGGTCATCGACTTTCACGTGGAGTCCGGTACCGAGGCGCTGGTCGTCGCAGGCACCACGGGCGAGTCGGCCACGCTGGATCACGAGGAGCACGTCGAGGTCATCGCCAAGGCCTGCGAGCTCGCGGCCGGTCGCATCCCGATCATCGCCGGCACCGGCTCGAACTCGACCGCGCAGACGCTGAAACTGTCACGCGCCGTCGACCGCTTGCCGGTCGTGGCCTTCCTGATCGTCACGCCGTATTACAACAAGCCGACCCAGGAAGGCATGCGGCGCCACTTCTCGGCGGTCGCGGACGCCGTGACGCGCCCGTTGATCCTCTACAACGTGCCGGGCCGCACGGGCGTCGATCTGAAGCCGGAGACCGTCATCAAGCTCGCATCGCACCCGAACATCAAGGCGATCAAGGAAGCGACCGGCGAGCTGAATCGCGTTCACGTGCTCAGAGACGGCTGCGGCCCCGATTTCTCCCTGCTGAGCGGCGACGATGCGACCTGCTGCGAGTTCATGCTGCAGGGGGGCGACGGCGTGATCTCGGTGACCGCGAACGTGGCCGCTGCCGCGATGCGCCGCCTCTGTGACACGGCGCGCGCACGCAAGCGCGCGGAGGCCGAGCGCATCGATGCCACGCTGCAGCCCCTGCACCGGAATCTGTTCTGCGAGAGCAATCCGATCCCGGTCAAGTGGGCCGTGCAGCAGATGGGGCTGATCGGTCCCGGGATCCGCCTGCCCTTGACCCCGCTCGCGCCGCAGTTCCATGCGCTCGTGCTCGATGCGATGACGGTGGCGGGCGTGCGCGTCGCCGCCGCGTGACGATGCGTCCTCGGGTTCTCGCGGTCGCGGCCTGCGTCGGCGGCATGCTGCTCGCCGGCTGCCATCGCACGAACACCTCCGGGTGCGAGGACACCCGACGCTATGCCGGCGCGGAGTCGGCGTCGCCGATCCAGATCCCCGACGACCTGACGCCGCCTGCCGAGACGGACGCGCTGCGTTTGCCGCCGGCGGTTTCCAACACGCGGCCGCCGAGCCAGCCCTGCCTCGAAGACCCGCCGGCGTACTCCGAGCAGATCAGACTCGGCCGCGAAGCCGAGGCGGCCAAGTCCGATGCGAAAACGGACGAGCCGAAGAAGCCCAGCCGACGCGAGCGGCGGCAGCAGCGCCGCCAGTCCGGCGGGACCGAGTAACGTCGCCGCCGACACCCCGGACGGAGGGGTGTCCGCCGGCGGCCGTTCCACCACGTTGTCGTCTGCGCCGGAGCGCCACGCGGGAGCTCTTCCATGCTGACCGAAGTCGTCGTGATCGCCGTGCTCGTGCTCGTCAACGCCTTGCTGGCGATGTCGGAGATGGCCGTCGTCTCGTCCCGTCGCAGCCGGCTGCAGAACCTCGTGAAGAAGCGGCATCGCGGCGCGCGCGTCGCGATCCGTCTGCTCGACGAGCCCACGAGCTTCCTGTCGACCGTTCAGGTCGGCATCACGCTGATCGGAGTGCTCGCGGGTGCATTCAGCGGCGCCACGCTCGCGGATCACCTGCGAGACTCGCTCAACGCCTGGCCGGCGATCGCGCCTTACGGCGAACCAGCCGCGATCGCCATCGTCGTGATTGCGGTCACCTACGTGTCGCTCGTCGCGGGCGAGCTCGTGCCCAAACGCATTGCGCTGCGCGATCCCGAGGGCATCGCGTCCGCGCTGGCGCCCGTCATGCGGCGGCTCGCGCAGGTCGCCGGGCCGGCCGTCTGGTTGCTGCGGCATTCGACGGACGGATTGCTCAGGCTCTTCGGCTGGACGGGCGACCGGCGCCTGACGGTGACGGAGGACGAGGTGCGCATGCTGGTGGCGGAGGGCACGCGCGCCGGCGTCTTCATGCCGAAGGAACGCGAGATGATCGAGGGTGTGCTGCGGCTCGCGGATCGTACTGCGCGTTCCATCATGACGCCGCGTACGGAGGTGGCGTGGCTCGACGTGCGCGCAACGCCTGCCGAGATCGTCGCGCAGCTCGATGCACGCCGCCTGTCGCGATTCCCGGTCTGTCGCGACACGATCGACAACCCGCTCGGCGTGGTGCACATGAAGGATCTCGCGCGGGTTGCGCTGGCGGGGCGGGACGTCTCCCTGAGCGACGTGCTCGTGCAGCCGCTGGTCGTGCTCGACGTGACGCCCGTGCTGAAGGTGCTCGAAGGCTTCCGCCGCGAAGGTCTGCACATGGCCATCGTCGTCGACGAATACGGTGCGACGCAGGGCATCGTGACGCTGGCCGACATCATCGAGGCGGTTGCCGGCGCGCTGCCGGAGACCGGCAGCGAGCTCGATCAGTCGCTGGTCCGGCGTGCCGATGGCTCGTGGCTCGTCGACGGCAGCGTGGCCATCGACGAGTTCGAGGACCGCGTGGGCTTGCACGGCCTGCGCGGCTCGCGCACGTTCGACACCGTCGCCGGCTATGCGCTGTATCGGCTCGGGCGGCTACCGGCCGCGGGCGACTCGTTCGTCGACCGCAACGGCCGCTACGAGATCCTCGACATGGACGACCGGCGCATCGACAAGCTGTCCTTCACGCCGCGCCAGGAGGAGGACGGCTGAGGTCAGCGGTCGGCTGCGACCGAGGGCGGAGCGCCCGCCTCCGTGAGCTTGCGCATGATGCGGTCCTGCACCCACTGCCAGCTCCACCAGTCCACGGGTGTGATCGCATTGCCGCTCAGGAGCATCGTGAAGTGCAGGTGATCGCCGCCGGCGAGGCCGGTGGCGCCGCTGCGGCCGAGCTCGGAGTCGCGATCGACCATCTGGCCCACCTGAACGCCGATCGATGACATGTGCGCATACAGCGACTGCAGTCCCATGCCGTGATCGAGAATCACGCAGTTGCCGTAGATGCCTAGCCAGCCCGCGTGCACGACACGGCCACGGTTCGCCGCGCGCACCGGGGCGCCGGCCGTGGATGCGAGGTCGAAACCGAGGTGCACCTGGCGGTCGACCTCCTTGCCTGCGTACACGTAGGTGCGCTGATCGGCAAACCCCGCCTCGACGGCCGTATTCAGCAGCTGCTTGAAGTGGCCGCGCCACAGGATCTCGGGTGCCGTCTCGTGCGAGAGCTTGGTGATCGTCTCGTTGTTCATGCGCCGCAGGTCGCGGTTGATCGCGAGGTAGCCGGCCAGCAGGTCGTTCGGATTGTCGACGTGCAGCTCGGTGGAGTTCGCGAGAATCGGGGGCACCACGCGCCCCAGGAAGCGATCGTCCAGATTGATCGTGCTCGAGCGGAACTGTTTGTCGAACACGCGGTAATCGAAGCTGCCGCGGCCTTCGTTGCCGATCGAATCGCGCGCGTATACGGAGATCGGCGTGTTGACGGGCTGGTCCCACAGCAGGGCGAAGAACGCGACCCGCAGGCCGGGGTCGCTGGCCGGGATGCCGGCGCCACTGGCCGGAAAGCCGGGATACTCGTAGTCGCCGACGCGCACCCCGGACTCGGCGTCCGGCGGCGTGACGCGGTACACGACCATCTCGGAGCCGCCGTGGTTGATGTAGTGGAACTGCGATAGCACGGCGACCAGGGGCGGGTTCAGTCGCACCGTGATGTCGCGCGAAGCCGTCGATGCGGCCTGCCGGAAGCCGAACAACACCGGGCGCACTGCGGAGACCGTGACCTTGGCGGCCCCGGCTTTGAGCTCGGGCATCGCGCGCTTGCCGGTCGGCCGCGAGATCGTGATGCGGTCGCCCTCGACCTTCAGGCTCGAGGCCGAGTCCGGTGTCAGCGAGAACACGGGCAGCTTCGAGTCGCCCTGCGTCAGCGCGACGTCGAAGCTCTGCAGCGTGCCGCCCGGCGCGGTCACGGTGACCGTGATTTCACCGGTCTGGCCGATGACGTCCGGACCGCCGATCTCGATGACCGGCCCCGGCGCGCTACCCGCATTGACCCACAGCGCCGCGGCGCCGA
Source organism: Gammaproteobacteria bacterium (assembly GCA_035548835.1). Lineage (GTDB taxonomy): Bacteria > Pseudomonadota > Gammaproteobacteria > Steroidobacterales > Rariloculaceae > FEN-1219. Next base: position 62,869 of record DASZSB010000094.1, on the reverse strand, counting down.
CCCCGAGCACGATGATGGCAATGAGTACTTTCCACATGGACCGCGATTGTACCGACGCCGTGCGTGATTCACACTCGGTTGGTGCGGACACAGGGGGGTGCGGCCGTGGCTGACATTCGACGTGTACTGTGGCTCGGAGTTCTGGCGCTCGGCACGGCAGGAGCACAGGCGGTGGCGGAACCTCCGGCCGATGCGCTGCCTGCGACGACGGCGCCCGTGCTGTGGCAGCCGTCGATGAACGTGTTCCGGCGCTTCGCCGCCGCGCCGGAGCGGATGTTCGAGTTCTACGGCGGCGTGCTCGGGTTCAAGCAGCTGACGACGTTCAGCGTAGGCAACGGAGGCGTGGCGCGCTTCCAGGCCGGCGCGCAGGAGCTGAAGCTCACGCGCCGCGTCGACAATCGCGTGTACCGGCCGGGCGGCGTCGAAGGCGCGACCGGCTTGCGGCTCGTGTCGTTCTTCTTCGCCGACGAAACGGCGCTCGCGAAGCGCTTTCGGGAGCACGGCTTGCCCCCACCGGAGTTCGTGGCGCTGGGCGAGGGCGGACGCCGTACCGCGCTCGTGCTCGATCCCGACGGACAGCCCGTCGAGCTCGTCATCGTGCCGAATGCCACGGCCGAGCAGCAGGCCGCGATCGAGGTGGGGCTCACCGTGGCCGATCTCGAACGCAGTCGCGCGTTCTACCGGTCGTTCGTGGGGCTCACGGAGCTGCCGCCCGTGCGCGACGCACGCTTCGGGACCACCAAGTACCCGTTCCGCCATGGCGCGACGACGGTGAGTCTGCGCAGCTTCGGCCCGAGCCTGCCGGCCGACAACGGCAGCGGCGGCATTCAGTACGTGGTGTCGAACGTCGATGCCGTCGCCGCGCTCGCGAAGGAGAGGCACGTGACGATCGAGCAGCCGCTGTCGGGACTCAAGGGGTTCGATCTGCGCACGATCTGGCTCGACGATCCGGACGGCATCACGAACTACTTCGCCGAGACGGGCGTGAGCCGCCGCGCCCGCGAGGGTACGTCCGCGCGTTGAGGGGATGCCGCAAAGGAAAACGCCGCGTGGGTTGCCCCACGCGGCGTTCGTCTGCACCCAGTGTGCGGTCAGTGGGGCGTCAGATGCCCATCGCCGACTTGATCGCGGCCTGCTGCTTCGTCACGAACTGCTCGAACGACTGCAGCGCGGGATTCAGCTTGCGCGCGGTGTCGACGCTGCGGTTCGCGAGCATCTCCTTGGCGAAGTCGCGATAAGCCTGGAACATGTTGCCCATCTCGTCGGCGCCCGGGAAACCGAAGCTGCGGTAGACGTCCGCCTCGACGGCGTTGTACTTGATCGGGCCGACGCCGAGCACCTTGCTCAGCACCTTGCCCATCTCGTCGATCGTCAGGGCCTCGCCCATGATGCCGACCGTCTTGCCGATGTACTGGCTGCCGCCCTTGATGATGCCGTACGCGACCTTGCCGATGTCCTCGGCCGCGATGCCGGCCATCTTGGCGGTGCCCATCGGGAACGTCCATGCGAGCTGGCCGTCGTCACCCTTCTTCGGCGCCAGGCCGAACATGTACAGATTGTCCCAGTAGAACGACGTCACGAGGAACGTCGTCGGCAGACCCGCGAACAGCGCGTTGGCCTCGGCCTTCGCGTCGAAGTGCGGCACGCGGTACTTCTGCTGCAGCATCGGCATGCGCTTGTCGTCGGGCTTCATGAACTGGCGGATGTCTTCGAGCGTCGACCAGATCACGTGCTTCACGCCGGCCGCCTTGGCCGCGTCCGCGACGTTCTTGGCCTGGACCTTTTCCTTCTCACCCGAGAAGTGTTCCCAGAAGTTCGTGACGGCGTAGACGGCGTATGCGCCCGCGAAGGCCTTCTTCAGGCTCTCGACGTCGTCGAGGTCGCCCTTGACGACCTCGGCACCCGCCGCAGCGAGGGCCTTGGCCTTGTCCTTGCTGGTGTCGCGCGTGACCGCGCGGCATGCAAACCCGCCTGCGGCGTCCGCCAGGATCGCGCGGCAGAGGCCGCCGCCTTGCGAGCCGGTCGAACCCAGTACTGCGATGATTTTCTTGTCGGCCATGTCTATTCCTCGATGAGACGGATGGAGAGAAAGAGGCGAAGCATAAACGCCTTTCGCGGCTGAAAGTAGGGGGCCGGGCGCGGCGTCAGCGGCGGGTGCCGCGTTGTGACTCGAGCATGGCGTGAAACCGCTGCTCCTGCAGAGCGACGTGCGCGAGGTAGCCCGCACGGTCGACGAACGGGTTTGGCTGGCCGGGCGCGCGCTTCTCGAGCGCCGCATATTTCTCGTGCAGACCGTAGAAGGATCCGTGCGAGCCCAGGAACACGTCCACCGGCAGGGTGCGCGCCTTCGCGAACGTGGCCTCGTAGTCCGCCGCGATCTCGGGATAGTCTCGATTGCCCACGAGCACGTAGTCGGGGTTCACGCCGTAGCTGCAGACGATCAGCACGTCGTATTGCCTGCCGTTCTCCGTGGCCTTGAGTCCCCAGGTCGTGCAGCCCCTCGTGTGGCCAGGCGTCCGATACGCGGTCAGCGTCGTGCCGCCGAGCGTGACCTGCTCGCCGTCGTGCAGCACGCGGTCGATCGGGTGCTCCTTGCCCTGCGGCCGCATGGCTCGCAGGGCCGGCACGTCCTCCGCCATGGCCATGACCTGGGCGCCGGTCAGTTGCTTGACCAGCGCGTCGCCCTCCATGTGGTCGCCGTGCGCATGGCTGCCGAGCAGGATCTTGATGTCCGTGAACTTGAACCCGAGCTCGGCCACGCTGCGCTCGATCTGCGGCACCGTGCTCTCGAAGTCGCTGTTGATCAGGATGTGCCCCGCGGGGGTCGTGATCAGGAACGAGCCCAGAGCGTCGGTGCCGACGAAGTACACGTTGTCCATGACGCGGTGGGCCGGGAACGGCTTGGCGAAGTCGATCGCCTGCGCAAGCGCGAGCGCGGGCGCGAACGATGCGAACAGCGTAGCCAGCGACCAGCGCATGCGAACCTCCCTCCGGAGTCTGCGGCGGCGGAGTGACGGGCCCCGTCTCGGCGGTGACAGTGCCCGGCACGCGGAATGAGTGGCGGAGAGGGAGGGATTCGAACCCTCGATACGCCTTTTGGGCGTATACACACTTTCCAGGCGTGCGCCTTCAACCGCTCGGCCACCTCTCCGCGTGTGACCCGCTGCCGGGTTGGGCGGCAGGGTAGCCCAGAATTCGCCGTTGTTTCAAACGCGTCGCGAATGAATCGCACGGGCTGGGGCGGGCTGGTAAAGTAGCGGCGGTCCGCGTCGGTTCCCCCGCGACAACCAGCTGTAAACCCCGTCAGGCCCGGAAGGGAGCAGCGGTAGCAGCCCGGTTGGGTGCCGGGGTAGGGCTGACGCGGACCTCAATTTCTCCGGAGCTCAAGCAGGCGTGAGTTACACGGTTCTGGCGTTGAAATGGCGGCCGCGGCGGTTCGAGCAACTCGTCGGCCAGCCGCACGTCGTCCAGGCGCTCGCGAACTCCCTCAAGGAGAATCGGTTGCATCACGCCTACCTGTTCACGGGGACCCGGGGCGTAGGCAAGACCACGGTTGCGCGGTTGCTCGCGAAGGCGCTGAACTGCGAGACGGGCATCGTGGCAGAGCCTTGTGGCGTCTGCGCCGCGTGTACGGCGATCGACGCGGGCCGGTTCGTGGACCTGATCGAGGTGGACGCAGCATCGCGCACGCGCGTCGACGACACGCGCGAGCTGCTCGACAACGTGCAGTACGCACCCACCCGCGGTCGTTTCAAGGTGTACCTCATCGACGAGGTGCACATGCTGTCGAACCATTCGTTCAACGCGCTCCTGAAGACGCTCGAGGAGCCGCCGCCGCACGTGAAGTTCCTGCTCGCGACGACGGATCCACAGAAACTGCCGGTCACGGTGCTGTCGCGCTGCCTGCAGTTCAACCTGAAGCGATTCACCGCGGCGCAGATCCAGACCCAGCTCGAGAAGATTTGTGCGGCAGAGGGGATCCCCGCCGATGCGGCCGGGCTCAAGGCCGTCGCGCGCGCGGCCGATGGCAGCATGCGCGACGCGTTGAGCCTGCTCGATCAGGGCATTGCGTTCGGGGGCGGCAAGGTCGACGGCGCGCTGATCTCGGCCATGCTCGGGAGCATCGATCGCGGGCACGTACTGCGCCTGCTGGAGGCGCTGGGGCGCCAGGACGGCGCCGCGCTCCTGGCGGAGATCGCCTCGCTCGACGAACGCGCGCCGGACTACGGCGCCGTGCTCGACGAGGTTCTCGAGGTCCTGCAGCGAATCGCGGTGCTGCAGCTCGTGGGCGGGCGCAGCGATGACGAGGAGCTGGCGGCTGTCGTGCCGCTCTCGAAGCAGCTCGGTGCCGAGGATACGCAGCTCTACTACCAGATTGCGCTGCACGGGCGGCGCGATCTGCCGTACTGCCGCGATTCGCGCATGGGCTTCGAGATGACGATGCTGCGCATGCTCGCCTTCCGGCCGGCCGGCGAGACCGTCGCGCCGCGGGTGGCGGTGTCGGCCGCTCGTCCCGTGCAGGCGGCCGCGGCCGGAGCCGTGGCGACCGCGAGTCCGGGTCGCTCGCCGGCCGATGCGGGCGCACCGCGCGCAGAGCAGGCGCGTCCCACGGTCGTCGCAGAACGTGCGCCGCCCGGCGATTGGGGCGCGGTGGTCCAGGCGCTGGATCTGCGCGGGCCGGCCCGGCAGCTGGCCGACAGCTGCGATCTCGCGTCGAATGCCGGTGGCGCATGGCAGCTCGTGCTGCCGAAGGACAAGGAGCACCTGAATACCCAGCAGCTGCGCGCGCGCATCGAGGCCGCGCTGCAGGAGCAGTACGGCCGCGAGCTGCGGCTGACGATCACGACCGGCAAGCCGGCGCGCCCCACGCCCGCGGAGGTGCGAAAGGCCGGCGAGAACCAGCGCATGCGCGAAGCGCGCGAGTCGCTCGAGGTCGATCCCACGGTCAGGGCCGTGCAGGCCGCCTTCGATGCCACGCTGGAAGCCGACAGTATTCGTTCGACGAAGTGAGTGATGAGACCGATGCGATCGCGAGGAACGGTATGAAAGGCCTGAGCCAGTTGATGCGTCAGGCGCAAGAGATGCAGGCCAACATGCAGAAGGCCCAGGACGAGCTCGCCGCCACCGAGGTGGAGGGAGTTGCCGGGGGCGGCATGGTCAAGGTCGTCGTCACGTGCAAACACGAGGTGCGGCGTGTGACCATCGAGGACGCGGTGTTGCGGGACGACAAGGACATGCTCGAGGACCTGATCGCCGCCGCGTTCAACGACGCGAATCGCAAGGTCGAGCAGACCGTGCAGCAGAAGCTGTCGTCCGTCACGGGCGGTCTAGCGCTGCCCCCGGGCATGAAGCTGCCGTTCTGAGCGCGCGTGACCGACGTCTATTCGCCGCTGCTGAATCAACTGATCGAGGCGCTGCAGTGCCTGCCTGGCGTTGGAGTCAAGTCCGCGCAGCGCATGGCGTTCCATCTGCTCGACAAGGATCGTGAGGGCGGCGCGAGGCTTGCTGGCGTGCTGGAGCGGGCCATGCGGGCGGTCCGCAACTGCGAGCGCTGCCGCATGCTGACGGAGGAGCCGCTGTGCCGCTTCTGCAGCAGCGACCGCCGGGATCCGACCCAGCTCTGCGTCGTCGAAACCCCCGCCGATCTGCTGGCGATCGAGCAGTCCGGCGCGTATCGCGGCCGCTATTTCGTGCTGATGGGGCATCTGTCGCCGATCGACGGCATCGGACCGTCGGAGCTCGGGCTCGAGCTGCTCGAGCGGCGGCTCGCGAACGAGCGGTTCAGTGAAGTCGTGCTTGCGACGAGTGTCACGGTCGAAGGCGACGCCACGGCGCATCTGGTGGCCTCGCTCGCGCACAAGCACGGCTTGCGCGCCAGCCGCATCGCCTACGGCGTTCCGGTCGGCGGGGAGCTCGAGTACATCGACGGCGGCACGCTGGCGCGAGCGCTGAGTGGGCGGCGTCAGATGGACGCTGCGGCGGGAGAAGGAGAGTGACGATGGCGAGGATGGTGACCGACCCCGACTGTCTGTTCTGCAAAATCGTGGCAGGACAGTTGCCCGCGGATCGCGTGCACGAGGACGACGAGATCCTGGCATTCAGGGACATCCATCCGCAGGCGCCTTTCCACTGTCTCGTGATTCCGAAGACGCACGTGGCGACGTTGAACGATTTCACCATTGGGGACGCAGCGCTGATCGGTCGTCTGCTGCTCGCCGCCAAACGCATGGCCGCGGAGCACGGCATGCCGGGATATCGCGTGGCGATGAACGTGAATCGCGAGGGCGGGCAGGTGGTGTTCCACGCACACCTGCACGTGCTCGGCGGGCGCCCCCTGAAAGGCGCGTTGGGCTAGTCGCGGAGATTCGGCGTGAACCGTAAAGAGAATCTGATCTGGATCGATCTCGAGATGACGGGGCTCGATCCCGATCGCGACCGCATCATCGAGATTGCGACCGTCATTACCGACAAGGAGCTGACGGTTCTCGCCGAAGGGCCGGTCATCGCGGTGCACCAGACCGATGAGGTGCTGGCCGGAATGGACGAGTGGAATACGCGTCAGCACGCGAGCTCGGGGCTCACGGAGCGCGTGCGCGCCAGCACGACTCTCGAAGCCGAGGCCGAGCAGATGACGCTGGCCTTCATCCGGCAGTACGTGGATCAGGGAGTGTCGCCGATTTGCGGCAACAGCATCTGCCAGGATCGGCGCTTCCTGATCCGGCACATGCCGGAGCTCGCGGCGTTCTTCCATTACCGCAACCTCGACGTGTCGACGCTGAAGATCCTGGCCAAGCTTTGGATGCCGGAGATCGGAGCGCGTTTCGAGAAGAAGTCCGTGCACCTCGCGCTTGCGGACATCCACGATTCGATTCGTGAGCTTCGCTTCTATCGCGAGCATCTGTTTCGCCCGTAGGAACCGTGCATCCCGATGCTGCGCACAGTTCGCGCAGGCGGCGGTTTCCCTCGCAGCGGGGATAGGCTAGTCTCGGGCTATCTTCGCATTATGGGGCGTGGGAATGGCGGGTCGGTCGCTTGCGATGGTTCTGCTGCTGCTCGCTGCGAGCGTGCACGCGCAGACACGGTATGTGTCGGATCGCACGATCGTCGAGCTGCGGCGCGGGCCGAGCACGGAGTACCTGATTCTGCGCAATCTCGAGGCCGGCGCGGCCGTGCAGGTGCTCGAGCAGGATTCGGCTTCGGGCTACTCGCGCGTTCGCGTTCAGGATCAGGGCACGGAAGGGTGGATCCTGACGCGTTTCCTGACGGCCGAGCCCATTGCACGGGACCGGCTGGCCGCTGCGGAGCGCAATCTCGCAGCGGCCAAGACCCGCGTCGCCGAGCTCGAGCAGCAGGTCGGCACGCTGACGGCCGAGCTCGGCGGCACGAAGACCGATCTCGAGCAGACGCGCGCCAATCACGAGCAGGTCAGCAAGGATCTCGCCGACCTGCGTACGGCGGCTGCGAACGTGGTGCAGCTCCGCGATCAGAACGACAGTCTGCGGCAGCGGCTCGTGCAGCGGGATCGCGAGGTCGAAGAGCTCACCGCCAGCAACACCCGCCTCGCGAGCCAGGACAAGCAGAGCTGGTTCATCGTGGGCGCGGGTGTGCTGTTCGGCGGCATCGTGATCGGATTGATCGCGCCGAGCCTGCGGCGCAAGCGCCGTTCCGACTGGTAGCCCGACGGCGGTTGCGATGAACTTCGATTTCCGACACTGTAGTTCAGATGCTGGTCGATAGCCTGATCATCCCCGAATGCGTTTACCGGCCCGGGACCTTCACCGGGCTCATGACGCTGTACGAGAGCAACTACATCAAGCTGCACAACCTGACTACGGGCTTCGACTGGCCGGACGACGTGGTCGTCTCCTCGACGCCCGAGGACAGCGACCTGCACGCGAAGATCCTGCGCCGGGAGACCTACACCAGTACGCTGAAGCTGACGTACCTGTTTCCCGAGGCGGATGGCGCAATCGTGGCCGACCCGGACCTGATCCTGCGCGTCTACCATGATGCGCGTCTCGTCGAGGTGGTCAGCGGCCAGGAGCGCCATTGCCACCACAAGCTGCGCGAGATCACGGGCGGCAGCGGCAAGGAGCTCGGCCGGCGGTGGCGCGTCAACATGATGCTGAACAAGTGGCTCGACTACTTGTTTGACGTAGGTCACAGGCTCGACGGCGGCGTTCGCCCGCCGCGCTGAATCGCGCCCGCATCACGATACTGGGCATGAGTCACGGTTTGGTCCGTGGGCGGACGCTATATTTCGCGCCATGAGGCCGTCTTACAGAATCCGGGGCTGCGCGTGCTGACTGCGTTGCTCGATCGCCGCGACGAGGAGCCCACCGATCAGCTCCTTAAGCTGTATTGGAACCGGGCCGGCGTGAAGCGCGAGCTCAAGGCGCTGCGGCGCGAGCGCTTCGAGTTGCTCGACAAGCTCAAGGAGCAGGAAGGTGCGATCGTTCGCGCCCAGGAGCAGCTCGAGGGCCTCGAGCGGTTGTTGACGAATCCGCTCGCAGCCGCGAATGCCATGGTCTACTTCCAGCTTCGGCACCTGTGGCGTATAGGCGCGCAGCGGCTCGAGCAGTTCGGAAGGGAGCTGCAGACGCAGCGCGAGAAGCGCGAGCGGGCCCAGGTTCAGGACGCCGAGATCGCCAAGCGCAAGCGCCGCCTCGACGCCGTCCACGAGAAGGTCGGCGGGCTCGCCGACAAGCACCGCGGCGTCGTCGAGGATCTCGCACGCGCGGAGCAGCAGCTGGCGCAGATGAATCGCGTGATCCGCTGGTTCCGTGGGCCCGGCCTCAAACGCCGCATCGCGGGACTGAAGGACGGCCGGCAGATGCTCGAGGCGAAACTCGACGAGTTACGCGAGCTGACGGACAAGATCCAGGGAGAGCCGCTGCCGGAGCCGGAGGGACTGTCGCTCGAGAGCAGGCGGCTCATCAATTGCGCGATCATCGCGCTGGCGCAGCATCTGGTCGTGCATTTCGCCGAGCACGACCTGGCCTCGCTGGCCAAGACTTCCACCGAGCGTCCCGTCGGCGACATGAAGTTCGGCGACCGGCGCGACTGCGACCGCATGGTCGAGCGTATCCGCGAGAAGATCGAGGAGCTCAAGCAGCAGAAGACGCTGGCGGATCAGGTCAAGCGTCGCACCGATTTGCTGCTGGCCGAGGTCAAGTATCGCAATGACACGGACTCGGTGCCGAGCATCGACTGCGTGCAGCTGATCGCACGCAATCCCGGCGCGCAGGCGAAGAACGAAATCGATCTGGCGCGCCGTGCCAACGATGCGCCGCTGCGCATCAACGTCGTCGCCGACGACTATTGGGACTTGCTGAGCGTGATGCGCTAGCCGGCGACGGCCGCTACTGCGGCCGTCCTTCCGGCTTGCGGGCTTCCGAGCCGCTGACCAGCTGCCGCGGACGCGGTCCTTCCACCTCCGCCAGCTCGGCCACGACGCGCGCGGCCTGCTTCAACAGGATGTTCTCGGGACGTTCCGCGGACTCGAGCTCTTTGACGTCCTTCAGCGCCGGGAGGCCGAGCGCCGCACGACGGGCGTTCTCACGCGCCAACCGGCCCTCGTCGAGACTCTTGTTCTCGGCGACGCGCTTCTGCATGTTCAGCGACACGCTCTTCTGCGCGGCGATCTCCTTGAACGCGTTCACGTCGCTCACGAGGTAGGCGTAGTCCGGATCCTTGGCCGCGCGCGCGGCCTGGTGCGTCCGCAGGTCGGGGATTTCCGTCGCGAGGCGCGGATCCGCCTTGAATCGCGTCGGCTGGATGCGATCCCACGGCAGCGCGGTGTCGCGCGTGCTCTCGCCGACGGTGGCGGGATCCACGGCGGAGGGCAACTCGATGTCGGGGATCACGCCCCGATGCTGGGTGCTCTCGCCCGTCACGCGATAGTACTTGCCGATCGTCAGCGTCAGCTGGCCGTTGTCGGTGCCGCGCATCAGCCGGTCCAGAGGGAAGAGGTTCTGCACCGTGCCTTTGCCGAACGTCTGCTGACCGATGATGATGCCGCGATCGTAGTCCTGTATCGCGGCCGCGAAGATTTCCGAGGCGCTCGCGCTGTAACGGTCCACCAACACGGCCATCGGACCGGTGTAGATCGCGCCCGCGCTCGGATCGTCCAGCACCTGGATCGTGCCGCGCGTTTCGCGCAGCTGGACGACGGGACCGCGGTCGATGAACAGGCCGCTCAGCTCGGTCGCTTCGGAGAGATGGCCGCCGCCGTTCGCGCGCAGGTCCATCACGAGGCCGTCGATCCCGCCTTCTTTCTTGAACTCGTCGAGCAGCCGGGTCACGTCACGCGAGGTGCTGGTGTAGTCCTCGTCGCCGCGGCTGCGGGCCGCGAAGTCCTGATAGAAGCTCGGCACCGTGATGACGCCGATCTTGTAGGTTTTGCCCTCGAACGGGATCTCGAGGCGCTGCTTCTTGGCCGCCTGCTCCTCGAGCTTGATCTTGTCGCGCGTGAGCACGATGGTCTTCTCGGGCGAGCCGGGCGCCGCGCCCGCCGGCAGCACCTGCAGGCGGACTTTCGTGCCGCCCGGGCCGCGGATCTTGGCCACGACATCGTCCAGACGCCAGCCGATCACGTCGACGGGCTCGGAGCTGCCGTCGCCGACGGCCGTGATGCGGTCCTCGGGCTTCAGCTGCCCGTCGATCTGAGCGGGCCCGCCGGGGATGATGTTCATGACCTTGACGTAGTCGTCCTCGAGCTGCAGCGACGCACCGATGCCGTCGTACGACAGGCTCATCTGGATGCGGTACTCCTCGCTCTGCCGCGGCGAGAGGTAGCTCGAGTGCGGATCCATGTTGTGAGCCACCGCGTTCATGTACGTCTCGAACACGTCCTCGGTGGTCAGCTGAGTCACACGCTTGTAGGAGCGCTCGTAGCGCTCCTTCAGGATTTTCGCCGCTTCGGCCCAGGTCTTGCCGGTCAGCATCAGGCGCAGACCGTCGCTCTTGACGTTCTGGCGCCAGACTTCGTTCAGCTCCGATTCCGACGTGGGCCACGGCAGATTGTTGCGGTCCCAGCGGAACGACTCGTCGACCGTGTAGTCGGGCTCTTTGTCGAGCAGGCTGATGGCATAGTCGACGCGCTCGCCTGCGCGCTTGCGGAACAGGTTGAAGATGTCGAAGACCGGCTGCAGGTCGCCGGTGCGGGTCCGGTCATCGAGTTCGTAGCGCAGCCGATTGAAGCTCGCGACATCGGCGGCTGTGAAATACATGCGGTTGCCGTCGAGCGTGTCGAGGTAGCGGTCGAGGATCGCGGAGGAGAGGGAGTTGTCGAGGTGTGGTAGCGAGTAGTGGAGCTCTTCGATAAGCTTCGTCACGTTGCTCGCGATGGCGGGCTCGTTGGGCGCCATCTTCAGCGGCGGCAACGGCTCGACCGCGGCGGACGTAGCCCAGCTCGCAGTCAGAATAATGGCAGTGGTGCATAACCGGCCGAACAACACCCTCACGTTTCCTCCTTGGAGTCCGTGGCGCCGCGGGTCGCCCATACTTTGGTCAGTTTTCCGTCGCAAGTCCAGTGAATCAAGCCCGTAGCAGCCAAAACCCGAACCGCTTCATGACCGTCCATGCGCAGCGCCGCCGTGGATCCGGAGGTAGCCGCCGATGCGCCCGTCTGTAGCCCTGCTCGGATTCGTTCTGGGTAGCACCGCGGCCATCAGTTTCGCCCTGGCCGGGGTTGCGATCATTTTCGTCGTCCTTCGGTCCGAGTACCCGCGGCTCGAGACGGAGTTGCCCCTGCTCGTGGGCAGCCTCGGTATCTTCCTGGCTCTGACAGCGATGGCGGGGGCTTCGTTCTATGCGCAGGCGCGGCGCCTCGCCTGGCGCTGGCTGGCCCACGTGCTGCTGGGGGCGGGTCTGGCGCTGGCGACCTGGTACTACTGGCAGCGCTGAACCGTCTTCGGGGCGCGGCTCAACGTTTGCGCTGCCGCCCGATCTTGTCCCAGGACTTGCTGCGGTTGAAGGCGCCCGTGTTGTAGGGATCGAAGCCGTCGTCCGTTGGCTTGTCGAGCGTCAGGCGGGGGTTGTCGAGCACGTCGAGCGGATCGCGGTTCTTGCGCGTGTCGCGACGCGGCGGCGCGGCGGGGGTGCTGGGCGCGGCCTTCTGTTTCGGCGGGGATGGAGTGCCCGCCGTATTGCCGAGCGTCGGCGTCAGCGGCGGCTGGCGATCGCGCAGCTCGCTGAAGTCGAAGGGGGTGGCATCGGCATCCCAGCCGAGCCAGCGTTTCAGAAACTTGAGCATGTCGGCGACATAACCAAAGGCCTCGTAGAGACCATAGCAGACGTCGGTGCGGCCATTCTCGGCGGGCGCAAGGATTTGTGACCCGAATCACAGGGGTGCTGTGCGCCACAGCCGCCAGGCCAGCCGGGCGAGCTGCACGATGCCGTAGGGGCACAGCACCAGCGCCCACGCAGCGGGTTGCAGGTGCAGGAGGTCGGTCCACACGCTCTCCGCCAACGCCATCCCACCGCCGGCGGCATAGTCGCCGATCAGCTCGCGGCCCACCCAGTAGATCAGGAACGGCAGGGCGAAGAAGCCGAGGGCAAGGACGACGGCTGCGATCAGGAGCTCGCGTTTCAGGGTCTCGTTGGGCATCGTGCGGGGCGCTTCGATCGGGGCCGGCTTTCTAGTGTGCCATCGATTCCAGGAACCGGAACTGCGTTTCGCCGATCGTCAGCAGGTCGCCGTGGTGCAGCTCGTGCCGATCGACGCGCACCGAATTGACGAATACGCCGTTCGTGCTCGCGAGATCCTCGATGATCACGCTGCCGCCGTCCGTGGTGATCCGCGCGTGCTCGCGGCTCACGAAGTGAGTCAGGATCTGAATGTCGCAATCCTGACCGCGACCGATCGTGATGGTCTTTTTCGTGAGCGCGAGCTGCTTCGGTGCGTCGCCGGTCAGGCAGACGAGGGTGGGAGCGCTGGTGACCTCCGCGGCGGGCTCGGAGCGGCGCAGGCGGTCCGACATCTTGGAGCTCAATCCCTGCAGCGACACGTCCATGGCGTTCAGCTTCTGAATCGCGCCCAGGCGCTGGCTCAACTCTTCCTGCAGTGTGGCGATCCGCGCATCGCGGGCCGCAAGCGCACGGTCTTTGTCGACGACGGCGCGTTCCAGTCGGCCGACGTCTGCACGCCGCTGCTCGAGCTCGGCGCGCAGCGCAGCGAGATCCTGGCGCAACCGCTCGATCGTAGTCGCGCTCTCGTCGAGTCGCTGCTCGCGTTCGCGCAGCTCCACGAGCTGTGCCGCGATCTGCTGCCGCTTGTAGGCGATCTCCGCTTCCATGGCGGCGACGGCCTCCAGCGCGGGCCCCTGCAGCGATTCTCCGGCGGGCTGAGCCGCGGCCTCCCGCGGGTCGGTGGCGACGGCCTCCGACGCAGACGCGCGGCTGCCCGATGCAGCGGCCTGCGCGGTCGCGGGGTCTCGCGCTCCAGCCGCGGCGGACCTCGCAGTTCCGGCGCCCTGCGCGCTCGCCGCGCGGGCGCCCGAAAGTTCGCGGCGCAGGTTCTCGATGGTATGCGTGGCCGCCACCAGCTCGCCGCGCAGACGCGTCGCGCGCGCGGACTCCCGTGCGGCGAGCGCGGTGGCGGCGCGCTGCGCGGTCGAGAGGTCACGCAGCTCGCGCTGCAGAGCGTCGATGCGGGACGTCGAGGCCGCGACGACGGCTTTGAGCTCTCGCCACCAGTCGTTGCGGTTCGCGATGTAGGCGCCCAGGCTTTCGATTTCCTGGCGCAGAGCGGCGACCGTGGCCGATGTTGCCGGGTCCGGTCGCTCGGCTGCCTGCTGCGAGGCGAGCGCGGTGAGATTGGCCTGCGCGGTTTCGGCGGCGGCGCGCAGGGCCTCGTTCTCCCCGTTCAACCGCGCGACCTCGGCACCGCGTTCGACGAGCTTGGCGTTCAGCTGTTCCTCGGCCGCGTGGTGCTCGGCCTGGATGCGGCGCATCTCGGCCAGCGTGCGGTTCAGCTCGCCGATCCGCGCGTCGCGGGCCGTCATGTGGGCCTCGACCTCCGCCCAGCGCGCCGACAGCCGCGCGATGTCCTCCTCGAGCGTCGCGATCTTGGCGCCGCGAGCCGCGAGATCGGTCTGCAGCGATTCGATCTCGGCCGTCGTGTCTGGCTCGAGGCTGCGGTATCTCGCAGTCCGCTCTGCCGTATCCTCGAGCGGCTCACCGTCTGGGGCCAACGGTGCCGCGGCGCCCAGCACGACGGTCTCGACCAGTACTGGCAGCTCGTCGGTATGGTCGTCGTCGGTCACGTCGTCGAACGGATCAGTCGGCATGCAGCGGCGAGAAACACCCTTCCCAAGGGTACGCTAAGGGTTTTGGTCGGCGCGTTCCAGTGAACCGGTCACCCTGCGACCGGGAGGGAACGGCAGGGGTGCAGGCCCGTGCTGCGGACGCGGGCCGGACTGCCGGCATGCGACGGCGGAATGCCTAGCCGGTATCGGCCGCGCGGCCGCCGTAGCCCTCGGGCGTGGTCAGGAATTGCTTGAGCTGCTTCGTCAGGTCGCGGCAGGCATGCGCTTGCGGGTGAGAGATGAACGGCAGCGGGATGATGATCGCCGGCATGACCGACCGGCCCTTGACGTCGGCGTGGATCGTGCCTTCCGATTGCAGGTTCTTGATGTCCCACACCGTCGCATCGTAACGCGAGTCGTCTTCCCACCACGCGAGCCCCATGCAGCCCGCCCCGCCGATTCCGGCCGCGCAGCTGATGCCACCGCCGCTCGCGACGCGGTCCGTGGAGCCATCGAGCCAGACGACGTAGCGCACACCCGTGCCACGGACCTGCTCGAGGACGCCCGGGCGCTCGAACAGGTGTGAGAGGTCCTCGGTGCTCAAGGGGGCCGTCGACGGCTCGAACCAAGGGTACATCTTGTCCTCGAACTCCTTCGAGGGATGCACTTCGATCGGCTTGTCACCTTTCGCGAGCGCGTTGCTGATGCACTGCACGAAGTCTTCCTCGGCTTCGTGGTTCGCGTGCTGCTTGCGGGCCAGCACCACCACGTGCTCGCCTTGCTGGATCACGGCGGTGCCCTGCTTGTAGGGCTCCACCCGCGAGGTGACGCCACAGCCGGCGAGCAGGCCGGTCGCGACGGCGATCACGGCAAAGTGACTGGCCTTCATGTCACGGAACGCCCGGCTTTGCATCCGGCGCCACCGCGGCCTGTGGTCCGATTCCTGCGGTCGTTGCATGGGCCTTCTCCCCCAACCAGGCTTTGACCTGCGGTTGTTCGGCGAACTTCGTGGAGATCGTCGCTCCGGCTTCGCGCATGGCCACGATGGCCGCCTTGCGCACGGCGTCCTGGCGATTGTGCATGAGCTCGGACTTGCCATAGCCGCTGACAGGCCACTCGATGACCTGGCGGCCGTCGGCGTCGTAGAGCGTCAGCTGATACTGGATCCAGACCTCGACGAACTTGTCGCGCTGCCCGACGGGCACCTCGAACTCGAATTTCGCGATGGTGGGCTCGATCACGCCGTCGAGCCCGCCCGCGGAGTCCGCGGTCGGCACTGCATCCACCGTGCGGGTGTCGCGGAACATGCGAGTGAACAGCGGCTTCAGCATCGCCACGTTGGCGTCGCCGAGCGCAATCGTCCACAGCGACTGGTTCGGGACGTCTTCCGTATAGATGTAGTTGTAGAGCTCCTCCGGGATCAGGATGCCCACGTTGACGGGCAACGATTCCACGAGCGGCGTCGGAAACTTCGCTTCGACGATGACCTGCGTGGAGCACGCGCCAAGCAACGCGACGGCCGGGAGCGCCCACCAGCGCTTTGCGAGACGATCTGCGAACGGCAGCGACATGAGCGGAGTACTCGAGTTGCGGGCGAGACGGGTGTTCACCGTGATTCAACGTTAGCACCGAAACCGGCGTGCCAAAAGACCCTCGCGGCGGGCCCGCAGGGCCGCTCGGCCACTCGGAAAACCGGGGTGTTCCGCGTCAGTTCCTCGCCACGGCCCGGAGGTTCACGCATGGTTGTGTGACGCCATCCCTCCGTGGCCGCGCGGTGCGCCGGTAGTGTGAGCAGCCAGGTGTTCCGTGCGGAGGTCTGCATGTTGCGGAAGGTGGCACTCGCCGGTCTGTGTCTCACGCCCGCGGCCGGAGCCTGGGCGGCTGACAACGCGGTCGGCATCAAGCTCGGGGCGCTCGGTCTCGGCGTCGAGTACACGCGCGACCTCGGCGAACGCTGGGCCGTGCGCGGCGGCATCAACGGCTCGCAGCTGGGCTTCGACAGCCAGGAGTCCGGCATCGACTACAAGTTCGACTTCGTGTGGGATTCGCTGTCGGTGGCCGTCGATCTGCACCCCCTGAAATCCCCGTTCCGCCTGAGCGCGGGCATTCTGCGCGACAGCAACCGGCTCGATGCAGAGAGCCGCCCGACGAGCAACATCACGATCGGCAACACCTCGTATACGCCGGCGCAGGTCGGTGTGCTGACGGGGCGCGTCGACTTCAAGCAGACCGCGCCATTCCTCGGGGTCGGCTGGGACTGGTCACGCAAGCACCGTCATTTCGGCATGTCGTTCGACCTCGGCGTGCTGGATCAGGGCGCGCCGAACGTGGCCCTCAAGGGATCGGGGACGCTGCTCGGCGATCCGTCGTTCCAGCAGGACATCGCGCGCGAGGAGGCGCAGTTGCGCGACTCGCTGCACGATCTCGACCTGCTGCCGTATGCGACGCTCGGCTTCGTGTTCCGGTTCTAGTTCTGCGGCGGACTCGCCGGTAGCGCATCTTCCCAGCGGCTCGGTCGGTCGCGGCCGTTCGAGAACGTGATGTCGACGCGCCGGTTCAGGGCGCGGTTCGCCGGCGTATCGTTCGGTGCGCGCGGCTGTGTGTCGGCATGGCCGCTGATGACGAGCCGGCCCGGATCGAGGCCGGCCGTGAGCAGTTCGTGGCCCACGGAAGCGGCGCGCGCCGCAGACAGATCCCAGTTCGACCGATAGGCGCCGCCGGGGCGGATCGGGACGTTGTCCGTGTGACCGGACACGGTGATGGCGCCCGTCATGGCGCTGACGAGCGAGCCGATCCTTGCGAGCGTGTCGTGCGAGCCGGACTCGAGCTCGGCGCTGCCGGAGGGGAACGAATCCTTCTCGAGCAGCTGGATCGTGACGTTCGTCCCGTCCTGACGGATCAGCAGCCTGCCGTCGTCGATTTCCTGACGAAAGATCGCGCGCAGCTGCTGTGCCTGCCGACTCGCGGCTTCCTCCTGCGCCTGCAGCTCGCGCAGGCGTTGCTGCAGCCCGAGATCCAGCGTGTTCAGATCAGAGTCGACGGTGTGCTGACGCACCTCGTTCGAGTTCGTGGGCTCCGGCGCCGCGGGGCTGAACTGCTTGGCGTCGAGGCTCGTGCCCTTCGGCGGGTCCGTGGCCGTAACCTCGGTCTGTACGCCGAAGGCCTGTTGCATCGAGCCCGACATCAGCTTGAACTTCGCCGGGTCCATCGTCGAGAACGACAGCATCAGGACGAAGAAGCACATCAGCAGCACCATGAGATCGGCGAACGTCACGATCCACGGCGGCGCGCTCGCGCTGCGCGGCGGCTCCAGGTCCGGGCCGGTCGTCATGTCATGCGGCCCGTTGCTCGTCGGCGCGTTGCGATTTCGGCAGGTAGTTCTGCAGCAGGTCCTGCATCACGCGCGGGTGCTGGCCGTCCTGGATGCTCATCACGGCGTCGATGATCAGCGACTTCGCGAGCTTCTCGTCCGCGCTGCGCAGTGCGAGCTTGTCGGCGATCGGGATGGCGACCAGGTTCGCGATCACGGCGCCGTACAACGTCGTCAGCAGCGCGATCGCCATCGCCGGCGCGATCTGCTTCGGATCGTTCATCGAGCCCAGCATGTGCACGAGGCCGATCAGCGTGCCGATCATGCCCATGGCGGGTGCCGCATCCCCGATGGCCTTGAAGATCGCCTGGCCGTCGCGATGGCGCTTCAGCGTCAGCTCGAGATCCTTGTTCAGGATCAGGCGCACGACGTCGGGATCGTGACCGTCGACCACGAGGTTCAGTGCCTTGCGGAAGAACTCATCGGGGACGTCCGCGTCTTCGAGCGCGAGCAAGCCGTTGGCGCGGGCCCGGTGGGCGAGATCGACCGCCGTGTCGATCAGCACCTCGGGCTCCGGCACGCGGTAGATGAAGGCCTTGATCGCGACCTTCGTGGCGTTCGCGAACTGGCGGAAGCTGAATTTCATCAACGTCACGAGCAGGGTGCCGCCGATGACGAGGACCACGGACGCGGGGTCGACGAACGCCCCGATCCTGCCGCCGAGGAAGATCGCGGTGCCGACGACGACGCATACGCCGATCAGACCGATGAGAGTTGCTAGATCCAAACGCGCCTCACACGTCCGCGCCGGTCCGCGGCTCATTCCGCTCCGGCAACAGGTACGCAGTCGTTATCGGCCGGCGCAGTGCAATCTTGAATGGGCGAACGGGGGGGCGATGCGAGCGTGCTAGAGTAACGCCTCGGGCCGGCGTGGCTCGCTGCGGCGACGGAGGCCGCTCATGATGCGCTCATTGACTCGGTTCGCGGTCCTGCTGTGCCTCTGCGGACCCGGGTGGGTACTTGCGCAGGAGGCGGATCGGGTCTTCACGATCGACGGGGGCGCTTCCGACATCCACTGGCTGGTATACAAAGCGGGCGCGCTCTCGCGCCTCGGCCACAATCACGCCATCGCGGTGCCGAGCCCCCAGGGCCGCGTCACGGTTCACGCGCAGGATCTTGCGGAATCCCGCTTCGAGATCGTGATCCCGGTCGCAGATCTCGTGATCGACGATCCGAAGCTGCGCAGCGGGCTCGGGGAGCAGTTCTCGAGCGTGCCAACCGCCGACGACATTGCCGGTACGCGCAAGAACATGCTCAGCGACCGCGTGTTGAACGGCGAAAAATTTCCGCAGATCCGCGTGACCGGTGTCGGTCCGTACGGCGCCGCAGGGGCGCAGACGTTCAAGATGAAGGTCGAGCTGCTCGGTCGCAGCATCGACTTGACGGTGCCGACCAAGGTCACCGTGACCGACGATCGCGTCGAAGCCTCGGGCGAGTTCGAGCTGAACCACGCGGATCTCGGCATGCAGCCCTTCAGCGTCATGATGGGCGCCCTGCAGGTCGGCGAGAAGCTGTCGTTCTCGTATCACGTCGTGGCGCGCCCGGCGCGCTAGACATCACGCGTCCCAGGTCCCGTCCCCGGCCGTGAAGAGGTCCGACCTCGACTGCCTGTTGCGGGCCGCTGTGCTGGATGGCGGCGTTCCCGGTGTCGTCGCCGGCGCGACGGACCGTAGCGGCCTGGTGTACCTCGGCGCTTTCGGTTCTGCTGCGGCCGGAACGCAGCAGCCGATGCGTCCCGAGACGGTATTCCGCCTCGCGTCGATGACCAAGCTCGTGACCTCGATTGCCGTGCTGCAGCTGGCCGCAGAGGGGCGGGTCGACGTCGATGCTCCGTTCGGACGTTGCCTTCCGGAGTACCGGCAGCCTCCGGTTCTGCGCAGCTTCGATTTCGCGCAGCGCCGCTACGAGACCCAGCCCGCGCGGCGGGACGTGACCGTCCGGGATCTGCTGACGCATACGGCGGGTTACGGCACCTGGTTTCTGAACCCGGAGCTGCGCGTACTCGCGGGCCCGAAGCCCGAGTACTACAACGCTCCGTTCCTGATCTGCGAACCCGGCTCCCGCTTCCAGTACGGCACCAGCACGGACGTCGTGGGCCAGCTCGTACCCGCGCTCTCGGGGTTGCGTCTCGATGAATACTTCGCGCAGAGGATCCTTACGCCGCTCGGCATGCGTGACACAGCGTACGTGGCCCCGGCCGACACGACGCGCCTCGCGGCCGTGCACGTGCGCGCCCCGACGGGATTCGTCGCCCAGCCGCCCGAGCCGCCGGAAGCGCCGAGAGGCGGCGCAGGTCTCTTCGGCACGGTCGCGGACTACCTCGCGCTGCTTAGGATGTTGTTGAACGGAGGGCGTGCCGCCGGTCGCCAGGTGCTCGACGCCGACGCGGTTGCTGCGCTCACGAGCAACCAGATCGGTGACCTGATGGCCGTGCGGCAGACGACCGCCGCCCCCGAGCGGACGTCCGATTTCGCGTTCATGGACGGCACGCAGAAGTTCGGCTTCGGCGTGATGATCGAGACGCATGCGCGGCAGAGCGGCCGGGCCGCCGGCAGCTACGCGTGGGCGGGCATCTTCAACACGTTCTTCTGGGTGGATCCGGCGGCCGGGATCGCGGCCGTGGTATGCATGCAGTTGAGCCCGTTCTGCACGCCGGCCAGCCTTGCCGTCTGCGACGCCTTCGAAGCGGAGCTGTATCGCCAGCTGGGCTTCACGGCCTGACAACCAGAAGCCCGTACGCGCGGGCGTGATTCAGTCCCCAGTTTTGTTCCTCAAGTATCCCGCTGCGCAGCCGAAAAACGGGCCGTGGGGAGCTGCGATTCTCCCTCGCGTTCGTTTGGTTGTCAGGAGAGCAGGATGCTGGTCCTTGTCGGCTACGTCATCGTGGTCGCTGCAGTTTTCGGAGGCTATAGCCTCGCAGGTGGCCACCTCGGTGCCATGTACCAGCCGCTGGAGCTCCTGATGATCGGCGGCGCCGCGCTCGGCGCCTTCGTCATCGGCAGCCCGGGCAAGACGCTGAAGGCCGTCCTGAAGGCGCTGCCGTCGCTGCTGCAGGGATCGAAGTACACGAAGGCGCTGTACATGGAGCTCATGGCGCTGCTGTACGAGATCCTCGACAAGACGCGCAAGGAAGGTCTGCTCGCCATCGAGCGCGACATCGAGGACCCGAAGAAGAGCGCGCTGTTCAAGAAATACCCCAAGGTGCTGAAGGACCACCACTTGGTCGAGTTCATCACCGACTATCTGCGGCTCATGGTCAGCGGCAAGCTGAACGCGCTCGAGATCGAGGCGCTGATGGACCGCGAGATCGATACGCATCACCACGAGGCCGAGGTGCCGGCGCATGCGATCCAGAAGATCGCCGACGGTCTGCCCGCGTTCGGCATCGTCGCCGCGGTCATGGGCGTGGTACACACGATGGAATCCGTGGGTCTGCCGCCATCGGAGCTCGGTGTCCTGATCGCGCACGCGCTCGTCGGTACGTTCCTTGGCATTCTGCTGTCGTACGGCTTCATCGGTCCGCTGCCCGGTCTGCTCGAGCAGAAGGCGACCGAGGCCAGCAAGGCGCTCGAATGCGTGAAGGTCACGCTGCTCGCGAGCCTCAACGACGCCGTCCCGACGGTGGCCGTGGAGTTCGGCCGCAAGGTGCTGTACTCGACCGAACGCCCGGGGTTCTCCGAACTCGAGAAGCACGTGAAGGGCGCCGCGAAGGGCGCCAAGAAGTAGGTTCGGGATGAACGACGAAGCGCGTCCGCCGCTGGTCATCAAGCGGATCAAGAAGGTGGCCGGCGGCGGCCACCACGGCGGTGCATGGAAGATCGCATACGCCGACTTCGTGACCGCGATGATGGCGTTCTTCCTGCTGATGTGGCTCATCGGCTCCACGGCCGAGGGCGATCGCAAGGGCATCGCCGAGTATTTCCAGACGCCGCTGCGCGTCGCCATGGCCGGCGGTTCGGGGTCCGGCGACTCCTCGAGCATTCTGAAAGGCGGCGGCGAGAGCCTGTCGCGCACCACGGGCCAGGTGCAAAAAGCGGATGCGCCGGTCAGGCGCCAGACGATCAACCTTCAGGCCGCGCGCGGTGAGTTGAAGAAGCAGGAGGCCGAGAAGCTGAAGGGGCTCAAGAAGCGCATCGAGGATGCGATCGTTCAGGACAAGAAAATGGCGCAGTTCAAGAGCCAGATTCGCCTGGAGATCACGACGGAAGGCTTGCAGGTGACCGTGGTCGACGAGCAGAACCGGCCCATGTTCGACCAGGGCCGTGCCGCGCTGAAGGACTACACCGTCGAGATCATGCACTCGATCGGCGGCCTGCTGAACGACGTCGACAACTACATCTCGATCGCGGGCCACACCGACTCCTCGCAATACGCGCTCGGCGAGCGCGGCTACTCCAACTGGGAGCTGTCGACGGACCGGGCGAACGCGTCGAGGCGCGAGCTCGTGGCGGGCGGCATGAAGGACAACAAGGTGCTGCGCGTCGTGGGTCTCGCGTCGTCGCTGCCGCTCGATGCGGCCAACCCGACGGACCCGATCAACCGCCGTATCAGCCTCGTGGTGCTGAACGAGGAAACGGCGCGGGCGATCCGGCATCTGCCGGACGAGGAACAGATTCAGAACGAAGCCGACGCGGCCAAGGCGCTCGGCGTCGAGGGTGCCGCGGGCGATGCGCCGCCGGCCGAGCCTGCGGCGCCCGCAGAGAGCGCGCCGGCGACGCCTGCCGGCGGCACCGAGCAGCTCGCATTGCCGAACGCCGCGTCCCACGACCCCGTCTGAAGCGGCGCGTTCAGCAGCAGCGCCGCACGCCTTCCCACTTGCGTTTCTGCTCCTCGCGGCAGAACGCCGCGCGGTCGAGCGGTTCGGCGCCGTCGCGCGCGTGCTGGGTGCGCCAGTGCGCGAGGTAGCGTTCGTACGCGTCGTCGCCCGTGACTTCGCGGATCGCGGCCCAGAGGCGGCGCAGCGCGTCAATCACGGACCCAGTCCTCCACGAGCCGGCTCGGCACGTGCGGTGTCTCGGCCAAGGGCGGGCAGCGGCGGCCGGCCAGCGACGCGTAGCAGACCCGCGTAGTCTCCACGACGAGCACCCACACGGTGACGAGGAAGAACGCGGTCAGCGCGGCGTCGAGGCGATCGTTGAAGATGAGTCGCGGCGCCTGGTCCGCGGCGGTACCGGTCAGCGCTCCCGATGCGAGCTGTGCCGCGAGACCTTCGGCGTGGGACAGAAAGCCGAGCGCCGGATCCGGGCTGAACAGCTTCTGCCACGCGGCCGTCGACGTCACGAGCACGAGC
Source organism: Gammaproteobacteria bacterium (assembly GCA_035548835.1). Taxonomy (GTDB): domain Bacteria; phylum Pseudomonadota; class Gammaproteobacteria; order Steroidobacterales; family Rariloculaceae; genus FEN-1219. The sequence goes on along the minus strand of DASZSB010000094.1, from coordinate 39,960 downwards.
CACACGAGCGGCACCACGGTGACCCAGGCGAACCGGCTGCGCCCGGACTTCACGAGCACCGTCGTTGCCACGCATAGCGCGATGGCCGCCAGCATCTGGTTCGAGATGCCGAACAGCGGCCACAGACTGTTGATGCCGCCGAGCGGATCGATCGTGCCGATGTAGAGGAAGTAGCCCCAGCCCGCGACGACGAGCCCGCTGCACGCGAGCACGCTCGGATACCAGCTCGTGCGGCCCATGGCCGGCACGACGTTGCCGAGGACGTCCTGCAGCATGAAGCGTGCGACGCGCGTGCCGGCATCCACGGTCGTCAGGATGAACAGTGCCTCGAACATGATGGCGAAGTGGTACCAGACCGCGAGCAGCGTGTTGCCGAACGCATTCGAGAAGATGCTGGCCATGCCGACGGCGAGCGACGGCGCTCCGCCCGTGCGAGCGAACAGCGTGGCTTCGCCCATCTCACGCGCGAGCTCCTGCATCTGCTGCACGGTCACGGGGTAGCCCCAGGACGCGATCTTCGCGACGGCATCGGCCGCCTGCGCGCCCACGACGCCCGCCGGGCTGTTGATGGCGAAGTACACGCCGGGATCGAGCACGCACGCGGCCACCATCGCCATGATGGCGACGAACGACTCGACCGCCATGGCGCCGTAGCCGATGAAGCGCGCGTCGCGCTCGTTGGCCAGAAGCTTCGGCGTGGTGCCGGACGAGATCAGGGAGTGGAAGCCCGAGATCGCGCCGCATGCGATCGTGATGAACACGAACGGAAACACGTTGCCGGCGAAGATCGGGCCCGTGCCGTCCGCGAACTGGGTCAGCGCCGGCATCTTGACCTCGGGGTTCAGAATAACGATGGCGACGGCGAGCGCCGCAATCGTGCCGATCTTCATGAACGTCGAGAGATAGTCGCGCGGCGCGAGCAGCAGCCACACCGGCAGCACCGCCGCCGCGAAGCCGTACAGGATGACCATGAGCGCGAGCGTCGGCGCGTCGTAGTCGAACCATGCGCGCAGCGTCTCGTGCTTGTCGATCCAGCCGCCGCCGAAAACCGCGAGCAGCAGCAGGACGACGCCGATAGCCGTGCCCTCGAGCACGCGGCCGGGGCGCAGGTGGCGCATGAACAGGCCGATCATGATCGCGATCGGAATCGTGGCCGCGACGGTCGACGTGGCCCACGGGCTGTGCCGCATTGCGTTGACCACGACCAGGCCGAGCACGGCGATCAGGATGATCATGATGGCGAGCACGCCGATCAGCGCGACGGCGCCGCCGATGGGTCCGAGCTCGTCGCGCGCCATCTGGCCGAGCGAACGGCCGTCGCGGCGAATGGAACAGAACAGCGACACGAAATCCTGCACGCAGCCGCCGAGCGTCGCGCCGATCAGGATCCAGAGCGTGCCGGGAAGGTAGCCGAACTGTGCAGCCAGCGTCGGGCCGATCAGCGGACCCGGGCCGGCGATGGCGGCGAAGTGATGGCCGAATACGATCCAGCGGTTCGTCGGCACGAAGTCGCGGCCGTCGCTGAAGCGCTCGGCCGGCGTGGCGCGCGTCGGATCGAGCGCGAACACCTTGGCGGCGAGGAACGCACTGTAGAAGCGGTAACCGAGGGCGTAGATGCAGATCGCCGCGACGATGAACCACAGCGCATTGATGGATTCGCCGCGGTTCAGTGCGACCCCGGCGAGCGCGAATGTGCCGAGCACGACGACCGCGGCCCAGAGGCCGAGCGACACCGGGCGCGGCAGCCCTTTTTCGACAGTGGTCGCCATCCCGACGAATCCCCCCTTGCGATCGTGTGGTGGCCGGCGGCCGGCAGGCCGCTGACGTGCGGCTAACCTACCGTAGTTCGGGGCGTGTTGTATATTCGGCACGACGACAAAGCCGCGTGCGTGTGCGGCACCGAACCGACGAGCACGCCAGGACGATCACTACGTATGGCCGATCCACTGTTGATTGCGAAGGCGGGTGCCACCGAGCTGACGCTGCTGCCTGCGCTCGGCAACCGCCACGGACTCATCACCGGCGCGACCGGCACCGGCAAGACCGTGACGCTGCAGACGATGGCGGAGCAGTTTTCCCGCATCGGCGTGCCGGTGTTCATGGCGGACGTCAAGGGCGACCTGTCGGGCATCTCGGCCGCCGGCGGCAATAACCCGAAGGTCGTCGAACGCGCCGCGGAGCTCGGCATCGAACTGCGTCGCGAAGGGTGTCCCGTGGTGTTCTGGGACGTGTTCGGGAAGCAGGGGCACCCGGTTCGCGCCACGATTTCCGATCTCGGCCCGCTGCTGCTCTCGCGGCTGCTCGATCTGAACGACACGCAGGCCGGCGTGCTGACGCTGACGTTCAAGATCGCGGACGACGCGGGCCTGCTGCTGCTCGACCTGAAGGATCTGCGCGCGATGCTGCAGCACGTGGGCGAGCACGCCGCAGAGTACACGACGGAATACGGGAACGTGTCGATGGCTTCGATCGGCGCCATCCAGCGCGGGCTCCTGACGCTGTCGGAGCAGGGCCTCGAGCAGTTCTTCGGCGAGCCCATGCTGAACATCGAGGACCTGCTGCAGACCGCGGGCAGCAAGGGCGTGGTCAACATCCTGGCAGCCGACCAGCTGCTGGCAGCGCCGAAACTCTACGCGACGATGCTGCTGTGGCTGCTCGCCGAGCTATACGAGCATCTGCCCGAGGTCGGCGATCCGGAGAAGCCGAAGCTCGTGTTCTTCTTCGACGAGGCGCACCTGCTGTTTGGCGATGCGCCGAAGCCGCTGCTCGAGAAGATCGAGCAGGTCGTGCGCTTGATTCGCTCGAAGGGGGTCGGCGTGTATTTCGTCACGCAGAGTCCGCTCGACGTGCCGGATACGGTTCTCGGTCAGCTCGGCAATCGCGTGCAGCACGCGCTGCGCGCGTTCACGCCGCGCGATCAGAAGGCGGTGAAATCGGCCGCCGAGACGATGCGCCCGAATCCGGCGCTGAAGATCGAGCAGGCGATCACGGAGCTCGGGGTGGGCGAGGCGCTCGTGTCGTTCCTCGATGCCCAGGGGCGGCCCGGCGTCACCGAGCGCGCGCTCATCGCGCCGCCCGGCAGTCAGATCGGGCCGATCGATGCCGCAGCGCGCGCGCGGATCGTGGCGGGGTCTCCCGTGGCGGGCGTCTACGAGAAGGCCGTCGATCGCCAGTCGGCGTACGAGGTGCTGAAGACGCGCACCGCTGCACGTCAGCCGGACTCGCCGCCGCCGCAGCCGCCCGCGGGTCCGAACCAGAGTCTGACGCAGGAGATTCTCTTCGGGCGCGTTGGGCCGCGGGGTGGCCGCCAGACACAGGGACTCGTGGAGGCGATGGCGAAGAGCGCGGTCCGGACGATCGGATCACAGGCGGGTCGCGCACTGTTGCGCGGCGTGCTCGGCTCGCTGCTCGGCGGCAGTCGGCGCTGACTGCGCCCGCGCCGCGCACAAGAAGACGGCGCGCTCCGTCTGCGAGCGCGCCGTTTCCGGCAGGTGGTGGAGGCGGCGGGAATCGAACCCGCGTCCGCAAGCCCTCTACCGTCGGTTCTACATGCGTAGTCGCGTCTATTGTTTTAACCGGCAGCAACCCGACGAACAGGGCCCACTGACGGCGATTCCGTTGGTTTTAGCAGCTCGGTCCCGGACTTACCTCGCCGCGATCTTGTGAGCTATGACGCCTGAATGTCCCGAAGGACGCTGGACGCACAAGCACGGCTCCAGTCAGACGGCACCCTACCGGGTATTAAGCGGCAAGTGCGTAGTTGTCGTCGTTGGCAACTAACAGTTTGCAGACTGTTTAACGAGGATCCTGCACCTCGGCATGCCCCTCAGGCTTCGCGACCCACGTCGAAACCAGGTCGCCCCCAGGTAGCCCCTAGTTTAGGGCAGGCCGGCGGGGTTGCAAGGCGCCGCATCGGGATTTCGCATCAGTGCGCGCGGGTCTTCATGACCCGGGACCGGTCGCGCTGCCAGTCGCGGTCCTTCTCGGTGTCGCGTTTGTCGTGCTGCTTCTTGCCACGCGCGAGTCCCACGGCCAGCTTTGCGCGGTTCTTGCTCCAGTACAGCTCGAGCGCCACCAGCGTGTAGCCTTTCCTGTCGACCAGACCGGTCAGGCGGTCGATCTCGCGGCGGTTCAGCAGCAGCTTGCGCATGCGCTTCGGATCGGCGGTCACGTGCGTCGAGGCCGTGTTCAGCGGTGTGACGTGCGAGCCGAGCAGCCAGGCCTCGCCGTCGCGCAGGATCACGAACGCGTCCGTCAGCTGCGCCTTGCCCGCGCGCATGCTCTTGACCTCCCAGCCCTGCAGCGCCAGGCCGGCTTCCAGGCGTTCCTCGATGAAATAGTCGAAGCGCGCCTTCTTGTTCTGCGCGATGGAGCTCGGTCGATCGGATTTCTTGGCCATGGGGCGGCAATGATCCTAGAATCGCCGGCAAAAAAACACGTCGGACTTCCTGGAGAGAGATTCTTGCCTACGGTGCAGAGACGCGCGCAGGTGCCTTACAGCGCGGAACAGATGTTCGATCTCGTCAACGACGTCGAGAGCTATCCGAAGTTCCTGCATTGGTGCCGCGGCGCGCGTATCGACGCGCGGCAGGCGGACTCGATCGAGGCCACGCTCGAGATCGGCGCTCTCGGCTTTCAGCAGAGCTTCCGCACCCGCAACACCCTGCGTCGCCCCGAGACGATCGGCATCGAGCTCGTGTCGGGACCGTTTCGCCGGCTGCGCGGCGAGTGGAAGTTCGTACCAGGCGCGCCGTCGGGTTGCGACGTGTCGCTCTCGCTGCGGTTCGAGGTCGCGCTGTCGCCGTTCGGCGTCGTGTTCGCCAAGGTGTTCGAAGAGCTGGCCGGCGCGCAGATGAGCGCCTTCATCGAGCGCGCCGGCAAAATCTACGGCGTGCCGACGTAAGCCTCGCGGCGCCGGCGGGCTAGGACGAAGGCTGCAGCGTCAGATCGCGCTCGATCTTCGATACCCGATCGTTCTCGAAGTACACGACGATCCAGCGTCGGTCGATTTCCTGCGAGCGGCCCTTGCGCAGCGAGTACGCGTAGTCCCAGCGCTCGCGGTGGAAGCTGTCGGCAACCATCGGCGTGCCGAGCAGGAACTGAACCTGGCTGCGTGTCATGCCGACCTCGACCTGCTGTATGTCCTTGTCCTTGAGCAGGTTGCCCTGCTGGATGTCGACGCGATACACGCAGGCTGCGAGAGCCAGCACCAGAGGCGCCGCGATGAAGAGGCGGCGACAAACGGAATGTACGTATGTGAACACGGTAGAGCGCACGTTAACGTTGGTCCATAATTCAAGGCGAATCATACTCGATCAGGCTCGAGAGAGGCGCAAGTGGAACGACAGGATCTTCGCAAGGCAGGTCTCAAGGTCACGTCACCGCGCCTGAAGGTGCTGCAGATACTCGAGCACAGCCAACAACGGCACATGTCGGCGGAGGCGATCTACCGCGCCTTGCTCGACAGCGGCGAGGAACTCGGCCTCGCTACCGTCTATCGCGTGCTGACGCAGTTCGAGCGCGCCGGGCTCGTGAGTCGTAACAACTTCGAGGGCGGGCAGGCCGTATTCGAGCTGGCCGACCGCACGCACCACGATCACATGGTATGTCTCGAGACGGGGCGCGTGACGGAGTTCTTCGACGATCGCATCGAGCAGTTGCAGCGCGAGATCGCGGACAAATACGGTTACGACATCGAGGACCACAGCCTCGTGTTGTTCGTCCGACCGAAGAAGCCTGCCTGATCTCGCGCTTCAGCGCGCCGCGCGCTCGATCATCTCGGCCGCGTGGGCGCGTGTGCGGTCCGTGATCTCCACGCCACCGAGCATTCGCGACAGCTCCTCGACGCGTTCCTCTGCCGACAGAGGCTTCACCTGTGTTCGGCTCGCTTTGCCGTCCGTCAGTTTCACCACTCGATAGTGCGCTTGGCCCTGGCTCGCGACCTGCGGCAGGTGGGTCACGCAGAGCACCTGGCGGGCCTTCGCGAGCTCGCGCAGCTTCCTGCCGACGATTTCGGCCACCCGACCGCCAATGCCCGTATCGACCTCGTCGAAGACGAACGCCGTGACGGGTGAGGCGCCCGAGCGCACGACCTCGATCGCGAGGCTGAGCCGCGACAGCTCGCCGCCGGATGCCACCTTGCTCAACGCGCCGAACGGCTGCCCGGGGTTCAGCCGGACCTGGAATTCGACTCTCTCCAGTCCGTGAGCATCCGCGTGGTCCTCGGTCTTCGGCGCGAGATCGACGCGGAACTCGCCGTTCGGCATGCCGAGCTCCGCGAGCTCCGCCGTCACGGCGGGGCCGAGCGATGCCGCCTGCTTCGCACGCTTCGCGCCGAGCTTCTTCGCCTCCGCGAGGAACGTCGCGCGAGCGGTTGCGGCCCTGGCCGCCAGGTCCTCGAGCGAGCCCGCGCTGTCGTCGAGCGAGGCAATGCGTGTGCGCAGGCCCGCGAGCGTCGCCCCGAGCTCCTCGGGTGCGACGCCGTGGCGGCGTGCGACCGCGCGGATTCTCGCGAGCCGCTCGTCCACCCATGTCAGGCGCTCCGGATCGGCTTCGATCCGGTCCCGGTAGTGGCTCAAGGTGGACTCGACGTCGCGGATCTCCGCCTCGATGCCCGCGAGCAGTTCGACCGGCGCGCGCAGCGACGGATCGTGCTCCACGAGCCGCTCGAGCTCGCGCCGCGCGTGGACGACGGCGGAGTAGGCCGATGCCGTGTCGCTCTCGGCAAGGCGCTCGAGCGCTGCGTTGGCACCCGAGAGCAGCCTGTCGGTGTTCGCGAGCCGCTCGCGCTCCAGGGCCAGTCGTTCGGGTTCGCCGTCCGCGACGGCCAGGGTCTCGATCTCCGCGGCCTGGAACCTCAGGAGTTCCAGCTCCGCGGCGCGATTCGCGCCGCTCGTGCGGCGCGTTGCGAGATCGCTCTCGAGCGTGCGCCATGCCGTGTATGCCGCGGCGACCTTCGCGGCCAGCGCCTCGTGCCCGCCGTAGGAATCGAGCAGGGCCCGCTGGGCGCCGGTTTCCAGCAGCGACTGGTGTGCGTGCTGCCCGTGGATGTCGACGAGCAGGCCGCCCAGCGCCTTGAGGTCCTGGAGCGTCGCGGGTTGACCGTTGATGAATGCGCGCGAGCGTCCGTCCGCGCCGACGACGCGGCGCAGGGCGCAGTTCGTGTCGTCTTCGAGGCCGCGTTCGGCGAGCCACTCGAGCGCGGCGTGACCGTGTGGAATCTCGAACAGCACGCTGATCTCCGCGCGTTCCGCGCCGTGGCGCACGGCGCCGGCGTCCGCGCGGTCACCGAGGGCGAGCCCCAGCGCGTCGACGAGGATCGATTTGCCGGCGCCGGTCTCGCCGGTCATCACGCTGAAGCCGCGCGGAAACTCGAGCTCGACTTCGTCGATGACCGCGTAGTTCTTCGCGCGGATCAGACTCAGCATGGCGTGTCAGCGCGGCGGTGGGCGATCGCGGTTCGCCCGGCCCCAGTTCAGTTTCGACCGCAGCAGCTCGTAGTAGTTGTAATCGCGCGGATGCAGGAGCGTAACCGCCTGCGTGGCGAGGCTGATCGTTACGGTATCGCCGCCCGCGAGCTTGGCGAGCGGCTCGCCGTCACAGACGACGTGCGCCGGGCCGTGCGTGTCGCGCTCGAGGCCCACGCGAACGGTGCTGGTCGATGGCAGGACGAGCGGGCGATCGCTGAGCGTGTGCGGACAGATAGGCACGATGACGAGCGCATTCACGTTCGGCTGGATGATCGGGCCGCCGCACGACAGGGCGTACGCCGTCGAGCCGGTCGGCGTGGCGATGATCAGGCCGTCTCCGCGATGCGTATTCACGTAGACGCCGTCGACCACGGTCGTGAAGTCGAGCATGCGGCCGGTCTCGCCCTTCTGCAGCACCACGTCGTTCACGGCGAACAAGGTCTCCGGGCCGGAGCGCCCAGGAAGCCTTGCGGCGAGCAGGGGGCGGCGCTCGGACAGGTAATCGCCGGCCATGATCGCGTCGATGGCCTGCAGCATGTGCTCCGGCGAGATGTCGGTCAGAAATCCGAGCCGGCCCCGGTTCACGCCGAGCAGCGGTACGTCGCGGCCGGCCACGTGGCGGGCCGCATGTAACAATGTGCCGTCACCGCCCACGGCGACGACGAGGTCGACAGAGGGAACGAGGTCGCGCTCGGGCACGCGTGTTGCCTCGCCGAATGCATCGTTGCCGTCGGATTCGATGGAGGCGAAAACCCGAATGCCGTGCTTCTTGAGGTGCTTCAGCACCTGCAGCGCGGGTTCGGCGACCGCCTGTTCGCTCAAGCGTCCCCAGAGGCCGACTGTCCTGAATTCACGCGGCATGATCGGTTTCTTGACAGTGGCGGGAGCCCGTTGCTAGCGTGCTGTACGCTTCGAAGCGGCCTCTAAGTTATCACAGCCAGCGCCGATGGCGAGCGACAAATCCCGAGACGTTTTGGACGAACGCGCACAACATCTGCTGCGCATTCTCGTCGACAGATATATTCGCGAAGGGCAGCCCGTCGGCTCGCGCACGTTGTCGCGCGAGTCGGGTCTCGAGCTGAGCCCGGCGACGATTCGCAACATCGTGGCCGACCTCGAGGAGCTCGGCTTCGTCAGCTCGCCGCATACGTCGGCCGGGCGCGTGCCCACCATCAAGGGTTACCGCTTCTTCGTCGACACGTTGATCAAGTTGACGCCCCCCAAGGGCGAGGACCTGCTGCGGTTCAGTCAGGGGTTGAACGAGACTTCCGGCGATCCCCAAGCGCTGGCCCTCTCGGTATCCAATCTTTTGTCGGCCGTGACGAGCCTCGCAGGCATCGTCACGGTCCCGCGACGCGCACAGACGGCTTTGCGTCAGATCGACTTTCTGCCGCTCTCCAATCAGCGCGTGCTGGCCATCCTCGTGATCAACGACCGCGAGGTCCAGAACAAGATCTTGAACGTTCATCGAGATTACGGTGCTGACGAGCTGCGTCGCGCCAGCAACTACCTGAACGAGCATTTCGCCGGGCGGACGCTGCCCGAGGTGCGCGAGCTGCTGCTGGCCGAGCTCAGGAAGACGCGTGCATCGATGAACGCGCTCATGATCGAGGCCATCGAAATGGCGCAGAAGGTGGTTCCGGAGGCCGAGCCGGAGCCCGAGTTCGTCGTCGCGGGCGAAACCAACCTCATGGGCGCCGATCGTGTGGCCGACGTGGAAACCCTGAAGGGGCTGTTCGAGGCTTTCAGCCGCCAGCAGGACATCCTGCACCTGCTCGACCAGAGCATGCGGGCCGACGGCGTCCAGATCTTCATCGGCCAGGAATCCGGGTACCAGCTGCTCGATTCCTATAGTATCGTCGCTGCGCCGTACGCATCCGAGGACGACACGATGGGCGTGCTCGGGGTCATCGGGCCGACGCGGATGGCGTACGAGCGGGTGATCCCGATCGTCGACGTGACGGCCAAGTTGCTGGGTCGCGCCTTGAAGTCGGGCAGCTAGCCCTCATCTGCCGCACAACCCTTGTGTCGAGGCGCTTCGCCTTAGGGGCGGAGCAGGGATTTGCCATGAATGAAGAACAGACGGATACCGCGGGCTCGGGAGGCGCCGATCCCGCACTGGAAGCGCTGCGCCGCGAGGCCGAGGACAACCGCGACCGCTATCTGCGCACCGCCGCCGAGCTCGAGAACCTGCGCAAGCGCAGTGCTCGCGAAGTCGACATGGCGCGCAAATTCGGTGCGGAGAAGCTCGCGCAGGCGATCCTGCCGGTCCGCGACAGCCTCGAGGCCGGGCTGATCGCCGCCGAAAAGGCCGGGCTCGGACCGCAGTTCGAGGGGGTCCGCGCCACACTGCGGTTGCTCGACGATGCCTTCGGCGGCGCCGGGATCCGCGAGATCGACCCGAAGGGGCAGCCGTTCGATCCGAACAAGCACGAGGCGCTGAGTCTGCTGCCCGCGGCCGCCGTGGCGCCGAACACCGTGCTCGAGGTCGTGCAGAAGGGCTACGAGTTGAACGAAAGGCTGCTGCGGGCCGCGAAGGTCGTCGTTTCGCGGGCGGCCGACGCTTGAATTGTCGCGTCCTCGCCCCATCTCGCAGTGATCAACGGGTTCACCGCTATTTCAACGATTCTGGAGCAGAAACATCATGGGTAGAGTGATTGGCATCGACCTCGGGACGACCAACTCCTGCGTTGCGGTCATGGAGGGCGGCAAGCCGAAGGTCATCGACAACAGCGAGGGCGACCGTACGACCCCGTCGATCATCGCGTTCACGAAGGACGGCGAAGTGCTCGTGGGGCAGACCGCGAAACGCCAGGCCGTCACCAATCCGAGCAACACGCTGTACGCCATCAAGCGGCTGATCGGCCGCCGGTTCGAAGACGACGTGGTCCAGAAGGACGTCGGCATGGTGCCGTACAAGATCGTGAAGGCCGACAACGGCGACGCGTGGGTCGAGGCCAACGGCAAGAAGATGGCGCCGCCGGAGATTTCCGCGCGCGTGCTCACGAAGATGAAGCAGACGGCCGAGGACTATCTCGGTGAGAAGGTCACGGAAGCCGTGATTACGGTGCCCGCGTACTTCAACGACTCGCAGCGCCAGGCGACGAAAGACGCCGGCCGCATCGCGGGTCTCGAGGTCAAGCGCATCATCAACGAGCCGACGGCTGCGGCGCTCGCCTACGGTCTCGACAAGAAGCGCGGCGATCGCAAGATCGCGGTGTACGACCTGGGTGGCGGCACGTTCGACATCTCGATCATCGAGATTGCCGAAGTGGACGGCGAGCACCAGTTCGAGGTGCTCGCGACCAACGGCGACACCTTCCTCGGCGGCGAGGACTTCGACAAGCGCATCATCGACTACCTCGCGAAGGAGTTTCAGAAGGAGAGCGGCGTCGACATTCGGCGCGATCCGCTCGCGATGCAGCGCCTGAAGGAGGCGTCCGAGAAGGCCAAGATCGAGCTGTCGTCGCGCCAGCAGACCGAGGTTAACCTGCCGTACATCACGGCCGACGCCAGCGGTCCGAAGCATCTGAACATCAACCTCACGCGCGCGAAGCTCGAGTCGCTGGTCGAGGACCTGATCGAGAAGACGATCGCGCCGTGCAAGACCGCGCTCAACGACGCGGGCCTCAAGGTGTCGGAAGTCGACGACGTGATCCTCGTCGGCGGCCAGACGCGCATGCCGAAGGTGCAGGAAGTCGTGCAGACGCTGTTCGGCAAGGAGCCACGCAAGGACGTGAACCCGGACGAGGCCGTGGCGGTGGGCGCCGCCATCCAGGCCGGCGTGCTCGCGGGCGAGGTCAAGGACGTGCTCCTGCTCGACGTCACTCCGCTGTCGCTCGGTATCGAGACGCTCGGTGGCGTGATGACGAAGCTGATCGACAAGAACACCACGATTCCGACGAAGGCCACGCAGACGTTCTCTACGGCCGAGGACAACCAGACCGCGGTTACGATCCACGTGCTGCAGGGCGAGCGCGGCCGTGCCAGCGACAACAAGTCGCTCGGCCGGTTCGATCTGTCGGATCTGCCGCCGGCGCCGCGCGGCATGCCGCAGGTCGAGGTCACGTTCGACATCGACGCGAACGGCATCCTGAACGTGTCGGCCAAGGACAAGGCGACGGGCAAGGAGCAGAAGATCGTGATCAAGGCCTCGTCCGGGCTCTCCGAGGACGAGATCAAGCGCATGGTGGGCGACGCCGAGGCGCACGCGGCCGAGGACGCGAAGTTCCGCGAGCTGGCGGACACCCGCAATCAGGCCGATGCGCTGGCCCACGCGACCGAGAAGTCGCTGAAGGATCTCGGCGACAAGGTCACGAGCGAGGAGCGAGCGAAGATCGAGTCGGCTCTGGCCGACCTCAAGGCCGCCATCAAGGGCGACAACAAGGCGGCGATCGAGGCGAAGCTGAAGACGCTGAGCGACGCGTCCTCCGGATTGGCGCAGCGCATGTACGCCGGGCAGAAGGACGCCGGCGGCGCGGCTCCAGGCGGCGGTGACGACAACGTGGTCGACGCGGAATTCGAAGAGGTCAAGGACGACAAGCGCAAGAGCTGACGCGCGACCGTCGAGCCTGAGATGGGAGTAGCGAGGAGGGCACGCCGAAGCGTGCTCTCCTCTTCGGTTTGAGGAACGGGATGGCGAAACGGGACTACTACGAAGTGCTCGGTGTCGGCCGCGATGCGGCCGAGGCGGATTTGAAGAAGGCCTACCGTCGCCTCGCGATGAAATACCACCCGGACCGCAATCCGGACAACCCCGACGCCGAAGCGCACTTCAAGGAGGCCAAGGAGGCCTACGAGGTCCTGTCCGACAAGGACAAGCGCGCCGCCTACGATCGGTTCGGCCATGCTGGGGTCCAGGGCGGTCCGGGCATGGGCGGTGGGGGATTCGGCGGCGGGGCCGACGCCTTCAGCGATATCTTCGGAGATGTTTTCGGCGACATCTTCGGCGCCGGCCGGCGCGGCGGGCGGAATCAGGTATTCCGCGGCGCCGACCTGCGTTACGAGCTGGAGTTGACGCTCGAGCAGGCCGTCGCGGGCGACACCATCACGCTCGACCTTCCCGGGCAGGTCGAGTGCACGCGCTGCGGCGGCAAGGGCGCGGAGCCGGGGTCGCAACCGGTGAGCTGCGGCACCTGCGGTGGCGCCGGGCAGGTGCGCGTCGCGCAGGGTTTCTTCTCGATTCAGCAGACATGCCCGAACTGCGGCGGCGCGGGGAGTGTGATCGAAAAGCCGTGCCGTGAATGCTCGGGCCGTGGCCGCGTCCGACGCAACAAGACGCTGTCGGTCAAGGTCCCGGCCGGCGTCGACAACGGCGATCGCATCCGGCTGGCACGCGAGGGCGAAGCCGGACGCAACGGAGGGCCACCCGGCGACCTGTACGTCGACATCTCCGTGAAGGCACACCCGATCTTCACGCGCGAAGGTCAGAACCTGAGCTGCGAGGTTCCCGTGAGTTTTGCAACGGCAGTCCTCGGTGGCACGGTGGACGTGCCGACACTCGATGGTGACGTCGTGCTGAAGATCCCTGCCGAGACTCAGTCGGGCAGTCTGTTCCGTTTGCGCGGCAAGGGTGTCCGATCGGTGCGCGACAGCGGCGTCGGCGACCTGTTCTGCCGGGTGCAGGTGGAAACTCCGGTCAATCTGTCCAGCGAGCAGAAGGAACGGCTCCGGGCGTTCGACGATTCGCTTCAGCGCGATGGATCACGGCATAATCCGCGGGCACGCTCGTGGTTCGACGGCGTGAAGAAGTTCTTCGAGCGGATGGGAGCCTGACGCTTGCTGAAGGTTGCGGTGCTCGGTGCCGCCGGTCGCATGGGCCGGGCGGTCATGAGCTGTGTGTTCGAAACGACCGATCTGAAGCTGGTCGGTGCAGTCACCGAGTCCGGCGACCGCATGCTCGGGCGGGACGCGGCCGAATTGGTGGGCGTCGATCCCGTGGGCGTGCCCCTGACCGACGAACGTGCTCAGGGCCTGCATTCCGCCCAGGTGGCCGTCGACTTCACTTTGCCATCGGCCACGGAATCGAACCTGCGCGCCTGCATCGAGAGTGGCACCGCCCTGGTCATCGGCACGACGGGGCTCGAAGACCGCCAGCAGAAGGCCATGGAAAAGGCCGCACATGAAATCCCGATCGTGTACGCGCGCAACATGAGCGTCGGCGTGAACGTCTTCATGGACCTGGTCGGCCGCGCGGCGAAGGCGCTCGGCGAGGGTTACGACGTCGAGATCATCGAAGCGCACCATCGGCACAAGGTGGACGCGCCCTCGGGCACGGCGCTGGCGCTCGGCGAGTGCGTTGCGGCCGCGCGGGGGCGCAAGCTCGCGGATCTCGCGGTGTATGCGCGGCATGGCCGCACGGGTCCGCGCGTTCCCGGCACCATCGGCTTCGCGGTGGTGCGCGGAGGCAACGTCGTCGGCGAGCACACCGTGCGCTTCATCGGTGCCGAAGAACAGGTCGAGTTCACGCACGAAGCCGCGGATCGGAAGATGTTCGCCCGCGGCGCGCTGCGGGCCGCGCGCTGGGCAGCGGGGCGGGCGCCGGGGCTGTATTCGATGGCGGACGTGCTTGGGCTCACGCGCGAATGACGCGCCCTGCCGGCGCGTTCGCGCGTATCGCCGGATTTCTGTAGATCAATGACCGAAGGGCGAGCTAGAATAGCCGCCTGAGTTTCCCCGTTGACCAACACGGGATCGGCTGCCGGGCTTGCAGCCCATCCCGCGGGTTCGTGCAAGCCGATGTTTCTAGGAGCTCAGCGTGGCAGAGCCGGCGATACTAGCGCTCGAAGACGGAACCGTGTTCAAAGGCATCTCGGTAGGCGCCGAGGGCCGGACTCTTGGCGAGGTGGTGTTCAACACCTCGATGACGGGGTATCAGGAGATCCTGACGGACCCGTCCTACTACCGCCAGATCGTGACCCTGACGTACCCGCACATCGGCAACGTCGGTACGAACTCGGACGACTTCGAATCGACGAAGACCTTTGCGGCGGGTTTGATCATCCGCGATCTGTCGCCGGTCGTTAGCAACTATCGCGCTGAATCCAGCCTCCAGGAGTTCTTGCGTCGAGGCAAGACGGTTGCGATCGCCGAGATCGACACCCGCCAGCTCACGCGGCTGATTCGCGACAAAGGGGCGCAGGCAGGCTGCATCGTGACCGGCGCCAAGGCGAATCCGGATGAAGCGGTACGCGCGGCCCGCAAGTTCCCGGGCCTGAAGGGCATGGACTTGGCGAAGCTGGTCAGCGCGAAGCAGAGCTACCAGTGGAACCAGGGCAGCATCTGGCCGGATCGCCAGAGCGTCTATACGAAGCGCGTCGCGGCGTTTCACGTCGTGGCGTTCGACTACGGCATCAAGCGCAATATCCTGCGGCTGCTGGCCGAGGAGGACTGCCGCGTGACCGTAGTGCCGGCCACCACGTCCGCGGAGGAGGCGCTGGCACTGCATCCGGACGGCATCTTCCTGTCGAACGGACCCGGTGATCCGGAGCCCTGCGACTACGCGATCGAAGCCATCCGGGCGCTCGTGGACAAGGGGCTGCCGGTGTTCGGCATCTGTCTCGGCCACCAGTTGCTCGGTCTAGCGAGCGGGGCGAAGACCGAGAAGATGAAGTTCGGGCACCACGGCGCGAATCACCCGGTCGTGGAAATCGACTCCGGGCGAGTCATGATCACGAGCCAGAACCACGGTTTCGCGGTCCAGGAATCGACGCTTCCGGCCAATGTGCGCGCCACGCATCGCTCGCTGTTCGACGGCAGCCTGCAGGGCATCGAGCGCATCGACCGGCCGGCGTTCTCGTTCCAGGGTCATCCCGAAGCGAGCCCCGGACCGCACGATCTGCTGCCCCTGTTCCGGCGGTTCACGGCTTCGATGAAGACGTATCGCCTGCGGGCCCAGAGCGCGTAGATGTTTCCGATTCAACAAAGTGACGATTAACGCTGGAAGTCAGGTCGAGTAATGCCCCGTCGCGACGATCTCGAAAGCATTCTGATCATCGGCGCCGGCCCCATCATCATTGGGCAGGCGTGTGAGTTCGACTACTCGGGCACGCAGGCGTGCAAGGCGCTGAAGGAGGAGGGTTACCGGGTGATCCTGGTGAACTCGAATCCGGCGACGATCATGACCGATCCGGCGAGCGCAGACGCGATCTACATCGAGCCCATCCAATGGCGGACGATCGCCGAGATCATCGCCAAGGAACGGCCGAGCGCGCTGCTGCCGACCATGGGCGGACAGACCGCGTTGAACTGTGCACTCGATCTCGTCCGGGAGGGCGTGCTCGAGAAGTACGGCGTCGAGCTGATCGCGGCTTCGCGCGAAGCCATCGACATGGCCGAGGACCGCGAGCTGTTCCGCCAGGCGATGAAGGACATCGGTCTCGCGACGCCGCGCGCCGGAACCGCGCATTCGCTCGAGGAAGCATGGGCGGTACAGGAGGAAGTCGGCTTCCCGACCATCGTGCGCCCCTCGTTCACGCTGGGTGGCAGCGGTGGCGGCATCGCCTACAACCGCGAGGAGTTCGAGGACATCGTGAGTCGCGGCATCGATCAGTCGCCCACGGGCGAAGTGCTGGTCGAGGAGTCCGTGATCGGCTGGAAAGAGTTCGAGATGGAGGTCGTTCGCGACAGGAACGACAACTGCATCATCGTCTGTTCGATCGAGAACCTCGATCCGATGGGTATCCACACGGGCGACTCGATCACGGTCGCTCCCGCGCAAACGCTGACGGACAAGGAATACCAGCGCATGCGCGACGCGTCGATCGCCGTGCTGCGCAAGATCGGCGTCGATACGGGCGGCTCCAACGTGCAGTTCGCGATCTCGCCGAAAGACGGGCGGCTGCTGGTGATCGAGATGAATCCCCGCGTGTCGCGTTCGTCGGCGCTCGCATCGAAGGCCACGGGTTTCCCGATCGCCAAGGTCGCAGCGAAGCTCGCGGTCGGCTACACGCTCGACGAGCTGAAGAACGAGATCACCGGCGGCGCCACGCCGGCATCGTTCGAGCCGACCATCGACTACGTCGTGACGAAAGTGCCGCGGTTCACGTTCGAGAAATTCCCGCAGGCCGCGGACCGGCTGACCACGCAGATGAAGTCGGTCGGCGAGGTCATGGCCATGGGCCGCACGTTCCAGGAATCGCTGCAGAAGGCATTGCGCGGTCTCGAGATCGGCACGGACGGCCTGAACCCGATCATGAAGTCGGTCGAGACGGAGGAAGACTGGTCGAAGCTCAAGCACGAGCTCCGGATGGCGGGCAGCCGGCGCCTCTGGTACGTGGGCGATGCCTTCCGGCACGGGCTCACGCTCGAGCAGGTGCACGAGCTCACGGCCATCGATCTCTGGTTCCTCGTCCAGATCAAGGAGCTGATCGACCTCGAGAAGCACATCGCCGCGCTCGGACCCGGCGTGCTGATGCCGGAGGAGCTGCGGCCGCTGAAGCGGCGCGGGTTCAGCGATCGGCGGATTGCCGACCTGATCGGGGTCAAGGAAAAGATAGTCCGATCAGCGCGTTACAAAGAGAATATCAGGCCCGTATTCAAGAGGGTCGACAGCTGCGCCGCGGAGTTCGCGAGTCACACGGCCTACATGTACTCGACCTACGAGGACTTCTGCGAGGCCGAGCCCACGGATCGGCAGAAGATCATGATCCTCGGTGGCGGTCCCAACCGGATCGGCCAGGGCATCGAGTTCGACTACTGTTGCGTGCACGCGTCCTTCGCGCTGAAGGAGGCCGGGTACGAGACCATCATGGTCAACTGCAACCCGGAGACCGTCTCGACCGACTACGACAGCTCGGACCGCCTGTACTTCGAGCCGGTCACGCTCGAGGACGTGCTCGAGATCGTGCACAAGGAGAAGCCGAAGGGCGTGATCGTCCAGTACGGTGGCCAGACGCCGCTGAAGCTCGCGCGGGCGCTCGAAGAGGCCGGGGTGCCGATCATCGGGACCTCGCCGGACTCGATCGACCTCGCCGAGGACCGGGAGCGCTTCCAGCAGCTCGTGAACCGGCTGAAGCTGAAGCAGCCGCCGAACCGTACGGCGCGCAACGTCGACGAGGCCGTGGTCATGGCCAAGGAGGTCGGTTATCCGCTGGTCGTGCGGCCGTCGTACGTGCTCGGTGGGCGCGCGATGGAGATCGTGTACGGCGAGGACGAGCTACGTGACTACGTCGACCGCGCGGTCAGCGTGTCGAACGACAGTCCGATTCTGCTCGATCGGTTCCTCGATCTCGCGGTGGAGGTGGACGTCGACGCCATCTCCGACGGCAAGGAAGTCGTGATCGGTGGCATCATGGAGCACGTCGAGCAGGCGGGCATCCACTCCGGCGATTCCGGATGCTCGCTGCCGCCGTTCAGCTTGACCCCGGAGCTGCAGGCGCAACTCGCGGATCAGGTCAAGCTGATGGCGCAGGCCCTGCAGGTCAACGGCATCATGAACACACAGTTCGCGATCCAGAACGGCGTGATCTACGTGCTCGAGGTCAATCCGCGCGCGTCGCGCACGATCCCGTTCGTGTCCAAGGCCATCGGTCAGCCGCTCGCGAAGATCGCGGCCAAGGCCATGGCGGGCATCACGTTCAAGGAGCAGGGCTTCACGGCCCCCGGCCGGCGGCCCTATTACTCCGTGAAGGAGTCCGTGTTCCCGTTCATCAAGTTCCCCGACGCCGACCCGATCCTGGGGCCCGAGATGAAGTCCACCGGCGAAGTCATGGGCACCGGGCGTACGTTCGGCGAGGCCTACGCGAAGGCACAGCTCGCCTCGGGCGTCATCCTGCCGCGCCGCGGAGTGGCGTTCATCAGCGTGCGCGACCGTGACAAGCCCGGTGCGGTGGAGCTCGGCCGGATGCTGGCGGCGCGTGGCTTCGAGATCGTGGCCACGGGTGGTACCGCCGAGGCCCTGGCGAAGGGCGGTGTCGAGTGCCGCCGGGTGAACAAGGTGCGCGAAGGGCGTCCCCACGTCGTCGACATGATCAAGAACCGCGAGCTCAGCCTCATCGTGAACACCACGGAAGGCAAGCAGGCGATTCGCGAATCGCACTCGATCCGGGGCGAGGCCGTGCATTACCGGGTCACGTACTACACGACGCTCGCGGCGGCCAAAGCCACTTGCGATGCGCTCGATCACCTCGACAATGTCGTCGTGAACCGTCTGCAGGATCTGCACGCGGAGGCAGCGATTTGAGCAAAGTGCCACTGACGGCGCGCGGCGCCGCACAATTGAAGGAAGAGCTCCGGCGGCTCAAGTTCGAGGAGCGGCCGAAGATCACGGCGGCGATCGCGACCGCCAGAGCGCACGGCGACCTGAAAGAGAACGCCGAATACCATGCCGCGAAGGAGCAGCAGGGGCTCATGGAGGCGCGCATCCGCGACATCGAGGCCAAGCTCGCCAACGCGCAGATCATCGACGTCACCGCCGTCAACGCCGGCGGCAAGGTCGTGTTCGGGGCGACCGTGCATCTGGTCGACGTCAAGGATGGCAGCGAGGCGCGCTATCAGATCGTCGGCGAGGACGAAGCCGACATCAAGAACGGGCTGCTGTCGATCGGTTCACCGATCGCTCGCGCCCTGATCGGCAAGAAGCAGGGCGACGAGGTCGAGGTCGCTACCCCGAGCGGCAAGCGTTCCTACGAGATCAGCGCCGTCGAATACGTCTGACGCCGCCGCGTCATGCCGCGCAGAACCGGATCGAGTCAGCGCTGGCGGGCCCGCCAGGAGCGCGACATCTACGTCGAACAGGCCAACAAGGCCGGTTGGCGCTCGCGCGCGGTTTTCAAGCTCGAGCAGATCCAGGCAAAGGAGCGCCTGCTGAAGCCCGGCGTCGTCTGCGTCGATCTGGGTTCCGCGCCCGGCAGCTGGAGTCAGCTGGCTGCGCGTCTGGTGCAGCCCGGCGGCCGTGTGGTCGCCGTCGATCTGCTGCCGATGGACGTCATTCCCGGCGTCGACTTCGTGCAGGCGGACTTCACCTTGCCCGAGACGGTGGCAGCGCTGAAGCAGCTGCTCGGGGGGGCTCCGGTCGATCTTGTAATGTCGGACATGGCGCCCAACATCAGTGGCAATCGCGCCATCGATCAGCCTCGCAGTCTCGCGCTGCTCGATGAGGCGCTGGTGTTCGCCACCGAGGTGCTGAGGCCCGGTGGCGACTTGCTGATGAAGGCGTTTCAGGGCGAAGGCATCGACAACCTCACACGCGAGCTGCGCCGGCATTTCGCCGTTGTGAAGACGATCAAGCCCAAGGCCTCGCGGCCGGAAAGCCGCGAGATTTATTTGCTGGCCAGATCCTATGGGATGTAGTAGGGTCTTCGGTCACAGGGAGTCGCGGGGGCGGTTTCGCGAGGTAACGCATTGAACGATCTGGCAAAGAACGTCATTCTGTGGATTGTCATCGCGGTCGTCCTCCTGTCCGTCTTCAACAGTTTTGGCCCCAGTAGTCAGCGCACCACGGCGGTCCCGTATTCGACGTTCCTGTCGTGGGTCAAGGACGGCTCTGTCCGCGAGGTCGTGTTCGAGGGCGAGGCCATTCGCGGCCGGCGCGCCAACGACGACCCGTTCATCACGTACAACCCCGAGACCAGCAACACCGCGCTGATCGGGGAGCTCGAGCAGCACAACGTCACGATTTCGGCCAGTGCGCCGAAGCAGCAGTCGTTTCTGCTGCAGCTCTTCATCTCGTCGTTCCCGATCCTCTTGCTGATCGGCGTCTGGGTGTACTTCATGCGCCAGATGCAGGGCGCGGGCGGAGGGCGCGGCGCCATGTCCTTCGGCAAGAGCAGGGCCCGCCTGCTCGGCGAGGACCAGGTCAGTGTCACGTTCGCCGATGTCGCGGGCGTCGAAGAGGCCAAGGAGGAGGTCGTCGAGATCGTCGACTTCCTCAAGGATCCGGCCAAGTTCCAGCGCCTCGGCGGCAAGATTCCGAAGGGCGTGCTGATGGTCGGTTCGCCCGGTACCGGCAAGACGCTGTTGGCCCGGGCCATCGCCGGCGAGGCCAAGGTGCCGTTCTTCACGATTTCGGGCTCGGATTTCGTCGAGATGTTCGTGGGCGTCGGCGCGTCCCGCGTGCGCGACATGTTCGAGCAGGCCAAGAAGCACGCCCCCTGCATCATCTTCATCGACGAGATCGACGCCGTTGGCCGCCACCGTGGCGCGGGCCTCGGCGGAGGCCACGACGAGCGGGAGCAGACGCTGAACCAGCTGCTCGTCGAGATGGATGGATTCGAAGGCAACGAAGGCGTGATCGTGATCGCCGCCACGAACCGGCCCGACGTCCTCGACCCCGCGTTGCTGCGGCCGGGTCGGTTCGACCGTCAGGTCGTCGTGCCGCTGCCCGACGTGCGCGGTCGCGAGCAGATCCTGAAGGTCCACATGCGCAAGGTGCCCGTGGACGCGAACGTGAAGCCCGCGGTCATCGCGCGCGGCACGCCCGGGTTCTCGGGGGCCGATCTTGCGAACCTCGTGAACGAGGCCGCGCTGATCGCGGCCCGCTCGAACCGCCGGACGGTCAGCATGGAAGAGTTCGACAAGGCCAAGGACAAGATCATGATGGGCGCCGAGCGGCGCTCGCTGGTCATGAGCGAAGGCGAGAAGCGGCTCACCGCCTATCACGAGTCCGGTCACGCGATCGTCGGGTTGTCCGTGCCCGAGCACGATCCGGTGTACAAGGTCACGATCATTCCGCGCGGCCGCGCGCTCGGTGTCACGATGTTCCTCCCGGAGGAGGATCGTTACAGCTACTCGAAGCAGCGCCTCATGAGCCAGATGAAGAGCCTGTACGGCGGGCGCCTGGCGGAGGAGATCGTGTTCGGCCCGGCCTACGTGACGACCGGTGCGGCCAACGACATCGAGCGTGCGACGGACATCGCGCGCAACATGGTCACGAAGTGGGGGCTGTCGGACCGTCTGGGTCCGCTGACCTACACGGAGGACGACGGTGAGATCTTCCTGGGCCGCAGCGTCACGCGCCACAAGCAGGTGTCCGACGTCACCGCGCACGCGATCGACGAAGAGGTCCGCCTGCTGATCGACACCTGCTACGGGGAAGCCAAGCGCATCCTCGAGAGCAACCGCGACAAGCTCGACCTCATGGCGGCTGCGCTCATGAAGTACGAGACCATCGACGAGCAGCAGATCCAGGACATCATGTCCGGCCGCGAGCCGCGGCCGCCGGCCGACTGGGACGAGCCGTCGGAGCCCGGCAAGCTCGTCCAGCGTGGCGTCGCCGACGACAAGGGCGCCGCACCGCTCGGGGGTCCCGCCGGTCAGCACTGAGGGCCGCCGGCGGCCGACACACTTCGCGACTGCGCTCCCCACTACAATAGCGGGCGATCCAAACGCAGGCTCGGTGGGAGGCGATCATGGCTAGGCGTTACTTCGGCACGGACGGCATCCGCGGTCAGGTCGGCACGCCGCCCATGACCGTGGACTTCGCTTTGCGACTGGCCAGTGCGGCGGCGCGGGTGCTGGCGCCACGCGGTGGCACGGTTCTGATCGGCAAGGACACGCGCGTCTCGGGCTACATGTTCGAGTCCGCGCTGGAGGCCGGTTTCGTGGCCGCGGGCGTGGACGTGATGCTCACGGGGCCGCTGCCGACGCCGGGCATCGCCTATCTGACGAAGAAGCTCGGTGCCGATTTCGGCATCGTGATCAGCGCCTCGCACAATCCCTACTACGACAACGGCATCAAATTCTTCGACGCGGAAGGCGAGAAGCTGTCCGATGCGCTGGAAGAAGCCATCGAGGCGGGTCTCGACGAGACGCCCAGCACGCGCGATTCGCGCGCGCTGGGCCAGGCGCGGACGGCGGCCTCCGCACGCAGCGACTACATGGAGTTCTGCAAGGGGACGATCCCCGCAGGCATGGGGTTCGACGATTTCAAGATCGTCGTCGATGCCTCCCACGGAGCGGCCTACAAGGTGGCTCCGCGCGTGATGTCGGACCTCGGCGCGGACGTTGTTCCGGTGGGGTGTTCGCCGAACGGCCGCAACATCAACGATGGCTGTGGCTCGACGCGACCCGACTTGCTGAAACTCACCGTCACGGGTGTGCGTGCACACGTCGGCCTGGCCCTCGATGGCGACGGCGACCGTGTCGTGATGGTGGACGAGCGGGGCAACCTGATCGACGGCGACCAGCTGCTCTACATTCTGGCGCGCGACCGCTACAGCGAGGGGGCACTGCGTGGCCCCGTGGTCGGGACGGTCATGAGCAATCTCGGGCTCGAGGTCGCACTGCACGATCTCGGGGTCGAGTTCCGCCGGTCGAAGGTCGGCGATCGTCACGTTCTCGCGATGCTGAAGGAATGCGGTGGGATCATCGGCGGCGAGACGTCCGGTCACGTCATCTGTCTCGACCGCACCACGACCGGCGACGGGTTGATCACGGCGCTGCAGGTGCTGGCGGTCATGGAGCGCACAGGTCGGCCCCTCAGCGAGCTGGCCGCCGGAATGGTGCAGTTCCCGCAGGTCCTGTTGAACGTCAAGGTCAAACAGATGGCCGATCCGACCGACGACCCGGCGATCCGCGAGGCGGTCGACCAGGTCGAGTCGGAGCTCGGCGCTCGCGGGCGCGTCGTGCTGCGCGCCTCCGGCACGGAGCCCGTGATCCGCGTGATGGTCGAAGGCGAGAACGAGGACCAGGTCAGTGCGCTGGCGGAGCGCCTGGCCGATTCCGTGCGCGACTCGTTCGGCGTTGCGGGCTGATCGGCGAGCCGCACGCTGCGGCGCGGCGTTGCGTTTGGGGGGCCGCGGCCCTTAAGCTTCCGGCCCGCTTCGGCTCCAAACCCGTCACGGCGACACTCCGGTGGCTCGTAAGTTACTGATTGCTGGCAATTGGAAGATGAACGGCTCGCTCGGCGAGAGCCGTCAGCTCGTGGCGGCGCTGCGCGCGGGAGCGGGGCCGAGCCCGAACGCATCCATGTTGCTGTGCCCGCCGTTCGTCTACGTGCCGGTCGTGAAGGATTGGCTCCAGGGCAGCGGCATCGCGCTCGGAGCCCAGGATCTGTCGAACCGGCCGGGCGCGGGCGCTTTCACGGGCGAGGTTTCGGGCGCGATGCTGCGGGATGTCGGCTGCAGCCACGTGATCGTCGGGCATTCGGAGCGGCGCGCCCTCTACGGCGAGACTGATGCCGCGGTCGCCCACAAGTTCATGCTCGCGCAACAGGCCGGTCTCGTGCCGATCCTTTGCGTCGGGGAAACGCTCGAGCAGCGCGAGGCGGGTCAGACCGCTTCCACGGTGCAGCGGCAGATGACGGCGGTGCTCGATGCCGCGGGCGTGTCCGCTTTCGCCGAGGCCGTGATTGCCTACGAGCCCGTGTGGGCTATCGGCACCGGGCGCACGGCGACGCCCGAGCAGGCGCAGGAAGTCCATGCGCTGATCCGCGCGATGATCGCCGGTCGTGATGCTACAATTGCGGCCGGCCTGACCATCCTTTACGGTGGCAGCGTCAAAGGCGCAAACGCCCGCAACCTGTTTGCCATGGACGACATCGACGGCGGGTTGGTCGGAGGCGCCTCACTGGTGGCCGCGGAGTTCCTCGAAATATTCCGCGCGGCCGCCTAGCAGGAAGTTAGCGGAAATGTTGCATACCATCGTGCTCATAGTGCATGTGCTGATCGCGGCACTGATCGTCGGCCTCGTGCTGCTGCAGCGGGGCAAGGGGGCCGACGCCGGCACCGGCTTCGGCGCCGGCGCATCGGGCACGGTGTTCGGCGCGCGCGGCTCGGCCACCTTTTTCTCGCGGGCGACAGCAGTCCTCGCGACACTGTTCTTCGTGACGAGCCTGACGCTCGCGTACCTCGCGACGCAGCGTGGTACGGCACCGACGAGCCTGCTGGAGCAGGGCTCGGCCTCGCCGCAGACCTCGCAGCCGGCGCCCGCAGCTCCGGCTGCGCCGGCAACTCCGCCCCCGGCCCCTGCGCCGACGAGCGAGTTGCCCGCGTTGCCGAGCACGCCGGCCCCGGCCCCGGAACCGGCAAACGAGAACAAGTAGACGCGCCCACGTGGTGGAATTGGTAGACACGCTATCTTGAGGGGGTAGTGGCGAAAGCTGTGTCGGTTCGAGTCCGACCGTGGGCACCACCAAACTTTCGGCAGGAAAAATCGGTGATACTCGGCGGCGCGGCTGCTACAATCCGCGCCGGTTGCGCGCGCGCTAGGGACTATGCTCGTAAATTACGCACCGATCCTGATCTTCCTCGGCATTGCCGGCGTTGCGAGCGTAGTTCTGTTGACCCTCGGGTTCACCTTCGGCCGCGGCCGCAAGGACCCCGCGAAGCTGGCGCCCTACGAGTGCGGCTTCGACGCCTTCGAAGACACCCGCATGCGCTTCGACGTTCGCTACTACCTCGTGGCGATCCTGTTCATCATTTTCGATCTCGAGATCGCGTTCCTGTTCCCGTGGGCCGTATCCCTGCGGTCGATAGGCACTTTCGGTCTCGTGGCGATGGGCATCTTCCTGACAGTGCTCGTGGTGGGTTTCGTCTACGAGTGGCGCAAGGGAGCGTTGGAGTGGGACTGAGCGTCGAGAATTCACCGATCAACGTGTCGGAGGTGATGGAGAAGGGCTTCTTCGTCACCCAGGTCGACGCGCTGATGAACTGGGCCCGCACGGGCTCGCTGTGGCCGGTCACGTTCGGGCTGGCCTGTTGCGCGGTCGAGATGATGCACGCCGGCGCGTCGCGTTACGACCTCGACCGCTTCGGAGTCATCTTCCGCCCGAGTCCGCGCCAGTCCGACGTCATGATCGTGGCGGGCACTCTGGTCAACAAGATGGCACCGGCGCTGCGCAAGGTGTACGACCAGATGCCCGAGCCCCGCTGGGTCATCTCGATGGGCTCGTGCGCCAACGGCGGCGGCTACTATCACTATTCGTATTCGGTGGTTCGCGGCTGCGATCGCATCGTGCCCGTGGACGTGTACGTGCCCGGCTGCCCGCCGACGGCGGAAGCCCTGCTGTTCGGCATCATTCAGCTGCAACAGAAGATCCGGCGCACCCAGACGATCGCGCGCTGATGCAGCAGAGGGACCTCACTCCGAAGTACGCGGCGCTGGCCGCCGCAGTCGAGGGCAAGCTCGGCGCCCGTGTCGAGCGTCTGCCGACGAGCACGGCCGAGCTCGGCTACAAGGTGGCGCCGGCGGACCTGCTCGAGGTCGCGCGCACGCTGCGCGACGCGCCGGAGCTCAGGTTCGAAATGCTCATGGACGTCTGCGGCGTCGACTATCAGGCCTACGGCCGCGACGAGTGGCAGACGGAGAGCGCGACGGGCACAGGCTTCAGCCGCGGCGCGTTCCGCGGTGTCGCGCCGCCCGTCGACGACATCGATCCGATCGGCTACAAGCCCGCGGGACGCTTTGCCGTCGTGTACCACCTGCTGTCGATCACGCACAACGCGCGGCTGCGTCTGAAGACGTTCTGTGCGAGCGACGAGCGGCCCATCGTCGATTCGGTGCACCCCGTGTGGAACTCCGCCGACTGGTTCGAGCGCGAGGCCTTCGACCTCTATGGCATCCTGTTCCGTGGTCACCCGGATCTGCGCCGCCTGCTGACCGACTACGGCTTCATCGGCCACCCGTTCCGCAAGGACTTCCCGCTGACCGGCAACGTCGAGATGCGTTACGACCCGGAGCAGGGCCGCGTCGTGTACGAGCCCGTCAGCATCGAGCCGCGGACGCTGGTGCCGAAAGTCATTCGCGACGACAACCGCTACCAGGCCGATCTCAAGGATCCGGGCAATGCCTGAGATTCAAAACTTCACTCTGAACTTCGGTCCGCAGCATCCGGCTGCGCACGGCGTGCTGCGCCTCGTGCTCGAAATGGACGGCGAAGTCATCCAGAAAGCCGATCCGCACGTCGGTCTGCTGCATCGCGCCACGGAGAAGCTGGCCGAGAGCAAGCCGTTCAATCAGTCGATCGGCTACATGGACCGGCTCGATTACGTCTCGATGATGTGCAACGAGCATGGCTACGTGCTCGCGATCGAACGGCTGCTCGGCATCACGCCGCCGCTGCGGGCGCAGTACATCCGCGTGATGTTCGACGAGATAACACGCATTCTGAACCACCTGATGTGGCTCGGCGCGCACGGCCTCGACATCGGTGCGATGGCCATGTTCCTGTACTGCTTCCGCGAGCGCGAAGACCTCATGGACTGCTACGAGGCGGTCTCCGGCACGCGCATGCACGCCACGTACTACCGGCCCGGTGGGGTCTATCGCGACCTGCCCGAGCGCATGCCGAAGTACCAGCCGGCACCCGGTCGTAGCGCGAAAGAGATAGAGGGGATGAACGCCGCGCGCAGCGGCTCGCTGCTCGACTTCATCGACGACTTCACGAAGCGCTTCCCGAAGAACGTCGACGAGTACGAGACGCTGCTGACGGACAACCGCATCTGGAAGCAGCGCACGGTCAACATCGGCGTCGTATCGCCGGAGCGAGCGATGCAGCTCGGCTTCTCCGGCCCGATGCTGCGCGGCTCCGGCATCGCCTGGGACCTGCGCAAGAAGCAGCCCTACGAGGTCTACGCGAACCTCGACTTCGACATCCCCGTCGGCGTGAACGGCGACTGCTACGACCGCTACCTCGTGCGCGTCGAGGAGATGCGCCAATCGAATCGCATCATCAAACAGTGCGTGGACTGGCTTAAGGCGAACCCGGGTCCCGTGATGATCGAGGACCACAAAGTGGCGCCGCCCCGGCGGATCGAGATGAAGGACGACATGGAGTCCCTGATCCACCACTTCAAACTCTTCACCGAGGGCTACAACGTTCCGGAAGGCGAAGCCTACGCGGCGGTGGAGCACCCCAAGGGTGAGTTCGGCGTGTATCTCGTGTCGGACGGCTCCAACAAGCCGTACCGGCTCAAGGTGCGCGCACCCGGCTTCGCCCACCTGTCGGCGTTGAACGAGATGGTCGTGGGCCACATGCTGGCCGACGTCGTCGCCGTGATCGGCACGCAGGACATCGTGTTCGGCGAGATCGACCGATGAGCGAGCACTCGAGCAGCAATGGCCTCCTGTCCGCGCACGTGCGCGAGGAGATCGACCATTGGGTCGCGAAGTTCCCGCCGGGCCGGCAGCGCTCGGCCGTGATCGGCGCGCTGCATGCCGTTCAGCACGAGAACAAGGGGTACCTCACGCCCGAGCTCATGACGGCCGTCGCCGAGTACCTGAAGCTGCCGCCGATCCAGGTCTTCGAAGTGGCCTCGTTCTACTCGATGTTCGAGACGAAGCCCGTGGGCCGGCACAGCATCTCCGTGTGCACGAACATCTCCTGCATGCTGTGCGGCGGCGACGACATCCTCGCGTACGTCGAGAAGAAGCTCGGCATCAAGGCGGGGCAGAGCACGTCGGACGGCAAGTTCTATCTCAAGGTCGAAGAAGAATGTCTCGCGGCGTGCTGCGGCGCGCCCATGATGATGGTCGACCACGTCTACCACGAGAATCTGACGCCGAAGAAGATCGACGAGATTCTCGACGCTGTGAAGGACTAGGGCAGTGGCTGCGCGACCGACAAACCTCGTCTGCTACGAAACGCTGAAGTTCGACAAAGAGCCGTACTCGCTCGAGAACTATCGCAAGATCGGCGGCTACGAATCCTGGCAGAAGGTGCTGCGTGGGGAGCTCACGCGCGACGCGATCATCGAAGAGGTCAAGAAGTCGGGCCTGCGCGGCCGCGGCGGCGCGGGTTTCCCGACGGGCGTGAAGATGAGCTTCATGCCGCGCACGGCGCCGATGCAGAAGTACCTGGTCTGCAACTCCGACGAGAGCGAGCCCGGCACCTGCCACGACCGCGACATCCTGCGCTTCAACCCGCACGCGCTCGTCGAGGGACTCGCGCTCGAGAGCTACGCCATCGGCGCGACCGTGGCCTACAACTACATCCGCGGCGAGTTCATGGACGAGCCGATCCCGCGCTTCGAGGCCGCGCTGAAGGAAGCCTATGCCGCGGGACTGCTCGGCAAGAACATCCAGGGTTCCGGCATCGATCAGGACATCTACACGTTCGTCGGCGCCGGCGCCTACATCTGCGGCGAGGAAACCGCGCTGCTGGAATCGCTCGAAGGCAAGCAGGGCAAGCCGCGCTTCAAGCCGCCGTTCCCGGCCAACTTCGGTCTGTACGGTCAGCCCACCACGATCAACAACACCCAGAGCATCGCGTCGATCCCGACCATCCTGCGCAAGGGCGCGCAGTGGTTCGCGGACCTTGGCGTGAAGGGCTCGGGTGGCACCGCCATCTTCTCGATGTCGGGTCACGTCGCGAAGCCCGGCAACTACGAGCTGCCTCTCGGCATTCCGTTCCCCGAGCTGCTCGAGATTGCGGGCGGAGTGCGCGGTGGCCGGAAGCTCAAGGCCGTGATCCCGGGTGGATCCTCCTGCCCGGTGGTGCCGGCCGAGAAGATGATGACGCTCACGATGGACTTCGACACGATCCGCGCGGCGGGCTCGGGGCTCGGCACCTGCGCCACGATCGTGATGGACGAGACCACGTGCATGGTCAAGACGCTGCGCAGGCTCGCGCGCTTCTACCACGCCGAGTCGTGCGGGCAATGCACGCCGTGCCGCGAGGGCACGGGCTGGCTGCACCGCGTGCTCGACCGCATCATCGACGGCAAGGGCACGAAGGCGGACATCGACATGCTGGTCGACGTCGCCAACAAGATCGAAGGCCACACGATCTGCGCGCTCGGCGACGCCGCCGCGTGGCCCGTGCAGAGCTTCATCAAGCACTTCCGCCACGAGTTCGAGTACATGGTCGAGAACAAGGGCCGGAGCATCGTGGACGACCTGCCGCAGGTGGCCGCATGAGCACGCCCGCGTCGAACGTTCCACCGCCCGCCGCCGGCGCGCCGGCCGCCGCTGCGCCGCCGGCCGACCCGAACGTCGTCAACGTCGAGGTCAACGGCGTTCCCTTGAAGGCCCGCAAGGGCCAGATGATCATCGAAGTGACGGACGCGGCCGATATCTACGTGCCGCGGTTCTGCTACCACCCGAAGCTCACGATCGCGGCCAACTGCCGCATGTGCCTCGTCGAGGTCGAGAAGGCGCCGAAGCCGCTGCCGGCCTGCGCCACGCCGGTCGCCGAGGGCATGAAGATCTTCACGAAGAGCAAGCGCGCCATCTCGGCCCAGAAGGCGACGATGGAGTTTCTGCTGATCAACCACCCGCTCGACTGCCCGATCTGCGATCAGGGCGGGGAGTGCGAGCTGCAGGATCTTGCGATGGGCTTCGGCCGCGGCGTGTCGCGCTACACCGAGCGCAAGCGCATCGTGAAGGACAAGAACCTGGGACCGCTGGTCAGCACCGACATGACGCGCTGCATCCACTGCACGCGCTGCGTGCGGTTCGGCCAGGAAATCGCTGGCATCCAGGAGCTCGGCACCACGTTCCGCAGCGACCGCTCCGAGATCGGCACCTACATCGAGAAGAGCGTCGATCACGAGATGTCGGGCAACATCATCGATCTGTGCCCGGTCGGCGCGCTCAACAACAAACCGTTCCGCTACAACGCGCGGGCGTGGGAGATGACGGCGAAGCCGATCGTGAGCCCGCACGACTGCGCCGGCAGCAACCTGTACGCGCACGTGCTGCGCGGCAAGCTGCGCCGCGTCGTGCCGCGCGACAACGAGGCCATCAACGAAGCCTGGATTGCGGATCGCGATCGCTTCGGCTGCTACGGCGTCTACAGCAACGACCGCCTCGACAAGCCGCGCGTCAAGCGCAACGGCCAGTGGCTCGAGGTCTCGTGGCAGGACGCACTCGTGGCCACCGTCGCCGCGCTGAAGGGCGCCACGAAGGGCGGCGGCGATGCGCTCGGCACGCTCGTGTCGCCGAGCGCCACGGTCGAGGAGCAGTATCTGCTCGGGAGAATCACGCGCCACCTCGGCAGCAACAGCATCGATCATCGGCTGCGTCAGCGCGATTTCCGCGATCAGGCGGCGGATCCCGTGGCGCCGGTGCTCGGTTGCAGCATCGCGGACATCGAGACGCGGCAGGGCATCCTCGTCGTCGGCTCGAACCTGCGCATGGAGGTGCCGATCGTCGCACACCGCGTGCGCAAGGCCGCGCGCAAGGGCGCGAGCGTCGCGTTCGTGAACCCGGCCGAATACGAATATCACTTCAAGACCGCGGCCTACGTCGCGGGCGATGCGCTGGTCGCGAATCTCGCGGGCGTGCTGGCCGCCGCGGCGAGCGCGGCGGGCAAGACCGTGCCTTCCCACGTCGAGCGTTCGAGCGCCGGCGCAACCGTCACCGACGCCCATCGCGCGGCGGCCGCGACGCTCGCGCGGCAGCCGGGACTCGTGCTGCTCGGCCAGATCGCGCAGCGGCATCCGCAGTACGCGGAGCTCCGTGCGCTCGCGGCCGCCTTGGCGGATCTGACGGGCGCCGCGCTCGGTTATCTGAGCGAGGGTGCGAACGCCGTGGGCGCTGCGCTCGCGGGCGCACTGCCGCACCGCGGAGTGGGCGGCAGGAGCCTGGCCCACGCGGGCCTGGACGCACAGTCCATGCTGAGCTCGCCACGCAAGGCGTACATCCTGTTCGGCATCGAGCCCGGCAAGGATCTGGCGAACGGTGCTGCGGCGCTGACCGCGCTGCGCTCGGCCGCCGTCGTCTGCTTCACTCCCTATGTCACGGACGAGTTGCTCGACGTCGCCGACATCCTGCTGCCGACCGCCACGTTCGCCGAGACGGCGGGCACGTTCGTGAACGCCGAAGGGCGCTGGCAGAGCTTCGACGCCGTGGCGGACCTGCCCGGCGACGCGCGGCCCGGCTGGCGCGTGCTGCGCGTGCTCGGCAACGAGCTCGACATGCCGGCGTGCGATTACCGAACGCCGAGCGACGTGGCCGCGGCGCTGGAGCACGAGCTCGGCGCTGCCAAGGATCCGCAGCCCGGCGACACCGTGTATCGCGGCTCGTTCGCGGTCGTCGGCGGCGCCTCCGCGGTCGCGGCTGCAGAGCTCGACGTGCCCATCTACGCGATCGATGCCGTCGTGCGTCGTTCCGCGGCGCTGCAGGCGACCGCGCTCGCGAAGGGCAGCCTGCGAGGCGGCGTATGAACGCGGCCATCGAGCTCTGGAACTCGCTGCCGCCCGAGCTGCAGCTCGTGATCGTCAGCGTGCTGAAGATCGTCGTCGTGCTCGTGCCGCTGATTCTCGGCGTGGCGTATTTCACGTACTGGGAACGCAAGATCCTGGCGTGGATGCACGTGCGCATGGGACCGAACCGCGTCGGCTGGAAGGGGTTGCTGCAGCCGTTCGCCGACGTGATCAAGATGCTCCTGAAGGAGATCGTGATCCCGACGAAGGCGAACAAGTTCCTGTTCCTGCTGGCTCCGTGTCTCGCGCTGATTCCCGCCTTCGCGGTGTGGGCCGTCGTGCCGATGAACGATACGTTCGTCATCGCGAACATCGACGCGGGCCTCTTGTACGTGCTGTCGCTGACCTCGCTCGGCGTGTACGGCGTGATCCTGGCGGGCTGGTCGTCGAACTCGAAGTACTCGTTCCTCGGTGCCATGCGCTCCGCGGCGCAGATCGTGGCCTACGAGATCGCCATGGGCTTCGCGCTCGTCGGCGTGCTGATGGCCGGCGGCAGCCTGAATCTCGGCGAGATCGTGCACGCGCAGGCCGGCGGCACGCTGTTCGGCTGGTTCTGGCTCCCGCTGTTTCCGCTGTTCGTCGTGTACTTCATCGCCGGTGTGGCCGAGACGAACCGCGCGCCGTTCGACGTGGCGGAGGGCGAGTCGGAGATCGTGGCCGGGTTCCACGTGGAGTACTCCGGCATCGCGTTCGGCCTGTTCTTCCTGGCTGAATACGCCAACATGATCCTGATCACGGCGCTGACCGCGATCTTCTTCTGCGGCGGCTGGCTGTCGCCGTTCGCCGGCATCCCGGGCCTCGAGGGTACGCTGCTCGCGGCGCCCAGCGTGGGTTGGCTGGTGCTGAAGATGCTGATCTTCTGCTTCATGTTCCTGTGGCTGCGCGCCACGTTTCCGCGCTACCGCTACGACCAGATCATGCGCCTCGGGTGGAAGGTGCTGATTCCGGTCACGATCGTGTGGCTCGCCGTGGAAGGCGTGCTGGTGACGCTCAAAGTCGGCCCGTGGGCGCAGGCGTAAAGGATTGGCCATGCAAAACCTGATCAAGACGTTCGCGATGACGGAGCTGCTCGGAGGCATGAGCCTCACGCTCAAGCGGCTCTTTACGAAGAAGATCACGGTGCAGTATCCGGAGGAGAAGACTCCGCAGTCGCCGCGTTTTCGCGGCCTGCATGCGCTGCGCCGCTACCCGAACGGCCAGGAGCGCTGCATCGCGTGCAAGCTGTGCGAGGCCGTGTGCCCCGCGCTCGCCATCACGATCGAGAGCTCGGTGGGACCGGATGGCACGCGCCGCACGTCGCGCTACGACATCGATCTCTTCAAGTGCATCTACTGCGGCTTCTGCGAGGAGGCCTGCCCGGTCGATGCCATCGTCGAGACCCGCATCCACGAGTACCACATGGAAGCGCGCGGCGAGAACATCATGACCAAGGACAAGCTGCTCGCGATCGGCGACAAGTACGAAGCCATGATCGCGGCGGACAAGGCGGCCGACGCCGCGTACCGATAGTAACGAACGAGAACAAGGACACGCCGTCTTGATTACCGGGGTGCTGTTTTACGCGTTTGCGGCCGTGCTGATCGTGGCCGCCATCGGCGTCATCACGACGCGCAACCCCGTGCATTCGGCGTTGTTCCTCGTGCTGGCCTTCGTGCAGAGCGCAGCTCTGTGGCTGCTGGCCGAAGCCGAGTTCCTGGCCATTGCGCTCGTGCTGGTCTATGTCGGCGCCGTCATGGTGCTGTTCCTGTTCGTGGTCATGATGCTCGACATCAATACCGAGGAGCTGCGTCGCGGTTTCACGCGCTACCTGCCGCTCGGCGTCGTCGTCGCGCTCGTGGTCGTCGTCGAGATCGCACACGTCATCTGGTTCAGGAGCCAGGGACTGAAGTTCCTGACGACGCCGGAGCCGAACCCGGCCGGCTACAGCAACACGAAGGCCCTGGGTCAGGTGCTGTACACGCAGCACGTCTACGCGTTCGAGATCGCATCGGTGATCCTGCTGCTCGCGATCGTCGCGGCCATCACGCTCACGATGCGCCGCCGGCCCGGCCTCAAGGTGCAGGATATCGGCAAGCAGGTGAGCGTCCGGCGCGAGGACCGGGTACGTATCGTCAAGCTCGAGGCGAGCAAGGAACAATGATCATCACCACGGCGCATTACCTCGTGCTCGCGGCGGTGCTGTTCAGCCTCGCCGTCGCCGGCATCTTCATCAACCGCAAGAACGTGATCCTGCTGCTGATGTGCATCGAGCTCATGTTGCTCGCGGTGAATTTCAACTTCATCGCGTTCTCGCGGATGCTGAACGACACGCTCGGGCAGGTGTTCGTGTTCTTCATCCTGACGGTGGCCGCTGCGGAAGCCGCCATCGGTCTCGCGATTCTCGTGGTGCTGTTCCGCAACACGCGCAGCATCAACGTCGAAGAGCTCGACAGACTGAAGGGCTGAGCGTGGAAAAGATCTATCTCGCCATCGTCCTCGCGCCGCTGATCGCCTCCGCCATCGCGGGCCTGTTCGGCCGCGGGATCGGCCGGGCAGGGGCCCACTGGGTCACGATCCTGGGCGTGGCCGTGTCGTTCGTGCTGTCGCTCTTCGTGTTCAAGCACCTGGTGTTCGACGGCGGCGAGGCGTTCAACGGCGCCGTGTACCGCTGGGCGTCCATGGGCAGCTTCTCGTTCGAGGTGGGCTTCCTGGTCGACCGCCTGACCGTGCTCATGATGTGCGTCGTCACGTTCGTGTCGCTGTGCGTGCACGTGTACACGATCGGCTACATGCACGACGACGACGGCTACCAGCGGTTCTTCAGCTACATCTCGCTGTTCACGTTCTCGATGTTGATGCTCGTCATGAGCAACAACTTCATGCAGCTGTTCTTCGGCTGGGAAGCCGTGGGCGTCGTGTCGTACCTCCTGATCGGCTTCTGGTACAAGCGGCCGACGGCCATCTTCGCGAACCTGAAGGCGTTCCTGGTCAATCGCGTGGGCGACTTCGGGTTCCTGCTCGGCATCGCCGCGCTGGCTTCGGCCACCGGCACGCTTGACTACGCGCTCACGTTCGGCGACGCGCAGCGCCTGAGCCACGAGACCATCGAGATCGTCGGCGGCCATCCGTGGTCGCTGCTGACGTTCTCTTGCATCTGCCTCTTCGTGGGCGCAATGGGCAAGTCGGCGCAGATGCCGTTGCACGTGTGGCTGCCGGATTCGATGGAAGGCCCCACGCCGATCTCGGCGTTGATCCATGCGGCCACGATGGTCACGGCCGGCATCTTCATGGTGGCGCGCATGTCGCCGCTGTTCGAGCTGACGCAGACGGCGCTCGGCGTGGTCATCACGATCGGCGCCATCACGGCGTTCCTCACGGGTCTTCTGGGCATCGTGCAGCAGGACATCAAGCGCGTGATCGCGTACTCCACGCTGTCCCAGCTCGGTTACATGACGGTCGCGCTCGGCGCGGGCGCATACGCGGCCGGCATCTTCCACCTGATGACGCACGCCTTCTTCAAGGCGCTGCTGTTCCTCGCGGCCGGCTCGGTCATCATCGCGATGCACCATGAGCAGGACATCCGCAAGATGGGCGGCCTGCGCAAGCATCTGCCGATCACGTACTGGACCTCGGTCATCGGCACGCTGGCGCTGATCGGCTTCCCGGGCTTCTCGGGCTTCTTCTCGAAGGACGCGCTGATCGAGGCCGTGCACGCCTCGACGACGCCAGGGCACACGCTCGCGTACTGGTCCGTGCTGCTCGGCGTGTTCGTCACGTCGTTCTACAGCTTCCGGCTGCTGTTCGTCGTGTTCCATGGCAAGGAACGCATGGACCACCACACGCAGGAGCACCTGCATGAGACGCCGTGGGTCGTGACGGGCCCGCTGATTGCGCTCGCGATCCCGTCGATCGGCATCGGCTGGCTCACGATCAAGTCCGTGCTGTTCGGCGAATACTTCGAGGGCGCGATCTTCAACCTCGAGGGCCAGAACCCGCTGCACGAGATCGAAGAGGAGTTCCACGGGCCACTGCAGTTCGTGATCGACGGGCTCATGGGGCCCGCGTTCTGGCTGGCGGCCGCCGGCGCCGCGCTCGCATGGTTCCTGTATCTCAGGCGCCCCGACATTCCTGCGCGGCTGCTGACTCAGTTCGCGGGCGTGAACCGCGTGCTGCAGAACAAGTACTACTTCGACTGGTTCAACGAGAACGTGATCGCGCGTGCGAGCCGCGGTCTCGGCGGGCTGCTGTGGAAGGTCGGCGATCAGACGATCATCGACGGCGGCATGGTGAACGGCAGCGCGCGGCTGGTCGGCATCGTGGCCGTCGTCGCGCGCGGTCTGCAGTCGGGATATCTGTACCACTACGCGTTCGCGATGATCGTGGGTCTCGCGGCGCTCGTGGGTTGGCTGGTCTTACGTTCGTAGGCGAGTAGCGAGATGACGTTGCCTCTGCTCAGCATAGTGGTCTGGCTGCCGATCGTCGGCGGCATCCTCGTCATGCTGATCGGCTCCGGGCGGGCGGCGCTCGCGAAGCAGGTCGCGCTGGCGGTGTCCGTCGTCACGTTCGTCGCCAGCATCCCGCTCTATACCGGGTTCGTCGCGAGCAGCGCGGCGCTGCAGTTCGTGGAGAGCGTGCCCTGGATCACGCGCTTCGGCGTGAACTACGGCCTCGGCGTCGATGGCATCTCCATGCCGCTCGTCTTGCTCACCACGTTCCTGACGCCGATCGTCGTGATCGCGGGCTGGGAGGTCATCGAGACGCGGCCCGCGCAGTACTTCGCGGCGTTCCTGATTCTCGAAGGCCTGATGGTCGGCACGTTCGCGGCCACGGACGCTCTGCTGTTCTACGTGTTCTGGGAAGCCATGCTGGTGCCGATGTTCATCATCATCGGTATCTGGGGCGGCAAGAACCGCATCTACGCCACCATCAAGTTCTTCCTGTACACGTTCCTGGGATCCGTGTTCATGCTGGTCGCGCTGATCTACATGTACACAAAGGCAGGGGACTACTCGATCGCGTCGTTCCACAAGCTGCCGCTCACGATGAACGAGCAGATCCTGATATTCCTCGCGTTCCTGCTC
The DNA here is from genome assembly GCA_035548835.1 of Gammaproteobacteria bacterium. GTDB lineage: Bacteria > Pseudomonadota > Gammaproteobacteria > Steroidobacterales > Rariloculaceae > FEN-1219. Next base: position 3,348 of record DASZSB010000094.1, on the reverse strand, counting down.
GCGTTCGCCGTGAAGGTGCCGATGTTCCCGGTGCACACGTGGCTGCCGGACGCGCACGTCGAGGCGCCGACGGGCGGCTCCGTGATTCTGGCGGCCATCCTGCTCAAGATGGGCGGCTACGGATTCATCCGTTTCAGCCTGCCGATCGCGCCCGACGCCAGCCACAAGCTCGCGGGGCTCATGATCGTGCTGTCGTTGATCGCCGTGGTGTACATCGGCTTCGTCGCGCTCGTGCAGCGCGACATGAAGAAGCTGATCGCGTACTCGTCCATCGCCCACATGGGCTTCGTGACGCTGGGCTTCTTCGTCATCTTCGACGTGCTGGCCGCGTCCCCGAACAGCGAAGGGGCACGCCTGGCGCTGCAGGGCGGCCTCATGCAGATGCTGTCGCACGGCCTGATCTCCGGCGCCATGTTCCTGTGCGTGGGCGTGCTCTACGACCGGCTGCACAGCCGCGAGATCTCGTCCTACGGCGGCGTGGTCAACACCATGCCGAAGTTCGCCGCGCTCATGGTGCTGTTCGGCATGGCGAACGCCGGTCTGCCGGGCACGTCCGGGTTCGTCGGCGAGTTCTTCGTGATCCTGGGCACGTTCCAGGCCAACGCGTGGCTCGCGTTCTTCGCAGCCCTCACGCTGATCCTGGGCGCCGCCTACACGCTGTGGATGGTCAAGCGCGTGGTGTTCGGCGAAGTGGCCAACGCCGGCGTCGCGGGGCTCAGCGACGTAAGCCCGCGCGAGTTCTGGATGCTGATGGTGCTGGCCGTGGCCGTGCTGCTGGTCGGCGTGTGGCCCGCGCCGCTCGTCGACGTCATGGACGCGTCCGTGGGGCAGCTGCTGAGCCACGTCGTGCAATCGAAGCTGTAAGGGGGCGTTCGCCAATGGACATGAACTACGCCGCCGCCGCCCCCGAGATCTTCCTTGGGGTCGCGATCTGCGTCGTGCTGCTGGCCGACGTGTTCCTGCGCGACGATCAGCGCAACGTCACGTACGTGCTGTCGATGCTGGCCCTGATCGGCACGGCGGCCGTCACCGCGCTGTATTCGCCGACGGGCTCGATAGTGACCTTCAGCGGCTCGTTCGTCACGGATCCCGCGAGCGCAGTGCTCAAGATTTTCGCCTACGTCACGGTGGGCGTGACGTTCCTGTATTCGCGCGAGTACCTGCAGGTGAACGGCCTGCTGAAGGGCGAGTTCTTCGTGCTCGGCCTGTTCGGCCTGCTCGGCATCATGATCATGATCTCGGCGCACAGCCTGCTGACGCTGTATCTCGGGCTCGAGGTGCTGGCGCTGTCGCAGTACACGCTGGTCGCGTTCAACCGCGACTCTGCCGCCTCGGCCGAGGCGGCCATGAAGTACTTCGTGCTCGGCGCCATCGCGTCGGGCGTGCTGCTGTACGGCATCTCGCTGCTGTACGGCATTACGGGCACGCTTCAGCTCGACACGCTGGCCGCGCGCGTGGCCACGGGGTCCGTGTCGATTCCGGTGGTGCTGGCGCTCGCGTTCATCGTCGTCGGCGTGGCCTTCAAGTTCGGTGCCGTGCCGTTCCACATGTGGCTGCCGGACGTGTACCAGGGCGCCCCGACGCCGGTCACGCTGTTCATCGGCTCCGTGCCGAAGATCGCGTCGTTCGCACTCGCTTGGCGCGTGCTGGTGGAGGGGCTCGGTCCCGTCCACGACGCGGGCTGGCGCGACATGCTGATCGTGCTGTGCGTCTTGTCGCTCGGCCTCGGCAACCTCGTGGCCATCGCACAGACGAACTTGAAGCGCATGCTGGCGTACTCGACCATCTCGCACGTCGGCTTCATTCTCATGGGGTTCATCGCGGGCAACGAAGAGGGTGTCTCGGCCGCGATGTTCTACACGTTCGCGTACGTGCTCATGGCCGCCGCCGGCTTCGGCATGATCATCCTGCTGAGCCGCCGTGGCTTCGAGGCCGAGCGCCTCGAGGATTTCAAGGGCCTGAACGCGCGCAGCCCGTGGTTCGCGCTCGTGATGCTGATGATCATGTTCAGCATGGCCGGCGTGCCGCCGTTCATCGGCTTCTACGCGAAGCTCGTGGTGCTGCTGGCCGTCCTGAATACCGGCCTCGTGTGGCTGGCCGGCGTGGGCATGCTGTTCGCCGTGATCGGCGCGTACTACTACCTGCGCGTGGTCTGGTACATGTACTTCGCCGATCCCGTCGACAACACGCCGCTCAGTGCCGCCGCGGACATGCGGATCGTGATCAGCGCGAACGCGCTCGGGTTGCTGATCCTCGGCGTGTTCCCGGGCGGTCTGCTCGACCTTTGCGCCCGGGTGCTCGGCGCCTGACGAATCACCTTGCGGGGCAGGGGCGCGGCTCTGTATGATGCCGGCCTCTCATCCGGTGCGGGGTGGAGCAGCCTGGTAGCTCGTCGGGCTCATAACCCGAAGGTCGTAGGTTCGAATCCTACCCCCGCTACCAACCTTTGCAGACGCAGGTCCGCTCGGCCGATACCAGAACGGTCGACGCGGACTTCGCCTAGAAAATCCTTCAACGACTGCCGGGCGGTTTCCAGTTCCGTCGCGCTCTCTAGCAGCTTCGGCAGGTGCTCCAGGCCGTCGAGCAGCGTCCGCCATTGATCGGCGATCGACGCTCGGTCGGGTAGGGCGGTCACCGTCGTTACAGTCGCCAGCGTGGCCTTTAGGTCGCGCTCGCGCTGCTCCAGGCTTCTGAGCTTCGCCTCGAGGGCGGCGCTGATACCCACCTTGCAGATCGCGCCGACAACCCGCTCGAGTTCCGCTGCAACCTCGCCGAGCTCGCGCTGCAGGGCCGCTAGATCATGGTCGGGCTCGTCCATCTGTCGGGCGATCTCCCGTTCGGCCCACCGGATGGTGGAGTCCGCGAGCATCTGTTCGCGCACGCCGGCGAGGAATCGCGCCTCGACCTTCTCGCGCCGGATCATGATCGCGTTGTCGCAGGCTGCATCGCCACCGCGGTTTCGGCTCCCGCAGCCGTAGCAGCGTTGGTTGATCATCGTGAGCGACGCGCCGCAGTCGGCGCACTTCAGGATGCCTGACAGCAGATACGTGCCCCGCCGGCCGGGGCGCTTGGCCGTGGTGCCTTTCTCGGCGAGCCGGGTTTGTACGCGGTCCCAGAGTTCAGGGGAGACGATGCGCAGCTCCGGGTGGTCCTCGATGATCCACTGATCGCGCGGCCGAAGGCGGTAGGTACGGGTGCCGGTGCCGGGGCGCTTGATCCACTCCGAGCGGTTCCAGACAACGCGTCCGACGTACAGCTCGTTGCGCAGGATGCCGCTTCCCCGGCTGGCCATGCCGAGTATCGCGGAGTGCTGCCATTTGCCGTCCGATCGTCCGCGGGTGCGGTTCC
>DASZSB010000093.1:0-30844 GCA_035548835.1 Gammaproteobacteria bacterium | reverse complement strand
GGCCCTGGAGCTCGCCAAGATCATCGAGTACGTGGAGCGACTCTGTCAGGAGCGGCCGAATACGGTGCTGCGTCTGGCCGCTCCCGCAAAAGTCCCGCACAAGGTCCCGCAAAATGCGGAGGTCTTGACGAGGCTCTTAACCGCTTGATGGAAATGGTGAATTTGGTGGAGCAGAAGGGGATCGAACCCTCGACCTCCGCATTGCGAACGCGGCGCTCTCCCAGCTGAGCTACTGCCCCACTCAGGGCGCGGATTATCAGCCACGATTCACGCCGCCGGCAAGCGGTATTGGCCGCCCAACGTCACGTTTTCGGGTTGACGGCGACGCCTCGGCGGGCTAGTGCGACGCCTCGGCGCCGTGGCCGGCGCCGAACGCACCTTCGAGATGTTCCGGCGCGTACAGCGAGGTCATGACCGCCGTCGCCGCCAGAATCGCGGCAATCAGCCACCATTCCGCGACGATCGTACGACGCAGCCCGCGCACGGCCCCCATATCGCCCGCACGGACGCCGGGCGTGAAGCGGCGCTTGTTCAGCGCGGCGAGCGCCAGCAGTACGCCGAAGCCCGCCGTCTTCGCCAGCAGGAACGTGCCGTACGCTGTGCCGAGCTCCGCGACGCTGCGAACGAACACCATGGCCATGCCGAGCCCGCAGACCAGCACGAAGGGCACGACCCGCACCGCAAGACGCGAGAACCGCTCGAGCAGCGCAGCGCTGCGCGCGGCCGGCCCCTCGCCCGCCGCGGCATACAGCGGCCACAGCGCACCGAACCAGAACGCCGCGGCCGCGAGGTGCACCAGCAGCAGCGGCGCCAGCACGACACGCAGCGGATGGATCGCCGTGTGCCCGCCGAACGCGAATGATGCGAGCGCGAGCGCGGCGCCGGCGCCCGCGGCGATCGCGTTCAGCCGAGTCGCACGATCGAGACTGAGCGCGAGCACCGCGAGACCCACGACGCGCACGATGTTCGCGGACCCCGAGCCGGACTGTAGCAGCAGCGCTTCGAGCGACGGATCGAACGCGGAGCCGAAAGCCCCCGCCATGCGCGCCGGCGTCAGCACGTAGTGCACCACCGTCACGATCAGAGCAACCACGGCCGCGGCGCGCGCCAGCGCGCGCACCCGCTCTGCCGCCGCCGCGCCGAGCTCGCGCTCCCACAGCGCCGCGAAGATCCAGGTGCCAACGGCCAGGAAGACCGCGACGAACGTCAGCGCCCGCAGCCCGATGACGGTGACGTCCGCGGCGAGGAACACGCGGTGTGGCTACAGAGGTTGTGCGGCCGCGATCGTGAAGTGAATTTCGCCCGACACGACGTGCGTGTCGGCGCCGACCGCGCGCCACGTGACCGTGTAGGCGCCGGGCCGAAGGTCTTCCTCGACCGCCAGCGTGAACTGCTTGGCGACGGCCGCGGGCACGGGCGCCGTCTTCTTCGTGGCGCCCTGCGCATCGATCAACACGACGGCCGTGAGCCGCACGTCACCGCCGAACGCAAGCAGCAGCTGCTTGACGGGCCCGGGAACCGTCGCGTTTTCCGCCGGCGCGGAAGACTCGAGCGGCGTGTGCGCCGCGGCGAGCGAGCTGAGAGCCAAGAGCCAGGCCGCGAGCAGGTATCTCATCGCCGATCTCCCCCGGGTACCACGCAATTCTGCGCCGGGACGACGAGCGCCGCCAGCACCAAGGTCGTTCAGCCGGCACCCGCGAGGGCGTCGCGGCTTGGGCGCCCTGGCGGTAAATGGTATGTTTTCCGCCTCACTCCGGGGACACCCAATGCCGACCGACATCCGCGACCACTCGCGCCGCCAGTTCCTGAGCTTTCTGGCCGGCAGCCCGCTGCTCTGTGGCCTCGGGGGCTCCGTGCTCGCGGGCGTCGCCGCGGCGCAAACGCGCAGCCAGGACGACGCGGTCCTGCGCGGCGCGCTCGAGTTCAAGGACATCATCAAGAGCGTGGACGAAGCGCTGAACGTCTGGGACTTCGAGCCCGCGATGCGGGCGCGCGTGAACGCCGGGCACTACGCCTACATGGCGCAGGGCGCCGACGACTTCGGCACCATTGCCGCGAACCGCGCGGGCTTCGCGAAGATCGCGCTGCGGCCGCAGCGGCTCGTCGACGTCAGCGAGATCGACATGACCACCGAGATCTTCGGGCAGCGCCTGGCCGCTCCTCTGTATCTGTGCCCGATCGGCGCGCAGCAGATGTTCCATCCCGACGGCGAGGTGGCCGTCGCACGCGGCGCGAAATCGAGGAACGTGGTGCAGGCACTATCGACCGTCACGAACTACTCCGTGGAGGACGTGGCCGCCGCGCGCGGCGCGCCCGGCTGGTATCAGCTGTATTCGACCTCGGACTGGCCGAGCACGCTGAAACAGATCAAGCGCGCGGAAGCCGCAGGCTGCACGGCGCTCGCGTGGACCGTGGACATTCCGGCGCGCAACCTCGAGCCCATCGGGCGCTTCCATCGCGACAAGGACCCGCTGTGCCAGGCGTGCCACTCCGGCGGCGACGACGCCGGCTGGAGCCTGCGCCCCATGTTCAAAGGCATCGACATGAAGACGGTGCGCATGGGATTGAACGGGCTCACCTGGAGCTACATCGATCAGCTGAAGAAGGCCACGACGATGAAGGTGATGGTCAAGGGCATCGTGACGCGCGAGGACGCGGCGCGCTGCCTCGAGCACGGCGTCGACGGCATCATCGTCAGCAATCACGGCGGCCGCGCGGACGAGACGCTGCGAGGCGCGATCGATTCGCTGCCCGAGGTGCTGGCCGTCGTACGCGGACGCGTGCCCGTGTTCGTCGACAGCGGCTTCCGCCGCGGCACCGACATCTTCAAGGCGCTGGCGCTCGGCGCGACGGCCGTCGGCATCGGCCGGCCGTACATCTGGGGCCTGGGATCTTTCGGCCAGGAAGGCGTGGAAAAGGTCATCGACATCCTGATGCGGGAACTGCGCATCGTGATGATGCAGATGGGCACGCCGAATCTCGGCAAGATCTCCCGCAACTCCCTGCAACTTGCTTAAGGTCGGCGACAAGGCGCCGGACTTCACGCTCCCCGATGAGGACGGAAGACCGGTAACGCTACGCACCCTGCTCTCCGCAGGCCCGGTGCTGCTCGTGTTCTATCCGCGCGATTTCGCGCCGGCGTGCGCGCGCCAGCTCTCGATGATCCGCGATCAGCATTCCGCCCTGAGGGACGCCGGGTTCGTGGTGCTCGGCATCAGCACCGATGATCTCGAGAGCCACCGTCGTTTCCGCACGCAGTACGAGCTGCCGTTCCACCTGCTCGCGGACGTGGACCAGACGGTGTGCGCAGCCTACGACGTCACGGGCCTGTTCGGCATGAACACGCGGCGGGTGACCTACGCCGTCGCGCGCGACGGGCGCATCGCAGGCGTCGCGAAGGCGACGATCCGCCTGCAGACGCACGCGGCGCTGCTGCGCAAGCTGATCGACCGCGGCATCTAATCCCCGCTTCACCACCAGTTTCGAACGTGGCGTGACCTCCCGCCGTGTGATCGGATGTTGCTCTCGCAGAGGCGCCAAGCACGCCAAGAAGAGGCAATGTCGGAAGACGAGATCGGGACGCACGTCGTCGACGCGGCGCTACGAATTCACCGGGAGCTCGGACCTGGATTGCTCGAGACGGTGTACGAGGCCGTGCTTGCGCACGAACTCCGACACAGAGGCTTACAGGTCGAGAGGCAGGTGCCGATTCCTCTCGACTATCACGGAGTCAATCTCCAGGAGGCGTTTCGCGCCGATCTCGTCGTCGAGGGCAAGGTCATCGTCGAGCTCAAGTGCGTCGAAACGCTCAACAACGCCCACAAGAAACAGCTGCTCACCTACCTCAAGCTCTCAGACAAACGGCTGGGCTACCTGCTGAACTTCGGCGAGGCCCTCATGAAAAACGGCATCACCCGCACCGCCCACCGCCTCCCCGCCCCGTAGTCTTCTTAACGCTTCTTCGCCTCCCCGCATTTTTTTTGAACTCTTCTTCGCCTTCCCCTTCTCTTTCTCTTTCCCCTGTCTTCCCTTGGCGTGCTTGGCGCCTTGGCGAGAGTCATCTCTTCTCTACCCCTGCACTGTCACGATCACGCGCCGCCGGTGCGCGGAAGCGCGATGCTCCCACAGATACACCCCCTGCCACGTGCCTAGCGCGAGCCGGCCGTCGTGGATGGGGAGCGTGAGGTCCGACTGCGTGAGCACGCTGCGCACGTGCGCGGACATGTCGTCCGGCCCCTCCGCCGTGTGCACGAAGCGCGGGTCGCCGTCGGGCACGAGATCGCGCATGAACGTCTCGAGGTCGCGCCGCACGTCCGGGTCCGCGTTCTCGCACAGCAGCAGAGACGCGCTCGTGTGCGTCGTGAACACGTGGCAGAGGCCAGTGCCCACGCCGGACGTGCGCACGGCAGCCGCAACCCGCGCAGTGATGTCGTAGGTGCCGCGGCCGCGGGTGTCGAGCTCGATCTCGGTTTGGTACATGGCGCTAAGATAGCGCAGCCATGCTGCCCGAGCGATTCGCCCGCCTGCGCACCGCCCTCGCCCGCCGCCAGCCCGACCTGACGGTGCTGATGGACAGCGTCAACAAGTCGCACAACGTCTCGGCCATCCTGCGCACCGCGGATGCGGTCGCGCTGCACCGCGTGCATGCCATCTCGACGAACGCGGCCATGCGCCGCCACCACATGATCGCCGGCGGCGCGAAGCGCTGGGTGGGTCTCGTGCTGCATCCGAGCGCCGAGTTCGCGGTCGCCACGCTGCGCGAGCAGGGCTTCCGGCTCGTGGCCGCGCACGCCGGCGCCGGCGCCCGCGATTTTCGCGAAGTGGACTACACGCAGAAGACCGCGATCATCGTCGGCGCCGAGCTTATCGGCGTCAGCGAGGCGGCGCTCGCTGCCGCGGACGAGCGCATCGAAATCCCGATGCAGGGCTTCGGCGCCTCCGTCAACGTCTCGGTGGCGGCCGGTGTGATCCTGTTCGAGGCGGAACGGCAACGCCGCCTGGCAGGCATGTACGCCGAGTGCAGGCTCTCGCCCGAGGAGTACGAGCGCACGCTGTTCGAGTGGTGTTATCCCGAGATCGCGGCACGCTGCCGGGAGCTGAAGCGGCCCTACCCGCCGCTCTCGGCCGACGGCGACTTGACCGCGAACCCGCTGCTCGCGCCATAGTGCAGCCGCAGCGTCTTGACCTTGCCGTACCACGGGCTCGTGACGATGTAGAGCTCGTCGAAGTCGTTCGGATCGAACGGCGGCAGCCGCTTGCTGCCGTGCAGCTCGTCGATCATGGCGGGAATCGCCTCGCCATCCGCCACCACGAGCACGATCTCGCCGTTGTGGTGGCGGTTGATGTAACGGATATACGACGGGACGTTGTCCTGGTCACGCGCCTCGATCGGGATGTTCAGCCGCGCGGCCAGCGCCGCGGCCGTCTGCTCGGTGCGCTTGTTGTGACCCACGAAGATCGCGTTCACGCCGGACACCACGTCGACGTCCTGCAGGAAGTCGGCCAGAAGTTCCGCGCGCTGCCGGCCGCGCTCGCTGAGCGGCGGATCGTCGGCGACGCTGGTATCCGTGTCGGTGTGGCGCACGAACAGCACGGTCGTCGATGGCCGCTGCTCGAAGAAATACGCGAGCCCGAGCGCCGCGATGGAGTAACCGACAATCGGGATCAGCCGCAGACGCCGCCGGCGGCGGCGTTCGATCTGGCTCTGAAGCGCTGGGACTGCCATGCGTGTTGCGTTACTGCCTTCGCCGTCGCGCGGCTTCCTCGTCGGATTCGTCGACGACCACGTATTCGCCCTCGATGAGCCGCGTGTTGGCGGGCCCCGGCGGCTGCGGTCCGCCGTCAAACGGCGGCCGGCCGCGGAACTTGCGCCTGAGCCACCAGCCGCGGATCGACAGAACGATGCCGGCCAGCACGGCCAGACCGATCAGCACCGCGATGACCACGGCGCCCATGATCAGTGCCACCACCAGCAGCACACCGAAGACGAGAATCGACAGGATCTGCGCGAGCGGATTGCCCGAGCTGCCGAACGAGAACACGCGGCCGTTCATGCCGCCAATTCTAGCAAAAGGCCTAGTCGAGCCGGCGGTAGAAGCCGTCGAACCACAGAATCCAGGACTTGGCGATGAGGTCGAACTCCTCGAGCCGCTGGCGTACGCGCCCGTCCGCCCCGGGCGTCCACGTGCCGCGGAACGCCACCACCTGGTGGGTATCGGCGTATTCGAGCTGGCCTTCCATATGGATGCTGCCGTTCTCCGCGGCCTTGCCCGTGATGTCGAAGAACGTGCCGCCCGAGCCCGTCCACACTTGCCGCCACTCGCCGCGGCTCGGCAGATAGAACGTGTGGCTCGTGCCCGTGGCGCCGCCGGAGCCTTCCCAGTGCTCCTCGAGCGAGCAGCCGCCGTCGCGCTTCGTGATGGTGTTGGTGCCCGCCAGCGAGCCGTCCGGCATGCGCACTTCCCAGTGCCCGAGCCAGAAGTCGAACTGATGCATGGCCTCGATGCCCTCGCACGGGTACACGCGCGCGCGCACGTTGCGGTACACGCGCTGGAACCGGCTGCCGGCCCGGACCGCGTCGAACTCGTGCGCGTGCTCCACGAGCTCGAGCGCGCGCAGGCCGTTGTGGTCGGAAGCATCCAGTGCCGCCAGCGCGTCGTCGTCGCGGTGCAGCAGCGCGAGATTGCGCGCACGCTCGAAGTCGATCATGGCTTCCGGCGCATTGGCCGTGCGCGCCTGCTCGAGCGTGGCGAGTGCCTGGTCGTACTGCTTGAGCTCGCGCTGCGCCTGCGCGATGCGCAGCAGGCTCAGCCGGTCGTCCGGCCGCTCGGCGAGGATCTCCCGGTACTCGCGGATCGCGTCCTGCCAGCGGCCCTGCTCGAAAGCGAGATCCGCCGGGTCGGCGATGGCATTGCCTTCGTCTTCCGTGGACTGCTGCGCCCGCACCGGGACCGACGCCGCGAGCAGCACGCCCGCCAACACCGCCACTGCAACCCGCACTCGTCTCGCTGCCATCGCTCGCCTCCGTGGAGTGCGCATGGTCCCAAGCGCGCGGGGTCGGGCGCAAGCGCCGCGCCGGGCGGACAATGCGCTAGACTGTCGGCGCGCGGTTCAGGGCACGGAGAGGTGGCAGAGCGGTCGAATGCGGCGGTCTTGAAAACCGTTGAACCGAAAGGTTCCGGGGGTTCGAATCCCTCCCTCTCCGCCACGCACCCACGCGCGAGCGCAGCCGGCGCTCGGGTAAGGCGCCGACCGTGCGAACCTCTGCGCAGCAGCTATTCGCCGCGATTGGCGCAGACGCCAAACTGCAGCGACGGCGCGGACTTGAACACGTGGATCCTGGACTTGAACTTCCAGCCGTCCTTCGTCTTCACGTACTCGTCCTCGTAGCCGCCCTGCAGCTCCATGAGGTGCGGATAGCCGCACACGCCGACCGTGAGCAGCCGGTGCTTGCCCACCGCGCCGTCTTTCGTCGGGACGATCAGGTGATTCGTCACGAGATGCGTGAGGCCGTAGCCGAGCTGCGCCTCCCAGGGCGACTATCCACGCCTTTCGGTCACTCATTGCGGTCACCTCAGTTGATTTCCGTGAATGCCTGCCGCGACTTGAACTTCCACGCGCCGCGCTCGCGGACGAGCGTGTCCTCGTAGTGCCCCGCCCGCTCCGTCTGCGGCCGGCCGTCGGCACCCACGACCACCCAGGTCCACCGCGACCACGCGGTGGCCGTGTCACCCGTGACGTCGATATCGAAGCTCGTCATCACGTGATACGACTTCTGGTACAGCGACGGCTCCATGCGATCGAACCCCGCGGCCACCATCTTCGCGATCGCCTCCGGCCCCGCGGCCTGGCCCATGCCGCCCTTCCACGAGCCGTCCTGCGCGAACAGCTCGCCGTACGCCTTGAAGTCGCGCTTGTCGAGCAGGCGCCCGTAGTGGACGAGCAGCGACTCAATTGCCTGCGCGTCCTCGAGCTTGCGCAACCGCACGTCGGCGGCGTCCGCGCCTTCGGCCCGATGCGCCACGTTGCCGATGCCGAATGCGATGGCGGCCACCGCAACGGTGACCAGAATGCCCGGCTGAATTCTCATGAGTTCCCCCGTAAGCGGCGCGGATGCGCGCGTCCGAACGACAGTGTAGGCGCCCGTGCCACGGAAGGCTTTACCAAGCGCGAAGTCCCGTGTCGAACGGGACCGCACGGCAACGACGTTCTGCCTCGCGCCCGCCGGCGAATCGGCCATACTACGGTCGTGGGCCGCAGGCCACGCCAACGAAGGGGGGAATTCGCATGAGCTCGTTTACGCGTCGGGATTTCGTGGCGTCCGCGGGATTGGTGGCTGCGGCCTTGTCGCGGCCGGCGGCTGCGCAGCAGACTCCGCAGGGCAGCGGGCAGGACCGCTCGCGCGCGCCGCGTGCCACGCGCCGCGCGAAGGACCTCACGGACGACGAGCTCGAGGCCATGTTCCACCGCTGCTCGAACACAGGTCGCTGGGGCGCGGACGACGAGCTCGGCACGCTGAACTACGTCACGGCGGCGAAGCGAATCGCCGCGGCCAGTCTCGTGAAGACCGGCGAGGTCGTGTCGATCGGCCGGGACATCTCGAAAACCGCGAGCAAGGTGGATCCGCACCCCGTGCAGCTGCTCGTCACGTACAACGGCGGCTCGCCCGGCATCAGCGACTACGTCACGATGGCGCCGCACGGCATGACGATCACGCACCTCGACGCGCTGTCGCACTTCATGTTCGACGACATGCTCTACAACGGACGCAAACGCTCGGCCACGATGACGGCCGACGGCGCGAAGTGGGGCTCCATCTACGCGCTGCGGCAGGGCGTCTTCACGCGCGGCGTGCTACTCGACGTCGCCGCGGCGCGCGGCGTGCCGTGGTACGAATCCGACGAGTACGTGACCGTGGCCGATTTCGAAGCGGCCGAGAAGCGGCAGAACGTGCGCGTGTCGTCGGGCGACGCACTGCTCGTGCGCACCGGCATGGAGCGCATGGAGCAGGAGCGCGGCCTCCAGGACACGTATCCGCGCGCGGGCTTCCACGCCGAATGCGCCGAATGGATGCACCAGCGCGAGGTGGCCATCTACGGCGGCGACTGCATCGAGAAGCTGCCGTACCCCAGCGAGCGCTTCCCCTCGGCCATGCACATGATCGCTCTGGCCTCGATGGGCCTGCCGATCCTCGACTGGCCCGCGCTCACCGTGCTCGCGCAGACCTGCGACCGGCACAAACGCTGGGATTTCCTGCTGACGACGGCGCCGATGCGATTGCCGGGCGGCACGTCGGCACCCGTGAATCCGCTATGCCTGTTCTGAGGGGCTGCGAGCCCCGTTGCGGCGTGGATCTCAGTGCGCGGGAGCGGGCACGTGCGTGCTCGACTTCACGCGCCATTCACCCGAGGCGGTCTTCTCGTACACCTGGTCGTCGTAGCTGCCGTCCTTCTGGAACGCACGCCCGGTGACCTCGCCGTCCTTGGCCGTGATGCGCACGCCGGACGTCAGCAAGCGGCCCACGCCTTTCGGATCCGGCTGATAGTAGTCGCCGAGACTCGGGCCACCGAGCTTCTGGATCGCCAGCATCCCGCTCGCGTCGAGACCGGCCGCCTTCTCCGCCGCGACGATCACGGTGCGCGACGCGAAACGCCAGCCGTGCGCCGTCTTCGCGTACTCGTCCTGATACTCGGCCTGGCCGAGGCTCACGATGCCGCGTACGCCGCTTGCCGTCGCTTCGATCGTCACCGTCGGTGGATTGCCGGCCGGGCGATTCGGCAGCTCGCCCGTGCAATGGCGCTCGCTCTGCACGAGCTTGACGAGCATCTCGCGCCCCACCATGCGGCCGCGGAAGCCGCTCGCAAAAGCGCCCGTGCCCGGCACGAACAGATCCGCGAACGCCTCGGCCTTGCAGCCGGACAGCGCCGTGAGGTAACTCGCGCTCAGCTGCTGGATCTCGGCCTTGTCTTCGGCCGTCAGATTCTCTGCCCGTGCCGCCGAAGTGGCCGCCACCAGCAAGGCGGCAACCAGCACACCGCGGCGGCCGTTCAGTTTCGAGATGTTCATGGTGCTAACGAATCCTCTGGTCCCAAAGAAAACCCATCGACGCCCTACGACGCTTCCGCCGGCGGCGGTGCGTGTCCGATCAGCGCCCAGTCGTTGTACGGCGCGCGCGGAGCTTTGATCTCCTTGCGCTCGCGCAGCCGGTCGATCGCGGCACTGACTCTCTTCTCGGCATCCGCCGGCGAGACCCGGTGGCGCCCCTTCTCCCGCAGCAGCCGTTGCGCTTCCTGCGGCACGCAGCCGCTGTGCGGGCGCTTGCCGCCGGCGACGAGGCCCTTGATCGCATCCTTGACGGCTTCTTCGGCCAGCCTGTCGAGGTATTCCACGATCGGTGCCCGGCGCCGACTACTTCTTCGCCGACTTCTCGATGCCCGTCGCGAGATCGATGAACACCGCGGCGTACTTGGCCGTGTCGAGCTGCGCCATCGCGAAGTGACCGCCGCCCTTGAGCCCACGGTCCGGCAGATACACGGCGCTCGCGTTCGCGCCCGCCTGCTGCCACACGGCCTGCTGGCACTTCAGCTGGTCGTGGCTCGTGAGCCCCATTTCGGACGCCACGAGCACGATCGGCAGACCGGCGTAGTGCGTGAGCTTGCTCGGATGATCGCCCTGCATGGCGCAGCCGTTCTTGTCGACCGGCTTGAAGTTCGCGGGCAGCGCCGGCTCGGCCGCCCACGTGGTCGCAAGCGGCGGGCTGTCGTTGAAGCCCGGCGCAAACGGATTGCTGCCGGCGGCCTCGAACCCGATCACCCCGACGACTTTCGCGCGGTTCAGGTCGGGCACGCGGAACGTGCTGCCGCCGCCGGCCGAGTGTGCCAGCAGGATGGCCGGGCCGATCTGATCGAGCAGCGCGGAGATGGTCTTCGCCGCCACCGGATCGCCGCAGTACGGCGCCGTCGACGAGCTGGCCGTCCAGCCGATCACGGCGTCGTTGGTCGGGGTGGGATCGCCACCCGGCCACACGCTGGGCGAGGACTTCGAGAGCCGGGAGATGATCGTCGAGTTGGCGACACCGACTTTGCCATCGCGGCAACCCGGATTGCTCTGCGAGCGACCGTGGCCCGGACGGTCGACGACGTATACGTCCCAGCCGTCGGCCACGAAGTAGTCGGCCCAGCCGTCGCGGCCATCGGGCGTCTGCATCCAGTCCGTGCCCTGCCCGCCGCCGCCGTGGATCATGACGATGGGGTATTGGTGCTTCTTGTTCGCCGGCAGCATGTACTGCACGAACATCGGGTTGACGACATCGACCGAGCCCTTGTCGGCGGGCTTCGTGGTGTAGCCCACGAACCTGGCACCGAGATCCCGCAGCACGAGTTGCCCGGCCTCGCCGCCCGCAAACGCCTGCGACGCGAACGCCGTGGCCGCCATCGCGACCGACACCCACGGATACAGAATCTTCCTACGCATGGTTCCCCCGAATCGGCAGTGTTTCCGAGCCGCGCTCGATCTCGCGCCGGCGCGCCCTTGCGTAGCAGTTTGCTGGCTCAAGCCGCGCAAATGCAACCGCGGGCTCGACCCGCGTACCGGGGCAGTGCAGAATTCTTAAGCGTCGCGCAGACACGGGGGGTTGCAAGTGAAAGGTTCTCTGCCACGACTCGTCTTCACGCTGCTGATGGCGGCCTCCGCGGGAGCCCACGCCCAGCCGGCGCCCGCCACTCCTGAGAGCCTGGTCGTCGCGGCCAAACGCGCGGCCGGACTCGACTACGCAGGCACGTTCCTGCGCATCTGCGTGGCTCCCGACAACCTGAACGGCGGAGGCCCGCGGCCCCCGCAGACGGTGGCCACGCGCGTCATTCCCGATCGCGCCACGTGGTACGCGCACCCGTACAAGGTGTTCGACAACCTGTACTTCCTCGGCACGCAGATCCACTCCTCGTGGGCGCTGACGACCAGCCAGGGCATCATCGTGATCGACACGCTGTTCGACTACGCGATCGATCCCGAGATCGTGGACGGCCTCACGAAGCTCGGCCTCGATCCGCACGCAGTCAAGTACGTGCTGATCAGCCATGCGCACGGCGATCACGATCAGGGCGCGGCCCTGCTGCAGAGCCGCTACGGTGCCAAGGTGGTCATGGGTGCCGCGGACTGGGATGCGACGGGCAAGCGCGACGCCAGCTACCCCGGCGGCGTCGCGAAACGCGACATCGCGGTGGGACCGGAAGGCACGAAGATCACGCTCGGCGACACCACGGTGAACGTGATCGCGACACCCGGGCACACGCCGGGCACGCTCTCGTTCATCTTCCCCGTGAAAGACGGCGGCCGCACGCTCACGGTGGCGTACTCCGGCGGCACGGCGTTCAACTTCCCGCGCACCGCGGACAACTTCGCAATCTACCGCGACAGCGCGAAGAAGATGGGTGACGCGGTACGCGCGGCGGGCGCGACGGTGCTGATGACGAATCACACCGAGTTCGACCGCGCCTGGGACCGCGCGCGCATCGCGCAGCTGCCGCGCGCCGCGGGCGAGAAGCATCCATACGAGACCGACGCCGCGACCGTGCTGCGCTACTTCGAGATGACCGGGCTCTGCGCCGAGTCGCAGCGCCTGTCGATGCGCTGACGTCCATGCTGCGGGTGCTGCGGACGCTGCTCCCGCTGCTGGCCGCCGCGGCCTGCTCCGTCGCGTCGGCGCAGGACACGCCCTTGGTGGTGCTCGCACCGAAGGCCAAGCCGCCCGGCTGGACCGGCGTGCACCGCCCGCACACGAAGCTCGCCGACGTGCTCTCGCGGCACGCGGGACAGTCGGACTGGACGGAAACGATCGTCGACGACGAAAGCCTGTTCGCGCAGTGGATCTCAATGGGTCCCGGCAAGAAGACACCACGGCGCATGAACGGTGACACGCGCGAATGGTGGATCGTGCAATCCGGCGCGCTGAGGTTCACGGTCGAAGGCCGCGAGCCGGTGATCGCGACGAAGGGCTTCATGGTGCAGGTGCCGTACCGCACGCTGTACCAGATCGAGAACGTCGGCAACGAACCCGCGCTGCGCTTCGAGGTCAACGTCACGCGCGCGCGCAAGCTGTACCCGCTGGACGAGACGCCCGAACCGCTGCCGGGATTCGAGTACGCGCCGCGGAGGGTTACGGGCGGCCGCGGCACGCTCGACGCGGACAACCGCCCGGTGCTCGATTTCGCGAACGTCGTCGCCGGCACGGAGCGCGCCGGGCCGTTCGTGACGGACGACCGCGCGTTCGCGAACGTGATCATCGGCAACTACCAGCGCCCGAAGCCGGCCGACAAGGGTCACTACCACGAGGAAGGCTCGGAGTTCTGGCTGATCATGCTGGGCAAGGTGCGCTACAAGATCGAAGGGCTCGACGAGTTCGAGGCGGAGCCCGGCGACGTGGTCTACGTGCCACGCCAGACGTGGCATCTCGCGAGCAACGGTGGGGAGCCGGGCCTGCGCTCGTGCCGCCTCGCGATGAACGGTTTCCCGTACCAGGCCCATCTATGGGAGCCCGACTGAGTTTCGGTTTGCCGCGACGTTCGCCGGCACCGCGAGGACTAGAATAGTCGCTCGATCCCGCAGCCCGAGGACTCGCCGTGACCCGCATCTGCCGCGCCGTTCCATTCGCGTCCGCCGCCCTCGCAGCGATGCTGACCCTCGCCACGAGCTCCGCGTTCGCCGCCGACGCGACGTGCGACCGCGCCTGCCTCGAAGGCCTCGTGAACCGCTACGTCGACGCGCTCGTGGCGCACGACCCCGGCCGCATCCCCGTGACACCGAACGTGCGCTTCGTCGAGAACGGCGTGCAGCTGCCGCTCGGCTCGGCGCTGTGGAAGACCGCGAGTGCCCGTGGCACCTACAGCCACTACTTCGCGGACGTGACGGCCGGCCAGGCGGGCTTCATCGGCACGCTGCGAGAGCACGGCCAAGGCCTGATCCTGGTGCTGCGCCTCGCCGTGCAGAAAGGCGCAATCGCCGACATCGAGCAGCTCGCGATCCGCACACGCAACGTGGACGAGTACGAGAAGCTGAAACTCGACCCACTGTGGCTCGCACCCGTGGACGCACCGAAGCGCCTGTCCCGCGAGCGGCTGGCCGCGCTCGCCGACCGCTACTACACCGGCATGCAGGGCAACGACCCGAAAGGCGACTACTCGTTCTTCCACAAGGACTGCAACCGCGTGGAGCACGGCCGGCAGACGACGAACAACGCGCCGTCGAACTACGGCCACTCCGACATTCCGAACTTCGTCACGATGGGCTGCGAGGCGCAGTTCAAGACCGGGTTCCTTGGCTTCGTGACGCTGATCCGCGACCGGCGCTACGCCGTGATCGACGAGGAACGGCAGACCGTGCTCGCGTTCGCCGCGTTCGACCACAACGGCAGCATCCGCAAGATCCCGCTCTCCACGGGCCAGATGTTCAACGTGCCGCCCTACTTCTCCACGCCGCGCACGCTGTCGATCGCCGAGGGCTTCAAGATCGTGGACGAGAAGCTGCGGCTCATCGAGGCCACGCTGACGGAGTCGCCGTACGGCATGCGCAACGCCGTCGATCGCGCGCCGGCGGCACCGGCACGTACCGCGGGCGAGCACTGCGACCGCGCGTGCGCGCGCCCGCTGCTGGATTCGCTGCTCGCGGCGATGATCGCGCACGATCCCAGCAAGGTGCCGCTCGACTCGGGCGTGCGCTACACGGAGAACGGCCAGCCGCTCGCCGTGGGCGACGGACTCTGGCGCACGCTGACCGCGCGCGGCGAGGCGCTCTACCTCGTCGACGACCAGGACGTCGGCGTGTTCGCAAGCACGGTCGAGACCGACATTCCCGGTGAGCTGACGCTGCGCGTGCGCGAGCGCCAGGGGCGCATCACGGAGATCGAAGCGCTGATCGTGCGCCAGGAGATCCCGCTGCTCGGCAAATTGCTCGGCACGACCACGCTGTTCGCGCCGCCGCAGCTCGCGGACTTCGACGCCACGCATTTCACGACAACCGCAAGGTCCCTCGCCGCGGAGATTCCCGCGGCCGAACGCACGCCGGCCCCGCGCTTGCGCGAGCTCGCGCAGAGCTACGTGCACGCACTGAACGCGAACGCGCAGCCGATCGCGTTCGCGGACCGCTGCGCCGCACGCGTGAACGGCGTCGACTCGACGGGCAACACGGCGATCAAGCCGCTCGACCCGAGGACGAAGTTCCATCCGTTCGCGCTCGGCTGCCAGCCGCAGATCGACAGCGGCTTCTACCAGCAGGTCGGCGCCCTGCGCGAATCGCGCGTGCTGCTGGCCGATGCGGAACAGGGAATCGCGGTGGTTGCGAGCGCCATCGATCACGCCGGCGACAAGACCAGGATCACCGTTGGACCTGCGGGCGAGATCGCGACGCCGGACGCGTTCCTGCCACCGAGCGCCTACTACCAGGTGGCGCTGGTCGGCATCCGCGGCGGCCGCGTGACGCACATCGAGACGCTCGAGCGGCCGGTGTTCTACGGCATGAGCCTCGGCTGGGCACAGTAGCCGCCCCGCCGGTCCGCTACGCGGCGGCGAAAGCCTTCGCCTTCAACTGATCGATGTAGGCGCGGGCAAATCGCTCTGCGGTCTCCGGATCCGGCGGCAGCCCGTGCTGCTCGGTCGTGGCATGTGTCAGCTCGTCGCGGCTGTTGACGCGCGGGAACGGGCCCTTGGGCACGGGAACGCCGAGAAACGCACACAGTGGCTCCCAGCCCTGCTTCGGCGAGAACACCAGCAGCCGCTCGGGCGGCAGCGCGTCGATCACCTGCTGGTTGCGCCGTGTGAACCAGCTCGTCATGAAAGCGCGGTCCTTCACCCGGCCGCCGAAGGCGTCGAAGATCACGCCCTTCATCATCGTCTCGACCGGCGAGCCGACGAGCGAGCTCTGCATGGCGTCGGAGAAGATCGTCTCGCTGACGGACTCGAACCACGAATCGGGGTCGCGCACCGTCAGCACCACTTTGGCTTGCGGGTAATGCGCGGCGAGCTCGCGCCAGTACGTGCAGGCCGGGTAATCCGTCGTGGACTGGAACCCCTCGAAGAGGGCGTCCCAGTCGGGCTTGCCGCGCACGACGTCGAGCCATAGCGGGACATTGCGCCGCGCGCCCGCGAAGACCTCGGACATGTGGTAGCACGGTCCGAGGCCCAGGTGCTCGAGCGCGAACTTCATCGAGAACGTGGCCGTCCTGCCGAGACCCGCACCGATCACTTTCAGGGCCATGAGCCTTACCTCGCGCGGCCACCGTGGCCTGCGCAGGAAGCTTAGTCGCAGTCCGCGACCTGTACCAGCTAGCCCGGCGCAGCGCCCTGCGTGTTGACGTGCACGGCGTACAGCGACTGGCTCGCCGCCATGAACAGGCGATTGCGCTTCGCGCCGCCGAAGGCCACGTTCGCGCAGACCTCCGGCAGGCGAATGCGGCCGATCAGCGCGCCCGCGGCGTTCCACACCGTCACGCCGCTGTAGCCGACGGTGCCCGCGTTGCTCGAGCACCAGAGGTTGCCGTAGACGTCGGCGCGCACGCCGTCCGTGCGGCACGCCACGCCGTCCACCTTCATCTCGGCGAAGCGCTTGAGGCCCGTCGCGCGGCCGTTCGTGCCGACGTCCGCCACGTACAGATCGCCGTTGGCGACCACGTACACCTTCTTGTAGTCCGGCGAGAACGCGACGCCGTTCGGCGCGCCGGGCAACTCGCTCGCGCCGATCGCGATCGCGACACGGCCGCTCGGGTCCACTCGATACACGTTCGTCGGCAGCTCACGCTTCGAGGTACCCGCCCCGACCGGCTGGCCCACGCGCGACTGCAACTTGCCTTCGGCATTGCTCGGCCCGCCCGCGGCATCCGGCGCGCCTTCGTACAGCTGGCCGCCGAAAGGCGGATCCGTGAACCAGTAGCTGCCGTCCGGATGCGGCGCCACGTCGTTCGGCGAGTTCAGCGGCTTGCCGTCGTAGGCGGCCGCGAGCACGGTCACGCTGCCGTCGTTCTCGTAACGCACGACGCGTCGCGTCAGGTGCTCGCAGGTGACCTGCCGCCCCTGAAAATCGAACGTGTTGCCGTTGCTGTTGTTCGAGGGCTGGCGGAACACGGTCACGCGGCCGTCGTCCTCGAGCCAGCGCAACTGGCGATTGTTCGGGATGTCGCTCCAGACGAGATAGCGCCCCTGGCTCGACCACGCAGGCCCCTCGGACCACAGCGCACCGGTGTAGAGACGCTGGATCGGCGAGTTGAAAACGCGCAGCGCGTTGAACGACGGGTCGATGACCAGCACGTCGGGATCCGGGTACAGCGCGGGCGCCGCACCCGGCGAAAAGTCGCGCGGTGGCGTGGTGTTCTGTGCGCTCAGGAGTCCCGGCGCGAGCAGTGCAGCCGAGCCTGCGAATCCGACCGTCCCGAGCAACGCCCGGCGCGTGACGGACGAGCCGTGTGCGTCTTCGTTCTTCATGGTTTCTTCCCCACGTACGTGAATTCGAGCAGCGCGCCCGGATGCGCGAGCGTCGCGGTCGGCTCGCCCGTGGCCGTCATCGTGCGGCCGAAGACCGACGTGATCGCATAGATGCGCTTGCCGTCGGGCGCGAGCGCGAGATCGCGGTAGCGGTCCTGCGCCTTGAAGTACGTCAGCGGCGGCGCGTCGAGCGCGTTCAGCGGAATCCGGTAGATCACTCCACTCGCCATGCCGCACACGAGGATCGACGTGTCCCAGCCCGGGATCGCCTTCGACGAGTACACGTCGAGGCCCGTGAGCGCGGCCGTCGCGTTGCCGAGCTTGCGCACGTCGTAGCCGGTCGGCACCGTGAAGAACGTCTTGAGCGGCGGCTGGAAGTCCGGCAGGTTCACACTGGACTCCTTCGTCTGCGGCACGCTGGCCGGCACGTCGCGGCCATAGGTCAGACTCGCGCACGGCGTGGGCGTGGACGCCGACCAGTTCGCGTACGTGTAGTACTGATCGTCCTTGTAGCCGGCGATCAGCGGCCAGCCGTAGTTGCGCCCCGAATCGATGCGGTTGACCTCGTCGTCCGTGTCCTGCCCGTGCTCGGATTCGTACAGGTGCCCGTCCGGCCCGAACGCCATGCCCTGCGGGTTGCGGTTGCCGTAAGAGAACACGTGGCTGCGCACCCCATTGAGCACGGGGTTGTCCGCCGGAATCGAGCCGTCGAGGTTCACGCGCAGGATCTTGCCCTGGTAGGCCTGCCAGTCGCGCGCCTGCACCTGCGCGGCCGTCGGGAGCTCCTGCGCACGGTTGGGCACGCAGTAGTACGCGAGGAAGTTCGAGCCGTGATCGCCGCGGCTCGCGTACAGCTTGCCGTCGGGTCCGTACACGAGCCGGCTCGCGCCGTGATCGGGACCGTGCGGCAGGCCCGTCAGCACGTCGAACGGCTCCTTGAGCTGCTCCGTGGACGGGTCGTACGTGTAGCGGCGGATCTTCGCGCGCCGCTCCTCGCCGGGGCCGGGATCCGCGTCGTACGTGTACATCACGTACACGTAGTTGCGGCCGTGCAGCAGCTGCGGATCGAGCGCGAGCCCGAGCAGCCCTTCCTGGGCCAGCTTCTGGTACACCTCGTCGATCGTGACGGCCACCTTGCGCGTGCCGTCGGCCGGGTTCACGCGCACGACGCGCTTGCCGATGCGCTCCGTGATCCAGAGCCAGCCGTCGGGGCCCCACGCCACCTCGTAGGGATCCTCGAAGCCGCTCGCGACGACGCGCGTCGTGAACTGCTCCGGCGGCTCGGACCACACGGCGCGGGGGCTCACGCCGGGGCCGGCGGCCACCTGCGCGGCGGCGGGCGCCACCCACGCCACCGCTGCCGACGCCACGGTCAGGGCAAGAGTCGCATTCCTGGAGCTACGCATGTGTTCCACGTCCAATCACCAATTCGTAAACGAGCCGTCGGGGCGGCGGTTCAGAAGCATACCCGCGCGGTACGTGGCGTACTCACCAATCGGCGTGAGCTTCGACTGATCGAGCGTGACGCCGAGTCCCGGACGGTCGTTCGGCCACAGCTTGCCGTCCTTGAAGTCGTAGACCTTCGGCAGGTACGGCCACGTGCGCGTGCCGTCGCCCAGCATCTCCATCAGCACCGGCACCGACGTGGCCGAGAGACAGTGCACGAGCGCGGCCTCGGAGATGGGCCCGGTGAAGTGCGGGATCATGCCCACGTAGTGCGTCTCGGCGAGTGCCACGATCTTCATGAACTAGCTGATGCCGCCGACGTTCGGCAACGTGCAGCGCGTGTAGTCGATCAGCTGCCGCTCGATCAGCGTGTTGATGTCCCACTTGTAGCCGAACTGCTCGCCGACGGCGATCGGCACGCGCGTGCGCTCGCGCATCGTGACGTACGAATCCACGCCCTCGCTGCGGATCAGGTCCTCGCAGAAATACGGATGCAGCGGCTCGAGCAGCGTGGCCAGATTGATGGCGTCCGGCGGATCGAGCTCCGTGTGGAAGTCGATGGCCCAGCCGCCGTCGCCCGTGATCTCGTGGATCGCGATGCAGTCCTCGTGCATCTGCCGCACGAGCTTGAACCGGTCGACGAGCCGCTCGCGCGGATTGTCCGTGGCGTGGCGGTAGCAACGGAAGCCGGCATCCATGCAACCGTGGACAGCGTCCGCGAGCGTGCCGTTGGGCCCCCTCGGGAACGCCGTCGAGTACAGCTCGACGTGCTCGCGCGACTTGCCACCGAGCAATTGCCACAGCGGCACGTCGAGCGCCTTGGCCTTCAAGTCCCACAGCGCCACGTCGAGCGCACCGAGCGAATGGATCTTCTCGCGGCCGGCCGGATAGAAATACCCGCGCAGCATGCGCTGCCAGTGCTGGTCGATGCGGAACGGATCGAGGCCGATCAGCATGCTTGCGCACTCGTCCATCGACGTGGGCTCGCCGCCCTCGCCGATGCCGGTCAGGCCCCTCTCCGTCTCGATCACGACGACGTTCGAGGACTGGTTGACCATCGGCTGACCGCGATTGCCCGTCGTGTCGCCGGGGCTGCGGAAGTAGCGGATGCGTTTGATCTTGTCGTCGCCGAGACCGAGCGCATCGGCCGACGGCGGCAGCCACAGGCTGGCCCCCACGGCCCCGAGCGCAGTCAGGAAATCGCGTCGGCCCCAACGGCTCATGCTCATCCCCCCATCCAGCGGCGCGGCGCACGTCGCTCCGCGGCACCCGCCCGCAGGATGGACGACGTCAGGCCGGTTTGTGGCCCGGGCCGAGGTCCGGGGCCCGTACGGCTAGCGTCCCGCCTTCTTCGCAGCTTCTTTTTTCACGTCGGCATCGCTGCTGACGGCCGCATCGTCGCCGACGAAGGTGAAATCCCGGAACTGGCTCGTGCCGTTCTCCGTCACGATGATCGCGTTGTTCTGGTTCTCGCGGCAGTCCCAGTAGCGCAGACGCAGCAGATAGTCGTCGTTCGTGAGCTTCGTATAGCTCTGGCGCGTGTACCACGGCTTCGCGAGGTTCACGGGGTCGAACACCCACACGTCGACCTGCAGCGTCTTTGGATCCACCTTGTGCCAGCGCTCGACGGTGGTGACCTGATCGGAGTAATTCGGCTGCACGCCGCGTTGATACTGGCCCGACATCAGGTACTTCGTGTGCGTGACCAGGATGTCGCCGTCCCAGAAGCCGACCGTGTCGCCGTTCCAGGAAGCGTACGCGTCGTCCTCGGAGGTGTGCTCGCGGCCGTCCGTGTAGACGCGGCGGATGTCGTTGACCATCTCGTTGATCAGCAGCGTCTGCTGCGGCGAGATCATGAACTCGTGCAGGAACGGCTCCGTGAACCAGCGCGGCGTGCCGGGCGGCCGGCAGTCGCTGATCGGGTCGTACTCCCCACCCGTGGCCTTGATGTGCGCCAGCTTCTCGTCCACCGCCTTCTGCCCTTCGGGCGTCAGCTGCGCGGACGCCGGCCCCGCGGTCGGCCCGAGATCGGGGTCGAACTGCAGGCCGCCCTTGCTGCGCGTATAGACGCCGGACCAGTCGAAGGCCCCCTCGCCGAGCTGCGCCCAGGTGATCGGCTTGCCGCCGTGCGCGTCGGCCTTGAGCTTCTCGTACAACGCATCGGACGTCGCAAACTGCTCGCCGAGCGCCTGCAGCGAGGCCTTCTTCGCGGCCCAATCCTCGCCCTGGGCGGTCCACGGCATGCCGACCGGCTTGGCCGGGGCGGCGGCGGCCGGCGGTGCGGCCGGTGGCCGGCTGCAACCGAGCGTGATCGTGAGGAAGGCCGCGAGGAGCGCGGTTCTGGTTCTCATGGCGCGTGACTCCGGGGCGTTGTGACGCAGACCGTTACCGCGCACATCATGAACGCGATCGAGCCTTCTGGGTAGACGGCGGCCTCAGCCCACCGCCTTTTTCATCACGACGCTGACGTCGTCGGGATCGATCAGGTCCGGCACGGTCCAGCCGTCGAGACCGTATTCCGCCATGCACTGCTCCGCAAACCCGCGCATCTTCTTCGCCTGGCCCAGCATCTCGGCCACCATGACCACCTCCGTACGGATGTTCTCGTGGTTGCCGAAGTAGTTGCGCTCGTAGAGGCCGTGCCGACTGCCGAACTCCGTGCCGACGGCGTCCCACATGAGCTTCATGAGCTTCACGCGGTCCTCGGCGCCGTAGCCGTTCGAGCCGCGGACGTAGGGATCCAGGTACTTGCGGACTTCCGGTACCTTGAAGTCGTTCGCGTGCGAGGGCAGGTAGATCAGCGCGCTCGCGAGCACGTTCTCGATGATCTCGCGCAGCTTCGTGTACGCGATGTTCGACATCACGCGGTACGCGAGGCCGTATTCCAGGTTCGGCGACACGTGACCCGGCGTCCACGGCGTCGGCGTGCGTGCCATGGCGTCTGTCAGCGCCCAGAAGAGATTCCGGAACGCGAGCACTTCGCCGACCTGCGCCTGCACGCCGCGGAAGTCCTTGGCACCCGTGGCGTCGACGGCCTTCAGCAGCAGGCCGCCTATGAAGTCGAGCTTCACGGCGAGCCGCGTGCAACCGTGGAACATGAAGCGCGGCAGGAACCCCGAGCGCGGGAAGAAGTTGTTGACCTTGTCGATGTCGCCATACGCGAACACGTTCTCGTACGGCACGAACACCTTGTCGAACACGATGATCGAGTCGTTCTCGTCGAGCCGGCTCGACAGCGGATAGTCGAACGGGCTGCCCATGGCCGCGGCCGTGTACTCGTACGACGGGCGGCAGTAGAGCTTCAGCCCCGGCGAGTCGTTCGGCACGATGCACACGAACGCGAAGTCCTTCGTCTTGATCGGCAGCAGGCCGTTGTTGGCGATGAAGTTGTAGTGCGTGAGCGTGGACGTCGTGGCCACGACTTTGGCGCCGCTGATGATGAGCCCGGCGTCCGTCTCCTTCTCGACGTGCATGTACACGTCGCGGACTTCCTCGAGCTGCTTGTTGCGGTCCACGGGCGGATTCACGATCGCGTGGTTCACGAACGTGACTTCCTCGTTGACCTTCTTGTACCAGTTGAGCGCGTTGTCCTTGAACGGCTCATAGAAATCCGGGTTCGCGCCGAGGGTGGCCAGGAACGCGGCCTTGTAGTCGGGCGAACGGCCCATCCAGCCGTACGTCACGCGCGCCCATTCGGCGATCGCGTCGCGCGAGCCGAGCAGATCCTGGGAGGTGTTCGGAGCCTTGAAGAACCGGTGCGTGTAACCGCCGTTGCCCGTGTCCGTCGGCGTGCAGATCGTGCTCTTGCGCTCGTCGTGCAGCGCATCGTACAGGCGCGCCAGCATGCGCACGGTGTTCCGGAACGCGGGATGCGTGGTGACATCCTTGACACGCTCGCCGTAGATCCAGATCTCGCGGCCGTCGCGCAGACTGTCGAGGTACTCCGCGGACGTGAACGGTTGCGTGCGCTTCGCGGTTTCTGCGTTGCCGGCGGGCGTGGACATGGGTTTCTCCTTGCGGGTTGTCGCAGGAGGCTACGCCGCCGTCCTTCGGCGCGGCTTACAGGAAACCGCCGCCGTTTGGCAGATTCCTTACCTCGATTGGGAACGGTTCGCAGCGCGGCCGGCGCGGGTCTGCCCGGCTATCGCTGGCGCCCGGTCGAAGCGCTAAGCTAGCCCGAGCACAGGGGGACTTCGCA
Organism: Gammaproteobacteria bacterium; assembly: GCA_035548835.1. Taxonomy (GTDB): domain Bacteria; phylum Pseudomonadota; class Gammaproteobacteria; order Steroidobacterales; family Rariloculaceae; genus FEN-1219. The sequence goes on along the minus strand of DASZSB010000093.1, from coordinate 7,735 downwards.
TGGACGACGCTCGCGCATTCCGCGTCGAAGAAACGCACGGCCGCGTGCTGCGCGCGGGCAACGAGATCCTCTCGGAGAGCACCGGCGCTGGCTGGCAGTCGCTGTTCGCCGCAAAGTTCCGCGAGGCGCCGCTCAGTATCAGCGAGCCCGCGATCGGACATCCTTCGCTGATCTACCACCTTGCGCACCCCACGGAAGTCACGCGCCGTCTCGACGGCGAACGCGCGGAGCGCACGCTGATCGGTCCCGGGCGCTTCTGCATCACGCCCGGTGACGCGAACGCGCATTGGCAGCACTCGGGCAACCCCGAGATCCTGCAGCTGTACGTCCGCGCATCCGTGTACGAACGCGCCGCCGAGGAGATGTTCGGCGACGTCGCCCCGCTGAATCCGCGTTTCGCGGTCGTCGATCCGCTGCTCGAGCAGCTCGCGCTCGCCGTGCTGAACGCCCTGCGCGACGGCAGCGCGGCCGACCGGCTCTACATCGAGTCGATCGCGCAGCTCATCGGCGTGCACCTCGCCCGCGCGCATTCCTCGCGCGCGAAGCAGGCACGCGCGCAGGAGCCGCTCGACGGGCTCTCGCGCGCGCGGATTCGGCGGCTGCTCGACTACATCGACGAGCATCTCGGCGAGGACCTCCGCCTCGAGGCGCTGGCCGCGGAGGTCAACTTGAGCCCGCTGTACCTCGTGCGCGCGTTCCGCTCGGCCACGGGCCAGTCCCCGCACCAGTACGTCGTGGCACGCCGCATCGAGCAGGCGCGCGAGCTGCTGACGAGCACCGCGCTGCCGATCGCCGAGATCTCGCTGGTCACGGGGTTCTCGTCGCAGAGCCACCTCACGAACTGGTTCCGGCGCCTCGTCGGCGTCTCGCCCGCCGCCTACCGCAAGCGTCACTGAGCCCGCGCCGCCACCATCCAGCAGGCGGCGTCGAAGCGCACTTCCGTTCCGCGCACGTAGGGCTCGAAGGCCGCACGTACCGTCTCGATCACGCGGGCACGCGTGGCCGCGTCCACCTCCGGCAGCGCCGTGCCGACCGGCCCGAGTCGCGTGAAGTACGGCGCCAGGTCCGTCTCCGGCATCGTGCACTCGACGTCGAGCGGCCGGATGTCGATCTGCGACCAGCCGCTCCGCGCCAGAATGCCGCGCACGCGCTCCGGATCGCCGAACGCGAATTGCCCCGGCTCGCCGGGCTTGCGCGCGGGCAGGTTCGGCAGCAGCGGCGCCGCGGCGCGCTCGGCCACCGTCATGAACGGATTGTCCGCTGCGCTGCGCCAGACGATCATGCGCGCCGCCGCGCCTGCGCTCGCGGCGCGGCGCAGATTCGCGAACGCCTGCACCGAGTCGTCGAAGAACATCACGCCGAAGCGCGAGACGATCGCGTCGAAGCCGGCGGGCTCGAACGCGTGGGTTTGCGCATCGGCGCGCACGAAGGTGGCTGGAACGCGCTCGCGCTCGGCGCGGGCGCGCGCAGCCTCGATCATCGGCGCGGAGATGTCCACGCCGACGCTGCGGCCGCCCGGGGGCATCGCGCGCGCGACGGCGATCGTCGTGCTGCCCGTGCCGCAGCCGACGTCGAGCACGCGCCGCGCCCCAATGGCGGCAACGTCATCGGCCAGCCGCTGCTCGAACGGCCGGAACAACCGGTCGACCAGCGCCTGGGCCTCGACCCAGGCCTCGCCGCGGCGGCTGCCCCACTGCATGGCCCTGTCCGTCTCACTGGTGCGTCGTGCGCTCATGTTCGTCTCCTCGCTGTTGCTTTCGAACCGTGTGGGGCGCACTGTGCCACTTCAAGTCAACTTGAGGTCAAGAGGCATGAGGGATCTCGACATCGCGGAGGTCGCGCAGCGCTCCGGTGTGCCGGCATCCACGCTGCGCTACTACGAGGAGCAAGGGCTGATCGCCTCGGTCGGCAGGCGCGGGCTGCGCCGGTTGTTCGATGCCGACGTCTTGGAGCGCCTGGCGTTGATCGCGCTCGGCCGCGCGGCGGGTTTCTCGCTCGAGGAGCTTGCGCGCATGTTCACGCGCGATCGCCGCCTTCGCATCGACCGCGACGCGCTCGCCGCGAAGGCGGACGAGCTCGACCGCAGGATCCGCGAGCTGACCGCGATGCGGGACGGGTTGCGGCACGCCGTGGCCTGCTCGGCGCCGAGCCACATGGAATGCCCGAGGTTCCGCCGCATCCTGCGCGCTGCCGCCGCGGGCGCGATCAAGGCGCGCAAGCCCCGCGGCCCGCGCGCGGGCTAGATCCGCACCGTGCCGTCGACGACGGTGACGCTGCCGCCGCCGATCCAGATGTCCTCGCCGGCCTGCTCCACGAACACGCGCCCCGCGCGGCCGAGCGCCGTGCCCTGCGCCGCGACGTAGCGTGGCGGCGCGAGCCCGGCGCCGATCAGCCACTGCGCGAGCGCCGCGTTCAGGCTGCCCGTGACTGGATCCTCCGTGATGCCGCGGGCGCCGGGGAAGAACGCGCGCACCTCGAACTGCGTGTCGTGGCCCGAGCCCTGCGCGGCCACGACGCCCACCTTGCCGCGCGGCCCGACGACGCCCACGTCGAGCCCGGCCAGCACCTGCGCGTCCGGCGCGAGCGCGAGTACCTGCTCGGCCGACTTCAGCAACACGCCGCGCCAGTTCGGGCCGTTGTCGCACCACGCGTGCGCCACGATGTCGGCTCGAGGTACCCCGAGCCCGCGGGCGATCAGCGCGACATCGGCCTCGTCGAGAGGTCCGGATCTGTGCAGCGGCGGCGCCGCGAAGGCGAGCCGCCCGCCATCGCGCCGGATCCGCACGAGCCCGACGCCGCACTCCTGCACCACGTGCTCGCCGCGCGGCCGGCCGCCGGCCTCGAGCCATGCGTGGCACGAGCCGAGCGTCGGATGACCCGCGAACGGCAGCTCGCGTCCCGGACAGAAGATGCGTACCGCGTAATCGGCGGCGGGATTCTGCGGCGCGGCGAGGAACGTGGCTTCCGAGAGGTTCGTCCAGTCGGTGAAGCGCTGCATGGCGGCCGTGTCGAGGCCGGCACTGTCGAGCACCACGGCGAGCGGGTTGCCGCGCAGGCCCTCGGCCGTGAACACGTCCACCTGCTTGAAGCGGCGCTGCACGGGTGAGCCGGAATGCGGCCGCTGAGCCGAGCGGCTAGTCGTGCCCCGTCGCGAGCTTCTGTTCGACCGCGGACTTGAGCCCGGCGAGACCGCTCGCGACACCGACCTCGAGCGCCGCCTTGTCGTCGGCGCCGCCCTGCTTGGCCCGCAGCGCAAGCAGTGCGCCCACGCGGTTGCTGGTCGAACAGTGCACCAGCACCGGCTTCGGCAGATCGCGCAGCAGCTTGTCGAGCGTCGAAGCATTGGCGTACGTGACGCCCGCGGCGCCCGCGACCGGCAGGCTCACGTAGCTCATGCCGAGCGATTCCACGGTCTTCTTCTCGTCGAAGCCGTGATCCTCGCCCTGCGGACGCAGGTCGATGACCGTTTTGTAGCCGGCCTTGGCGGCGGCAGCCAGCGCTTCCGCACTCGGCTGGCCGGCCGTCGTGATGCCCTTGACCGCATCGTGGCGATTCGGCAGCTCCACGGTCTGCGCGAACGTCGCGCCGGCCCCGAGGAACGCCACGAGAGCCACCGCCGCACCCGAAACCAACACCTGTCGCAACCTCGTCACGGGCCACTCCTCACATGGATGTCCTGGCACGGATTGTCAGCGGTCCCGCGATGCGGCTCAATAGCGGACCACGCCCAGGCGGTGAGGTGCAGAGAGTCATGAGGGGATCGCCCATGTCGCGCGGCCTGGTGGCCGGCGTGATCGCAGCCGCAATGCTCGGCGGCACCGTGTTCCTCGTCGCCCGCACGGCGACGACGGCTGCAGCCGCAGACGTGGACGCCACCGTCGAGTACGGCGGGCGGCTGCTGCGCGAGACGGCCAAGCTGATCGGCCCGGACCAGGCCGATCCCGCGCTGCGCTACGCCGGCTCGCGCCTGAACTGCTCGTCGTGCCATTTCGACGGCGGCGCTGTGCCCGGCACGCTGTCGTTGCGGCAAACCGCGAGCCGCTACCCGCGACCCTCGCCGCGCGACGGCGGCGTGCGCGACCTGCGCGACCGGATCAACGGCTGCATGCTGCGCAGCATGAACGGCCGTGCGCTGCCGCGCGACGGCGCCGAGATGATCGCGATGGAGAAGTACATCCAGCATCTGGGCGAGCAGCCACCGACAGGCAGCCCGCAGCCGCCCGAGCAGGCGCCGTTCAAGGAGCCGGACCGCGCAGCCGACCCCGAAGCCGGACGCGCGGTGTACGCGGCGCGCTGCACCGTGTGCCATGGCGCCGGAGGCTTGGGGCTGCTCACGACGGGCAAACCGAGCGATGGCTACACGTTCCCGCCGCTGTGGGGCGCGGACAGCTTCAACGACGGCGCCGGCATGCATCGCGTGCTGACGGCGGCCACGTTCATCAAGGCGCGCATGCCGCTCGGCCAGGCCGACCTGACCGACGACCAGGCGTTCGACGTGGCGGCATTCATCAACTCGCAGCCGCGCCCCGCGATGCAGGGCCTCGAGCGCGACTATCCGGATCTCGCCGCGAAGCCGGTCGACAATCCGTATCCGCCGTACGTCGATCCGTTCCCGCAGGAACGTCACGTCTACGGGCCGTTCAAGGAGATTCGTGCCTGGTACGCGGCGCGCAAAGCGTCGCAGCCTGGCGCCCAGTGACGCCGGAGCAGGCCGCGCGGCGCGCGCCTCACCCCGCGATCAGCACGCTGTAGCCGTACTCCTGCGCGCGGGTGAGCCCCAGGACGCCCGCCGGGACGAAGTGGCTGTTCTTGATGGCGCCCGCCACGAGCTCGTCGTGGATCTCGTTGGCTTTGCCGCCCGTACGCCCGGCGATCATGCCCGCGATGCCCTGCGTCGCGGTGTTGCAGATCGCGAACCGCGTGCCCTTGGCGATCTGCGCGTCGATCGTCTCGCCGCGATTGCCCAGGTTCTTGTGCGCCGTCGAGTTCATGAGATTGATCTTCGGCGCGGCCCCCGTCGCCGGATCGGGGTACTTCATCATCTCGTTGAAGTACTGCCCGTACTTGGCCCAGAGCGCGTCGCCGTAGCCGAAAGGCGTGGAGGCGTGCCGGAAGCAGATCACGATCGCCAGGTCGGAAGGCTCGTTCGCATACGCCGTCGCGCTCGCGTTGCGCAGGTTGAACGCGTAGCCCAGCGTGAACGCGCCGCCCTCGGCCGTTGCCGAGTCGATGAACACGCGATGATGCCCCGGCAGCTCGTCGAACCACGCGTCGAGCTTGTGACGCGCGGGCTCGAAGCGCGCTGCGCCGCGGCGCCTGCCCGTCTGAGCCTGCGCAGTCGTTGCGCCGGCGACCAGACCCGCGGCCACCGCGATCCCCACGCCCGCCATCAGTGATCGGCGGCCGACTTTGTCGTCATCGTGCTCGTTCATCTTCTTCGCCCCCCATTAATCCAGATCCTGAGCTTCTTTACTCATGTGCACGTCGCCAGGCTTGCGCAGCATCTTGTCGATTTCGTCGATGTGGGCCTCTTCCTGCTCGATCAGCCCGCGCGCGTACTCCTCGAGCGCCACGTTCTTGCCGGCGACGAGCTTCAGCAAACCCGTGTAGAGCCCGAGCGCCGTGTGCTCGGCCTGCAGCGTCTCACGCAGAATCTGCCCGATGTCGTGCTGGTGCGTCTCGAGCAGCGGCCCGATCGCAAGCGACGGATGGCCGCCCAGCCGCGTGATCATTTCGCCGGCCTGCTGTGCGTGCGTCAACGACTCGGTGGCCTCCGCGCGAAACCACGACACGATCGGGATGCGGTTGTAGCCGAAGATCATCATCGAGTAGTGCGTATAGCGCACCACGCCCGCGAGCTCGCACTCGAGGATCCTGTTCAGCTGGTCGATGACCCGCGCTTTGTTCCTGATCACGGCACCCTCCCGCGCCCACGGCGAGCGCCGGAGCCCGCTGTTCGCGTATGGACCAGTGTGGCACGGGGCTCACCGCGAAGGAAACCCGTGCAGGCGTCTAGCGCTCGAGCCTGCGGCCGGGGTCGTAGTCGGCGCGGACGGTTCCGAGACGCCGGGCCACTTCGAACTGCTGCGGGTAGAACTGCGTGAACGTCCATTCGACGGCGCCATTCGCGCTGTGACAGCCGTAGCACGTCGCAGTCCGCGGGAACGGCGCCGCGGTGGGCTTCGGCCCCTGCCGGTCGTCGAAGCCGAAGTAGGCCCAGCCGCCGTCCGGGTACCGCGTCGAATCCTTGACCGAGGCCTCGAGCGCGACGACGTCACCCTGCGTGCGCCCGCCGTTGTTGATCGAGACGTTCTCGAGCGCCTGACGGATCTCGAGCACGAACATCGTGCCGTTCGGCCACTTGCCGGTCTTCATGAACTCGCGGTAGCTGTCCGGGTTCACGAACACGTTGCTGAACGGTGCGGGCTGGCCGGCCCGCGGCGCGTTCGGACCGTACGTCATGCCGAGGCCGGCCGTCAGGAACACCCACTCGCGGTAGTCGCCCGGACGTTTGAGCTCGCCTTTGGCGTCGAATTGCAGCGCGGGCTCGGCCGCCACGCACACCCCGGCAGCCGCGACGGCCGCAACCGCACTCGCCACGATCGAACGAATCATCAGAGGTCTCCTTGCTACATGCCTTTGAAGCGCTTGAACGCCGGGCTCACGGGCAGGCGCTCTGCCGAGCCCGCCACGGTCAGCTCGAATTTGTCGTCGGGTGTCTTCACGACGGAACGAATCGCCGCCGCGCGCACGATGACTCCGCGATGGATCTGCCAGAACTGCTCGGGGTCCAGCATGCCGAGCAACTCCTTCAGTGGCGTGCGTATGACCGCCTCGTCTTCCGCAGTCACGACCCGCGTGTATTTGTCACTCGACTGGAAGAACAGGATCTCGTCGATCGGCAACATTTTGATCGCGTTGCCGACACTGGCCGACACCCAGTGCACCGGCGCCGGTTTCAGCGGCTGTTTCTGCAGCGCGGCGAGTATGTTCCCCACGTCGCCGTTGCGACCTGCTTCGACACGTTCGCGCAGGCGCTGCACCGTCGCGACGAGGCGCTCGCGCGACACGGGTTTCAGCAGGTAGTCGATCGCGCCCTCCTCGAAGGCACGGACTGCGTGCTCGGAGTACGCGGTGATGAAGACCAGGTGCGTCCGCGCTCCCACGCGACGGGCCAGATCGAGGCCGCTCAGTCCCGGCATCCTGATATCGAGAAAGGCCACGGCCGGGCGTTCGACCTCGAACATCTCGAGGGCCGCGAGCCCGTCCTCGCACTCGGCAACGATCGCGAGCTCGGGCCAGACCTCGCCGAGCGCGCGCACGAGCGCGTCGCGTTGCGGTGCCTCGTCCTCGGCAACGATGGCGGTGACGCGCTTCATGCTGCGAGCAACCCTATCGGAATGGAGATCGCGGCACGTACGCCGCCGGTCGCGCGCGATTCGATCGAGAGCCGGGCCGCGGCGCCGTACAGGGCTTCGAGCTGGCCGCTCACGTTCGCGAGACCCGTACCTTCCACCAAACCCTCCGCAAGACCCACGCCGTCGTCCTGCACCGAAACCTCTAGCCGAGGCACGCCGCGGCGCTCGTCTCGCCGTGCCGCGAGCTCGATGCGTGCGCTGCCGGTCTTCGGCTCCACCCCGTGACGGACGGCGGTCTCGACCAGCGAGATCAGCAGCAGCGGCGGAAACCCCAATGAGCCGAGCGCCGGCGGCATATCGATGTCGACGACCAGTCG
>DASZSB010000092.1:0-25390 GCA_035548835.1 Gammaproteobacteria bacterium | reverse complement strand
GGCTGAGGATCATCGCGAACCGGTAAATCCGCTCTCGTCCCCGGATACATTGTTCCAACACTTCAGTATTCCGGCATTCGACGAGGACCGCTGGCCGAAAGCAGAGCTCGGCGAAAGTATCAGAAGTTTGAAGTTGCGCGTTCTGCCTGGGACCATCTTGCTGTCAAAGCTCAATCCAGAAATCGAGCGTGTTTGGTTGGCGAGTATTGAGCCGACAGATGGAGCAATTTGCTCTACAGAGTTTCTCGTGCTTAGTCCTCTCGCTCCTTACGGCCAGGCATACATCTATTGCCTTGCGTGCTCGCCTTTGTTCCGGCAGCAGATCGAGTCTCTTGTAACGGGCACGTCGAAAAGCCACCAGCGCGCGAAGACTGAGGGAATCTTGGGATTGCCTGTGGTCCTTCCTCCGAAAGCAGTCGCTGACATGTTCGACAGGATCGCGTCGGTGCAACTGAGCCGTGTGTTGGATGGTCGCCGGGAATCTCGCACCCTTGCCACCCTCCGCGACGCGCTGTTGCCCAAGCTTGTCTCGGGCGAGTTGCGGGTCAAGGACGCGGCACGGTTCGCGGGAGCCGCTCTCTGAGCCGGCGCGCCGGCATCGGCGAAAATTGTCCTGAATCAATGGGTTTCATTGCCGTGGCGCCCCGACCGAGGCCACCAACCTTTCAATCGGCCGAGCCTAAAACTTTCAATCAGCCGCAGTTGAAACTTGCAATCAGCCGCTGTTGAAACCTACAATCAGCCATGCCCGAGACGGCCCTCTATCCGCGCCATGCCGAGCCGCGCCTGGTCGAGGCGCTGGCGGATTCGCCCGTCGTCCTGATCCACGGGCCCCGCCAATGCGGCAAGACCACGCTCGCCCGCAAGGTCGGCGAGCCGCGGGGCTATGCCTATGTCAGCTTCGATGACGACGTCGCGCGCGACGCGGCCCTGGCCGATCCCGCCGGCTTCGTGACCGACCTGCCGGACCGGGCGATCCTGGACGAGGTGCAGCGGGTGCCCAGCCTCTTCGCCGCCCTGAAATCGGCCATCGACCGCAGGCGCCAGCCCGGCCGCTTCATCATGACGGGTTCGGCCAACGTGCTGCTGGTGCCCCGGCTTTCCGACTCGCTTGCAGGCCGCATGCAGATCATCCGGCTGCATCCGCTGACGCAATGCGAGCTGGCGCGCCGCCCGGCCGGATTTCTCGACGCGCTGTTCGGGGGCCGGTTCGGGACCCGCCGCACCGAGCGGTTGGGTGGCGATCTCGCCGAGCGGATTGCCGCCGGCGGCTATCCGGCGGCGCTGGCGCGGCCGGCCGGGCGGCGGCGCGCGGCCCCGGGGCTGACGGCGGGAACGCGGGGCCTGTTGGGGTCTGCCGCGCTGCGGGCTTAGGATAGTCCGCAGTGCGGGTCTCTCGGGGGGACGCGATGGGCCGCAGGCGGGTGGGTTCGAGTCTCGTGGTCGCGGCGCTCGCCGCGTGCGGCGCACTCGCGGCGCACGCGCAACCGCCGGCGCTGCCGGAGGGCTACATGCGTGCGCCGCCCGTGCAGCCGGGTCTCGCGCCGAAGATGCAGGTCCACGAGGCAAAGGCCGAGGCGCACGTGTTCCAGGCGAACTTCGGCACGGGCGACGAGATCGTGTCCGGCCTGACGGATCTTGCGATCAGGCATCACATCACGAGCGGCTACATCACGGGGCTCGGCGGATTGTCCGGAGCCCTGCTCGCGTTCGGCGATCCGAAGCTGAACGCGTTCAGGAAGGTGCCGATCACGGACAAGTGCGAGCTCGTGTCGCTCGTCGGGGACATTCAGCTTCGCGATGGCAAGCCCTACGTGCACCTGCACGCGGTCGTCGCGTTCGCCGATGGCAGCACGAAGGGCGGCCACGTCATGGAGGCGCACGTCGCGCCCGTCGCGGAGATCGCGGTCGTGGCGACGGCGATCGGTGACGCAGTGACGCATTGACCCACTGACCCACACAGCACGACCAACGGGGAGAGACACATGGTGGATCTGACGGCACGGGGCCGCTTCGTCTGGCACGAGCTCATCACGCCGAACGGCGCCGGTGCGCACGAGTTCTACGGCAACACGGTCGGATGGAAGAAGCAGGCGTGGGAGCACGACCCGTCGTACTCCATGTTCGTGGCGCCGCGCGGGCCTCTGGGGGCTGCCGTCGAGCGGCGCAACGCGGTGCCGCAGTGGCTCGCGTACATCGGCGTCATCGACGTCGACACCGCCGTCGCCGCGGCTGCGCGTCTCGGGGCGAAGGTGGTGACCCCGCCGACCGAGGTGCCGAACGCCGGCCGGCACGCCGTGCTCACGGATCCGCAGGGCGCGACGTTCGCCGTGCACAGCGACCCGCGGCCGGCGTCGCCGGAAACCATGCCCGACACCGGCGAGTTCTCGTGGCACGAGCTCGCCACGACGGCCGATCCGACGCAGGTGTTCCCGTTCCACGCCGAGCTCTTCGGCTGGGACGAGCTCGTGCGCCACGACATGGGCGCGATGGGCACCTACCTGATCTTCGGCCGCAACGGCCGCCAGCTCGGTGGCATCTTCGACAAGGGCGCGATGGGCCGGCCGGGTCCCGCGTACTGGGTCTGCTACGTCAACGTGCCCGACCTCGACCGCGCGCTCGATCAGGCCAAGGCCGCCCGCGGCTCGGTGCTGCACGGACCGCAGGACGTGCCGGGCGGCGACCGCATCGCGCAGCTCATGGATCCTCACGGCGCGTTCTTCGCGCTGCACTCGACGCCCGGCGCCCCCGCGGCGCCGCCCGCACCGAAGCCGCGTGCCGCGACGGCACCGCCGAAGCCCGCGCCGAAAGCGGCCGTGAAGGCTCCAGCGAAGGCTCCGGCGAAGGCTCCGGCCAGGAAGAAGGTGGCGAAGAAGACGGCCGGCAAGCCCGCGAAGAAGACCGCGAAGAAAACCGCAGGCAAGGCGGCGAAGAAGACGAGGAAAAAGGCCGCAGGCAAGGGCGCCAGGAGGGTGGCGAAGAAGTCCGCCAAGAAGTCCGGCGGGAAACCCGTACCCGCGCGGAGGAAGAAGGCCGCTGGCCGGAAACGCCGCTGACGTTCGTCAGCGCGCGTTGACCGCCGCGCGCCGCTCGCGCGCGACCGCGAGCGTCGCAGTGGCCGCGATCGCGGCCGCCGTTGGCCGCCATGCACGCAGCGCGAGCTCGCCGGCGGCGTCCTCGACCAGCACCGTGCAGCTCTCGACCCAGTCGCCGTCGTTGTAGTACGTGAGCCCGTCGGCCGTCACGTGATCGGCCTTGTGAATGTGGCCGCAGATCACGCCGTCGACCGCCGCTTCGCGCGCGGCCACGAGCGTGGCCGCGCGGAAGCGCTCGATGTAGCGCTGCGCGCCGGGGATCATGGCCTTCACGTGTTGCGCGAGCGACCAGTACGGCCGGCCCGCGAGATCGTGCAGCCAGTGCACGAAGCGGTTCAGCTGCAGCAGGCGGCGGCACGCGAAACCGCCGAGCAGCACGCCGAGCGACCGGCCGCGCACCACGGCGTCGAACTCGTCGCCGTGCAGCACGAGCAGCCGGCGGCCCGAGGCGGTCGTGTGGATGGCGTCGCGCGCAATCTCGACGTTGCCGAAGCGCGCGCCGACGAACGCGCGCAACTCGTCGTCGTGATTGCCGGGGATGTACACCACTCGCGTGCCTTCCTGGCTCTTGCGCAGGATCAGCCGCAGCACCTCGGTGTGGCTCGCGGGCCAGAAGAAGTCGTGGCGCAGACTCTCGAGATCGACGATGTCGCCGACGAGATACAGCGTCTCGCACTGCGTGCTGCGCAGGAAGTCGAGCAGCAGGTGCACGCGGCAGGCGCGCGACCCCAGGTGCACGTCCGACACGAAGATCGTGCGCAGATGCTCGACGCCGCGAAGCGGGTGTACCTCGGCCATGGCGCGCAGTCTCTACTCGGGGAACGCCGGCGGCGGCGACGTGGATCGCAGAATCGCGCGCCGGCGGGCGCCGCGCGGCCTTCGGAGGAACGTCGTCATTCCTGCTCCCGGCGGTACTTGACGAGCGCGGCGAGCCGGTAGAGACCGTGCACGAACTTGCCGTACGGCAGTGTCACGAACAGTGCCAGCACGCAGCCCAGGTGCAGCAGCAGCAGGGCGGGCATGGCCGCGTGGCTGCGCAACGCGAGCAGCAGCAGGCCCGTGACGGCGGTCGCGAGCAGGAGCACGGTGAACGTGCCGTCGAGCCGCTGCTGGTCCGGGGCCGTGAGCGCCGGGTCGCGCACGCGGCGCAGCCACAGGAGGCCCGTGGTGCCGATCACGAGGCCCGCGCCGCCGAGCGTGCCGAGCACGACCGGGCCGCTGGTGTAAGCGTAGGGCGCCGGGTAGCCCAGCGCGTGATACAGCGTCGCCACGCACGTCGCGGCGAAGCACAGCACGAAGCCGTACGCGGTCGCGTGGTGCAGCCACCGGCGCCACGGCGTGCGCACCTCGAGCGCCGTCACGCAGTCCGCGCCCGCGACGTGCAGATGGCGCAGCGTGAACGCGTCGTGCAGCGCCGCCGCGATGCTGCCCGCGCGGCGGTGCGCCGCCGGCGGCGCGGCGGCAGCGAAATCGCGGCGGCAGCGCGCGACGCCCGTGCCGAGCGCCAGCACCACGAGCAGGCCCACGCCGCCGAACAGCGCTGCGAGCACCGCGTGCGGGACCACGGCGTAGAAGTCGGCGCCGGTCACGGGCCCGCGCAGCGCCGCGGCGTTCAGCGCGAGCGTGCCGCCCGCGAGCAGCGCGGTCATGCCGAGCGCCAGCAGCAGCGCGGCACCGCTGCCCATCGAGCGGAACGCGGCGGCGAGCTGCGCGGGCCACGCGTACTGCTCGTACGACGCGACGCGGGCCGCCGCGAGCGTGCGTGGCACGTCGATCGCGAACTCGTGCGGCGGCGCGTACTGGCACGCGTACAGGCATTCGCCGCAGCCGTGGCAGAGATTCGCGAGGTAGTTCACGTCGGCGCTCGCGAACGTGGCGCGCTGCTCGAGCGCCTGGAACGCGGGGCAGTATTGCTCGCAGTAGCGGCACGCGTTGCACACCGCGAGCACGCGCGCGGCTTCGGCTTTCGGCTCAGCGATCCGCATGTTGCGCTGCGCTCCTGCCCGCGATGCGCCCGAACACCGTGCCGATCGTCATGCCGATGCCGGCGATGTAGCCGTGCCGCAGCACGTTGCCGGCCATGATCTCGCCTGCAGCGTACAGGTTCTCGAACGGCGCGCCGCCCGCGCGCTGGACGCGCGCGTCGGCGTCGACGCGCACGCCGAGATACGTGAACGTGATGCCGGGCGCCAGCGGGTAGCCCCAGTAGGGCGGGGTGTCGAGCGTCTGCGCCCAGTGCGTCTTGGCGGGCGCGAGCCCCTGCGTGCTGCAATCGTCCAGGACGGACGGGTCGAACGTGCCCGCGCGCACCGCGGCGTTGAAGCGCTGCACCGTGGCCTCGAGGGCGTCGGCCGGCAGCGCGAGCCGCGCCGCGAGCTCGCGGATCGAGCCGGCCTCGACCGGCGCGAACACCGACGGCATGAAGCGGTCGCGCACCTTCGCGTCGACGATCGAGTACGCGATCTGGCCGGCCTCACGCGCGATCAGCTTGCCCCAGATCGCGTAGCGCTTCGGCCAGAAGTCCTCGCCCTCGTCGTGGAAGCGCTCGGCGGCGGCGTTCACGACGATGCCGAGCGGTACCGAGTCGAGCCGCGTGACGATGCCGCCGTCGAATTTCGGCGCGCGGCCGTCGACGGCCACGGCGTGGCACTCGGCGGCGTCGCCGATCGGCGCCGCGCCCGCGTCGAGCAGCGCGCGCAGCAGCGTGCCCGTGTTGTGCGGCGTGCCGCGCACGATGAAGTTGCGCGCCGCGTCGCCCCAGGCTTCCCGCAGCCAGTCGAGGTTGGCCTCGAAGCCGCCGGCCGCCGCGACGAACGCGCGGGCGCGGATCTGCTGCGTGCCGCCCCGCGTGCGCACGCTCAGCGCTTCGCACGTGCCATCCCGCAGCGCGAGCGCCGTGACCTCGGCGTCGTAGCGCACCTCGATCCGCAGGCGCTCCGCGGCCGCGTAGTAGCCGTTCATGAGCGCCGTGCCACCCCCGAGAAAGAACGCGTTCGTACGCGACAGCTGCAGCGTGCCGCGCAGCGAGCGCTGGAAGCGCGCGCCATACCGCTGCATCCACGCCGGGCACTCGGCCGAGCGCTCGACGACCAGCCGCGCGAGCGCGGCGTCGGTCTCGCCGTCGTTCACACGCGTTAGGTCCGCCAGCAACTCGTCCTCGGAGTAGCTCCCGGTCAGCACGTCGGTCGGTGCCGCGTGCGCGCAGCGCAGGTTGCGCGTGTGGCGGCTGTTGCCGCCGCGCAAGTGGCGGGGCGCCGCGTCGAGCACGAGCACGCGTGCGCCCTGCTCGCGCGCCGTGAGCGCGGCCGCGAGGCCGGCGTTGCCGCCGCCGATCACGGCGACGTCGTAGACGTCTGACGCGCTCATTCGTCCGTCGCCTCGCGCGGCCGGCGCGCCCACCGGCGCAGCAGCCACGGGCCGAGCAGCATGAGCCCCGCGATCGCGAGCAGCGTGGCCGAGATCGGGCGCGTGACGAACACCGAGAGATCGCCGTCGCTGATGGCCACCGCGCGGCGGAACTGCTGCTCGGCCATCGGCCCCAGCACGAGGCCGAGCACCGCGGGCACGAGCGGCAGGCCGAGCACGCGCATGCCGAGCCCCACGGCGCCCACGCCGTACATGAGCGCCACGTCCACCAGCGAGCGGTTCAGGCTGTAGGCGCCGATCGACGCCAGCACCAGCACGCTGCCATACAGCAGCGGCCGCGGCACGAGCATCACGCGCGCCCAGAGTCCGACGAGCGGCAGGTTCAGCACCAGCAGCATTGCGTTGCCGATGTAGAGGCTCGCAATGAGCGTCCAGACCAGGTTCGCGTGCGTCGTGAACAGCAGCGGCCCCGGGTCCAGGCCGTATTGCTGGAACGCCGCGAGCATGATCGCGGCCGTCGCGGACGACGGCACGCCGAGCGTCAGCAGCGGCACGAGCACGCCGGCGGCCGCGGCGTTGTTCGCGGCCTCGGGGCCGGCCACGCCCTCGATCGCGCCGCGGCCGAATTCCTCGGGCTTGCGCGAGAGGCGCTTCTCCGTGATGTACGACAGGAACGTCGGGATCACGGTGCCGCCGATCGGCAGAATGCCGAGCGGAAAGCCGATCAGCGTGCCGCGCAGCCACGGCCGCCACGAGCGCCGCCACTCCTCGCGGCTCATGCCCGCGCGGCGCGTGAGCTCGATCGGCGCCGCGTCGTCCCGCCCATGCTGCCACGCCTGGTGCAGCGTCTCGCCGACGGCGAAGAGGCCGATCACGAGAATCACCACGTCGATGCCATCGAGCAGCTGCGGGATGCCGAAGGCGAAGCGCGCGTTGCCGGTCAGCGCGTCGATGCCCACGAGGCCGAGCGCAAGTCCCAGGAACAGGCTGAACAGCCCGCGCACGAGGCTCGTGCCGAGCAGCGAGGCGACGGCCGCGAACGCGACGACCGTCAGCGCGAAGTAATCCGCCGGGCCGAACTCAAGCGCCGCGGCGGCGAGCGCCGGTGCCGCGAACGTGAGGCCGAGCGTGGCGAGCGTGCCGGCCACGAACGAGCCCACGGCCGCCGTCGCGAGCGCGGCCGCCGCGCGGCCCTGGCGCGCCATCTCGTAGCCGTCGAGCGCGGTCGCGATCGAGCTCGTCTCGCCCGGCGTGTTCAGCAGGATGCTGGTCGTCGAGCCGCCATACATCGCGCCATAGTAGATGCCGCCGAACATGATGAACGCGGCGGTCGGATCGAGGCCGAAGGTCACGGGCAGCAGCACGGCCACGGTCAGCGCCGGGCCGATGCCCGGCAGCACGCCGATGGCCGTGCCGAGCGTAGTGCCCAGGAACGCCCAGAACAGGTTCGCGGCCGACAGCGCGCCGGCGAACCCTTCGCGCAGCGCGTCGAGCGTGCTCACAGCAGGCCCGCCAGGACGCCGGCCGGCAGCTGTACGTCGAGCAGGTCCGCGAACAGCACGTAGGCCGCGGTCGCGATGCCGACGGCGAAGGCGGCGTCGCGCCACGGGTGGCGCGCGTCGAACGCGCGCGCCACGAGCCAGAACAGCGCAGCGCTCGCGAGCACGAAGCCCGCGCGCTCGGCCAGCGCCACGTTGGCGAGCGCGCCGGCCGCGATCCACGCGATCGGCCGCCAGTGGCCGCGCGCCGCCGTGGCGCGCGCACGCAGCCGCTCGCGCACGATGCCGAGCGCGGCCAGCACGCCGAACAGCGCGAGGCCGGCCAGCACGAACAGGGGATACGGCCCGCTGTCTCGCAGCGACTGCGCCGCGTCGTCGCCCACGCCGAGCTCGCGCAGGACGCCGCGCACGCGTTGCTCCTCGGCCGCGGTGAAGCGCGTGAAGTCGTCGCCGGCGAGGTAGCGGTCGAGCCAGCGATAGCGCTCGAGCATCTCGCGCCACTCGCTCGTCTGCACCATGCGCGCGAGCACGGCCGTGAGCCGTTCGCGATCGGCTGCGCTGATGCCCGGTGGGGCGAGCACCGAGCGCCAGTTCTCGAACTCGACGTCCACGCCCTGCTCGCGCAGCGTGGGGATATCGATGCCGGGCAGGCGCTGCGCGCTGCTGATCGCAAGGATGCGCACGGTGCCGGCTTCCATCTGCGGCAGGAATTCCGCGAGCCCGTTCACGCCGACCGACACCTGGCCGCCCAGGATCGCGGCCAGCGATTCGCCGCCGCCGGAGAACGCAATGTAGTTCACGCGCCGCGGCGCGACGCCCACGGCTTTGGCGAAGAGGCCGGCCAGGATCTGGTCGCTGCCGCCGGCCGAGCCGCCGCCCCACGAGATCGCTTCAGGTGCAGCGCGGAACGCGGCGATCAGGTCGTCGAGCGTGCGAAACGGCGAGGCCGTGGGCACCGTGATGACCTCGTACTCGCCCGTGAGCCGCGCGAGCGGCACGGCGTCGGCCGTCGTGATCGGCGACTGATGCATCACGATGCCGCCGAGCATGATGAGCCCCGAGACCAGCAGTGCGTCGCCGCGGCCCTGCTCGGTGCCCACGAAGCGCGCGAGGCCGATCGTGCCGGCGGCACCGGGGATGTTGTCGACGACCGGCGTGGTCACGATCCCCGTGCGCTGCAGCACCTGCTGCATCACGCGCGCGGTCTGGTCCCAGCCGCCACCGGGCGCCGCGGGGGCGATCAGGCGCAACTCGCGCAGCAGCGGCTGCGCGCCCGCGGGCATCGCGAGCGGCAGCGCCAGCGCCAGCAGGCAGGCGCGCAACACGGCAGAGCGCAGAATGGTGGGACCCCTGGCCAGATCGGGCCCACATTATATAGGCCGCCCGGCGGCGGCGACCTCGACGCGCCAGCGTTGCGGGGCCGCGGCCGTGCACTTCACCGCGAGCGGCAGGAACTGCTCGATCACGCGGCCGTTCGTCAGCGTGTGAGCGCTCGGCGGCAGGGTGACGAAGCCGCCGCCGCCGGCGAGCGCGAGCGGCAGCAGCAGCTGATCGGCGAGATGCGTGCCGATCGGCACGTCGGCGGCGAGGTAGCGCCGGACCTCGTCGGCGACGCCACGGGCGACCTGCTCGGCCGCAACCCCGCGCCTGCCGAAGCCGACGAACACCTCGGTCACGTGCTCGGCTTCGACGAATACCGTCACGACGTTGCCGGGGCCGGCGCTGTCGGCGATCGGGCGGATCGCGATCGCGCGCTCCGCCATACCGAGCTCCGCCGCGAGCGTCTGCGCTTCGCGCGTCGCGATGTGCTGCGGCAGCCGTCCGAGCAGGATCTCGGCGCGCAGGCTGCGCACCGCGCCGCGCGTCTCGAGGCGCAGTGGCGCGAGCCTCGCCGCGGGCTCGACGCGCGCATGCAGGCGGCCGCCGCCGGCGGGCTCGAAGCCCGCGCGCTCGAGCGCGAGCGCCACCCGCGCCCCCATGCGCGCCAGCAGCGGCAGATAGGCGTGCGCCAGGCACTCGAACGTGGGCGCCAGCGGATTGTGCGTGCCGCCCTCTAGCGTCAGGTTCGACACGCCGCCGGCCGTCAGCAGCGCCGGCAGCACGGTCTGCAGCACGAGGGCCGCGCTGCCGGCGGTGCCGATGGCGAAGCGGTAGTCGCCGGCGCGCACGGCGTGCGGCACGAACGTCAGCGTCGTGCTGCCGGGCGTCGCGCCTTCGACGTCGGCACCGGCGATGGCCGCGGCCGCGTGCACGGCCGCCAGATGCTGCGGGCGCAGGCCGGGCTTCGGCCGCCGCGCACGGATGTTCACGAGCCGGATCGCCCGTCGGCCACACACCGCGAGCGACAGCGCCGTGCGCAGGATCTGTCCGCCGCCCTCGCCGATGGAGCCGTCGATCGTCAGCATGGCTGCCGATCATACGTCTACGTACATCTGCGGATGGGGCGCGGTGCGCGGCGGCCTTAGCGTCCCCGCATGCCGACGCTGTTTCTGACCGGCGACGTGATGACGGGACGCGGGATCGACCAGGTGCTGCCGACGCCGTCGGATCCGCAGCTCTACGAGTCGTACGTGAGGGACGCGCGCGACTACGTGCAGCTCGCGGAGCGCGCCCACGGCCGGATCGACAAGCCCGTCGGCTTCGACTACGTCTGGGGCGATGCGCTCGCCGAGCTCGAACGCACGGCGCCCGACGCGCGGATCGTGAACCTCGAGACCGCCGTCACGACGAGCCCCGAGCCGTGGCCGGGCAAGGGCATCAACTACCGCATGCACCCGGCGAACGTGGGCTGCCTGACCGCCGCGCGGCTCGACTGCTGCATGCTCGCGAACAACCACGTGCTCGACTGGGGCTACGCGGGTCTGGCACAGACGCTCGCGACGCTGCACGCCGCCGGCCTCCGCACGGCGGGTGCGGGTGCCAACGAGCGCGAGGCGACGGCGCCTGCCGTCATCGACCTCGGGGCGCGCGGGCGCGTGCTGGTGTTTGCGGTGGGCTCCGTCACGAGCGGTGTGCCGTACGAATGGGCGGCGACGCCGGGCCGGGCCGGCGTGGCCGTGCTGGCAGACCTCTCGGCCGGCACCGCGCAGAGGCTGGCCGCCGCGATCGCGCTGCAGCGGCGGCCGCGCGACGTCGTGGTCGTCAGCGTGCACTGGGGATCGAACTGGGGGTACTCAGTGCCGGACGAGCAGCGCGCGTTCGCGCACGCGCTGATCGATTCCGGCGCCGTCGACGTCGTGCACGGGCACTCGTCGCATCACGCCAAAGGCTTCGAGATCTACCGGCGCCGGCCGATTTTCTACGGCTGTGGCGACTTCGTGAACGATTACGAGGGCATCGGCGGCATCGAGCAGCGCTATCGCAGCGACCTCGCGCTGATGTACTTCGTCGACCTCGACGCCGCGGCCGGCGTGGCGTCGATCCGGATGGTGCCGCTCGCGATGCGGCGCTTCAGCCTGCACAAAGGCACGCGCGCCGATGCACAATTCATGAAGACCATGCTCGAACGCGAGGGCAGGTTCGAGCCGCGGCTCGAGATCGGCGCTGACAATGCGCTGACGCTGCGCGTGATCACCTGCTGTTGATCGCGGCCGGAGGGAGTAGAACGATGCCGAAGACACCCAAGGTTCCGGGACAGGCCGCCGGCCTCGACGTGCACGGCGCGGAGCCCGTCACGCACGCGTTCACGATCCGCGATGCCGACGGCAACGCCGACGTGGAGCTGAACTTCTCGTTCCCGCTGACGCGCAAGCGGCACGCGCAGCTCGAGCACCTGCTGGAGGAAGGCTACTCCGAGCACGACGCGTACGAGCTGATCGTGGGCGGGGAGATCCTCGCGCACGTCGAGGCGTTGAAGCGGCGCAAGCGCTAGGCGGGCGCGGTCCGGGCAGCGGCGGTGCTATAGGCGGGAATCCTGTTGTTTCGTCGTGTTGCGGCCGACTGGTGCATGCGCGGCCGCGGTGGCTATGATGGCCGCACTTCCTCGGGGGAACATCACAATGAAGCTGCTCGCACTGCCCGCACTGGCCCTGTCGTTCGCGCTCGCGGCCGCGCCGCTCGCCGCGCAGGATCTCACGATCACGAACGCACGCATCGTCGTCGGCAACGGCACCGTGATCGAGAAAGGCTCGATCGTCGTGCGCGGCGGCAAGATCGAATCCGTCGGCGCCGGCGCGCCGAAGTCGAAGGCCGGCCGCACGATCGACGCGCACGGCATGTCGGCCATGGCCGGATTCATCGATGCGCACAAGCACGTGAACACGGGCCCTGACGAGAAGGAAAAGATGCAGCGGCTGCTCGAGGCCGGCTACACCACGGTGCTCTCGGGCGGCGGTCCGGCCGAAGGCAACATCACGCTGCGCGACCACATCGAGAGCGGTTTGATCAACGGCCCGCGAATCATTCCGTCGGGCAGCATCCGGCTCAATCAGCACACGCCGGAGTCCGCACGCGCGGAGGTCCGCAAGATGGCCGCGATGGGCATCAAGTGGACGGGCGAGATCGCGCTGACGCCCGTGCCGGGCCCGAGCGAGAAGGAGATCGAGACGCTCAAGGCGATCCTCGACGAAGCCAACAAGGTGGGCGTGAAGGTGCAGGTCCACGCCGTGAGCTCGCCCGCGATGATCGCGGCCGTCGACGCCGGCATCAAGTACCTCGTGCACATCCCGAACAAGGACTGGGTCAGCCGGGAAGACGCGCAGAAGCTCGCGGCCGCGGGCGCGAAGTCGCTGATCACGATCGGCTTCGGCGCGCCGGTGTTCGGCGTGTTCGCGAACGACAACCAGCCGCGCTTCCGCGACGGCAAGCCGTGGCCGCAGGGCATCGTCGACGGCGTGCGCTTGGGCGAGGAAGCGGGTTACATGATCGTGAACGCGCGCACGCTGTTCGACAACGGCGCGCTGATCGGCTACTGCACCGACACGGTCTACGACGCGGTCGCGGGCCTCGAGCACGAGCTGAAGTCGATGAACGTGGTGTTCTCGACGCAGGACATGGTGAAGATCATGGGCCCGAACACCGCCAGGTACCTCGACATGGAGGACCAGCTCGGCACGCTCGAGGCCGGCAAGCTGGCCGACATCGTGCTGCTCGACGGCAACCCGCTCGAGGGCTACTGGAACTGGCTCAAGGCCAAGGTCGTCGTGAAGGGCGGCAAGGTCGTGATCGAGAAGAAGTAGCCGGCGGCCGCACGCGGCGGCTACGTGCCGCTGACGCGCTGCAGCGTCAGATGCGTCGCGCGCTCGCCCGGCACCGATTGCGTCACGGCGTAGCCCAGTGCGCGCAAGTCGAGTCCTTTGAACAGTGCCTCGCCGCGGCCCAGTAACACCGGCCGCCAGGCGAGGTGCAGCTCGTCGATGAGCCGAGCCTCGAGGTACTGACGGACGGTCGCGACGCCGCCGCCGATGCGCACGTCGCGCCCGGCCGCGGCCTCGCGGGCCCGGGCCAGCGCCTCGTGAATACCGCCCGTCACGAAGTGGAACGTGGTGCCGCCCTTCATTCGAAGCGTCGGCCGGGCGTGGTGCGTGAGCACGAACACGTTGCAGC
Organism: Gammaproteobacteria bacterium; assembly: GCA_035548835.1. Classification (GTDB taxonomy): domain Bacteria; phylum Pseudomonadota; class Gammaproteobacteria; order Steroidobacterales; family Rariloculaceae; genus FEN-1219. The sequence goes on along the minus strand of DASZSB010000092.1, from coordinate 11,886 downwards.
GATAGGGAGGTTCGTCGCCCCACCAGCCTTTCCAGTCTTCGTTGGCCCATGGGCCGCGCAGCGGGCTGAACATGTTGCGCCCGAGGATCCAGGCGGCGACGTCGTCGAAGCTCTTCTGCGCCATCGAGTCGTCGACGCCGGTCTCGCCACCCGGCTGGCCCTGCATCGCGCGAAAGAATCGCGTCGGGAAGAACCAGCTCATGACTTCCCCGAAATCGACGCCGAGTGGATTCTCGAGGCTCTGATCGGGACCTGCGCCGTATCCATCCAGCGAGACGCCGAACGCGGCAACACGCACCTTCCCCATGTCTTCCGCTCCATCCACTTCTAATGCGTGAGCGCGTAGACGGCGAAGTTCACGCCCATGCGCAGCGCGAGGTTCGCCGCCTCGTGCGGGTAGTACGGGTTGTCGGCGTGCTGCCAGCCGTCGGCGATGTCGTTGTTGTACGTGATCATGACCATCACGCGGTTGTCGTCGTCGAGTATCGCGCGCCAGTGCGGCACCGAGCCGTCGTTGCGGTAGCCGCGCGGCAGGTGCTGCAGCGTCGGGATCCGCGGCCGGTCCTTCAGGTCGTAGACCACGTGGAAGATCGGGTGATCGTCCGGCAGCTCGATGATCGGCCGGTCCGGGAACACGCGCTTCATGCTCGAGAGGAAGCCTTCCCATTCCTCCGTGCCGTAGAAGCTGTCGCACAGGAGATACCCGCCGCGCAGCAGGTACTCGCGCAGCTTCGCGGCCTGCTCGTCGGTCAGGTCCCACGCGCCGACGAGCCCCGAGATCAGGAACGGCCAGTAGAAGGCGTCGATGCCGTCGTCGAGGTTCACGGGCTGCTCGGTCGGGCGCACGTCGATCGTGCTGAGTCGCCCGAGGATGCGCGCCAGCGTGCGGTCGGCGTCCGGGTAATCGACGGTCCATGCCGTGCCGCCGCGATGCCAGTCGCCGCCGCCCGCGCCGAGCACGTAGCGGCGCCGCGCCTGCGGGAACATCAGGCGGCCGATCACGAACTCGGCGTGCCGGTCCGGATCGGGCGGCGTGTCCTCGGGGTCGCGCGCCCAGCGGCCCTCGATGCTGGGGTATTCGCGCCAGTGCTGCTGCGCGTGCGCGGCGAGCGCGGCGGCGAAGAGCGCGCAGGCGAGTCCGATTCGGGCCGGCGCGCGCATCAGTGCCCGTGCAGGGGCGTCAGGCCCGTGAGCTCGATCGCGGGCGCGGCCTCGGGCGAGGCCAGCATCCCGAGCAGCCGGCGCGCCGCGGCCACGTTCGGCGAGCGCGCGATCACGCCCGCGGAGAACACGCTGGCCTTCTGCACCTCGTCCGGCAGCGGGCCCACGACTTCGATGCCGGCGATGGGTTTGAGCTCGGAGAGCTGCTGGAAACCGAGCTCGGCCTCGCCGCGCGCGACGACGGCGCCCACGCGCTCGCCCTCGATCCTGCGGCTCTTGGCCGTCATCTCGCGCGCGATGCCGAGCTTCGCGTAGAGCTCGGTCGAGACGTACGTGCCGCTCACGCTGGCGGAGTAGGCGACGGACTTTGCGGCCAGCAGCGTCTGCCGCAGCGCGGCCACGGTGCGGATGTCGGGCTTCGGCGCGCCTGCGCGCACGGCGATGCCGATCGTCGAGCGCACGAGGTCCACGCGGCTGTCGGGCAGCACGATGCCGGCGTCGATCAGCTGCGTGAGCACGGTGTCGGCCACGATCACGACGTCGATGGCTTCGCCTCGCTCGAGCCGGCGCGGGATCGAATCCTCGCCGGCGCCGATGGACGTCGCGACCGTCACGAGCGGCTCGCCGAGCGCGCGCTCGATGTCGGGTTTGAGCAGGTGATACGCGGCCGTGAAGGTGCCGGACGTGGCCACGCGGACCTCGGCGAACGCTGGCGACGCGAGCAGCGCCGCGAGGAGCAGTGCCGACGTTGCGAGTGCGCGTGCACGCATCGCCGGCATCCCCCGCTAACGCGCCGGCGGCGGCGCGGGCGGAGTGAGCAGCTTGTCCTTGTTGGCCGTGAAGAATGCGCGCACGCTCGTCGGCTCGTGGCCCGTGAGTTCCTTGAAGTGGGTGGTGACGAACGCCATCGCGGGGCGGCCGAAGCCGGGCCGCGTGCCGGCGTCGCCCTGCACTACGTCGATCTTCCTGCCCGTCACGGCCGAGGCGGCCGCGGCGACTTCGCGCACGCCGAGCAGCTCGGGCCCGGTCACGTCGTAGGCCTTGTTCTCGTGGCCCGGCGTCGAGAGCACGGCGGCCGCGGCCGCGGCGCAGTCGGCGCGCGTGATGTAGCCGATCGGCGATTCGTTCGGCGGGATCACGGCCTTGCCGTCGGCCACCATCTGCGCGCCCTGGCGCAGCAGGCCGTCCATGTAGATGGAGTTGCGCAGCATGGTCCACGCCACGCCGCTGGCCTTGAGATCGTTCTCGGTCTGCATGTGATTCGCGGCGAGCCCCTCGACGTCGCCGCGCGTGATGCCCACGTACGAGGTGTACGCGATGTGCGTGACACCGGCGGCCTTGGCCGCGTCGATCGCGCGCTTCAGCAGCACCGTGGCCGGGTTGTCCTTCGAGCCGCCGACGCTGATCAGCAGCATCTTCGTGCCGCCGGCGTATGCCGCGGCCAGGGACTCGGGCTTCGTGAAGTCGCCGAACCGCACGCTGGCGCCGAGCTTCGCGTACTCGGCTTCCTTCTCGGGCGTGCGGCTCACGAGGATCAGCCGGCTGGCCGGCACGCCGCGTGCGAGCAGCGCCTTGACCGTGAGGCCGCCGAGATTCCCGGACGCCCCCGAAATGATGATCTTGTCTTCGGCGCGCTGCGCGAGTGCGGCAGAGCTGCCGAGCACGGCGGCGGCGAGTCCCAGGGCGGCGGCGATCAGTACGGTGCGGCGGCGAGCCATCTTCGTTTCCCCCAGAGGTCTGGCACGGAGCGGTAAGGGGATACTACCACCGGGCCGGCCGCGGCTTCGCGAGGGCTATAATCCGCCGCCGGGTTCGTCGCTGCGGGGGTCGACATGCGCTGTGCCGTCGTCACGTTGTTCATGGGTGTCGCCGCCCTGCTGGGTGTTGCGCCCGCAGTCGCGCAGCACGGCGCTCCCAACGGCGAGTGGAAGACCTACGGGGGCGACCTCGGCAACACGCGCTACTCGCCGCTCGCGGAGATCACGGCCGCGAACTTCAACAGGCTCGAGATCGCCTGGCGCTTCAAGACCGACAGCCTGGGGCCCACGCGCGAGTACAACTTCCAGTCCACGCCGCTGATGGTCGACGGCGTGGTCTACTCCACGGCCGGCTCGCGCCGCGCCGTGGTCGCGCTCGACGCCGGCAACGGCGAGCTGCTCTGGATGCACCGCGAGGACGAGGGCGCGCGCGGCAAGGCGGCGCCGCGCCAGCTCTCGGGCCGCGGGCTCGCGTACTGGAAGAGCGGCAACGACGCGCGGATCCTGTACGTCACGCCGGGCTATCAGCTGATCGCGCTCGATGCTCGCACGGGGCTGCGCGTGCCGACGTTCGGCAAGGACGGCGTCGTCGATCTGAAGCAGAACGACGATCAGGACATCGATCCTCTGAACGGGGAGATCGGCCTGCACGCGACGCCCGTCGTCGCCAAGGACGTCGTGATCGTCGGCGCCGCGCATCGCACCGGCGCGAACCCGAAGAGCGCGCGCAACGTGAAGGGCTACGTGCGCGGCTTCGACGTGCGCACCGGCGAGCGTCTGTGGATCTTCCACACGATTCCGCAGCCCGGCGAGTTCGGCACCGAGAGCTGGCTCAAGGGCTCGAACGAGTACACGGGCAACACGGGCGTGTGGGCGCAGATCTCCGTCGACGAGGAGCTCGAGACCGTGTACCTGCCGGTCGAGGAGCCCACGGGCGACTACTTCGGCGCGAACCGCCCCGGCGACGGGCTCTTCGGCGAGACGCTGCTGGCCGTCGATCTCTACACGGGCAAGCGCAAGTGGCACTACCAGCTCGTGCACCACGGCATCTGGGACAACGACATTCCGTGCGCGCCGATCCTGATCGACGTGACGGTCGACGGCAAGCGCGTGAAGGCCGTCGCGCAGCCCACGAAGCAGGCGTTCCTGTACGTGTTCGATCGCGTGACGGGCAAGCCCGTGTGGCCGATTGTCGAGAAGCCCGTGCCGAAGGGCGACGTGCCGGGCGAGTGGTACTCGCCGACGCAGCCAATACCCACGAAGCCGCCGGCCTACGACCGCCAGGGCGTGACCGAGAACGACCTGATCGACTTCACGCCGGCGCTGCGCAAGGAAGCGCTCGAGATCGTGAAGTGGCACAAGATGGGGCCGCTGTTCACCCCGCCCGTGGTCAGCGACATCAACGGCCCGCTGGGCACGCTGATGGCGCCGAGCCAGGACGGCGGCACGAACTGGCAGGGCGGCGCGTTCGATCCCGAGACGCACGTGCTGTACGTGCCGTCCGCGTCGACCGTCGTCAGCAAGGGACTCGTGCCGCCGTACCCCGGCCAGTCCGAGATGGCGTACGTCGAGGGCAACGCGGTCACGGGCGCGCGCACGAGCGGCGGCTCGGGCTCGGCCGCCGGCGGCGGCCGCAGCGAGTTCCAGGGCGCGCAGCGCGAGGCCGCGAAGCCGGCCGACCCGTCGCGAGGGCCGCCGCGCGCCGCGCTGAACGTGCAGGGGCTGCCGTTGCTGAAGCCGCCGTACGGCAGCATTACGGCGATCGACATGGATCGCGGTGCCACACTCTGGCGCATCGCGCACGGCGAGACGCCGGACGACATCAGGAACAACCCGGCCCTCAAAGGGCTGAGCATCCCGCGCACCGGCCAGACCGGCTCGCAGGGCCTGCTCGTGACGAAGACGCTGGTCGTCTCCGGCGAGCGCCTCTACACGACCACGGCGACGGGCGAGCTCGGCGCCATGCTGCGCGCCTACGACAAGGCGTCGGGCCGGGAGGTCGGCGCCGTGTACATGCCGGCGCCGCAGAGCGGCTCGCCGATGACGTACCAGTGGAACGGCGAGCAGTACCTGGTCGTGGCCATCAGCGGCGCGCAGTACCCGGGCGAGCTGCTGGCCTTCAAGCTGCCGAAGCGCTGAGTGCTCCTGTTGTTGACTCCCGAGTCAGATACCACGGATCATTCGGGGCAGGAACAACAACCTAAGGGGGGACCCCTCATGAAGAAACTGCTCGGCCTCATGGCCCTTGCCTCGATCGGCTTTACCGTCAACGCGTTCGCGCAGGAGCCCGTGCTCGGCGTCAAGGACCCGGAGTCGCTGTTCAAGTCGAGCGACCCGAAGCTGAACCGCAACAAGCAGGCGGCGCTGCACATCGAGCGCGAGCTGCTGCAGTGCGGCCAGTGGGATCGCGCCAGCGAGTGGCTCACGGACGCCTACCACCAGCACAACCCGAACGCGGCGTCGGGCCTGAAGGGCGTGGTGTACTTCTTCACGCAGGTCATGAAGGTCAAGCGGCAGGACAACTGCGGCTCGCTGAAGGGCGAGTTCGTGGCCGTCACGGCCGAAGGCGACTACGTGACCGTCATGACGGGTCGCCAGCTCGACGACCCGAACAACCCCGGCAAGAAGTACTACACGACGTGGTTCGACACCTGGCGCTTCGTCGACGGCAAGGCCGACGAGCACTGGGATCCGGCCACGATCGCGCCGCGGCCGGCGAAGTAACCTTCGCCAAGCAATCTTGGGATAAGTTCTGTCGAACCGGGCCCTGCGATCGCAGGGCCCGGATCAGCCCGAACCCGCGAAAATACTGAATCCACTGACTGGCGGACCCCGTTCTAGCAGTACGGGCGCCAGTCGCGCGGCAGGCGGTTTCAAATTAGTATCCGCAGGCCGTGTCTAATGGAAAGAGGCACGTGTTGGGGGCGCAGACATAATGAAGCGAGCGGAGCCCGTATTCGCCGTGAATCCGGTTCATGGTGGGTTCAGCGGCGCGGCGCAGAATTCGTTATATGCGGTCGCCGGGCACGATGCTTCAATACGAGCTTCCCGATATGTGCCGTCGCTCGTGGTTGCCCTATATAGCTTCGCCAAAGGGACCAGGGCGTGGACAGGCCGGGAAGTGAAGTGCAGAGGGTCTTGCCTCGGCGACTGAAGCGAACTGGAGTAACTCGAGGAGTAGCGTTATGAAAGCTCAGGGTAAAGTCGGTCTCATCGTTGCTGCCGTGGGCACGGCAGCCGTCGCGGTGCCGGCGTTTGCGCATCATTCGTTTTCGATTTTCGACGCCGAGCAGACGAAGACCTTCACGGGTGTCGTCACGCGTGTGAATCCGGATGCGAATCACTTGCAGATCTTCTTCGCGCCCATGAACGAGGAGCGCAAGAACGTCGAGCGCAATGCGGAAGGCAAGCCCATCGTGTGGGCCGTCGAGATGGCGGGTTCCGCACAGTCGGCGAAGGACGGCATCTCGGTCAACTCGTTCCCGCCGGGGACGATCTTCAGCGTGTCGCTGCATCCGTTGCGTAACGGCGATCCGGCCGGTGCACGCGCGGGCGCGCTGTACAAGTGCCCCGAGAAGACCCCGCCGGCTGCAGGCAAGAACTGCGACTCCGTGCAGGGCAGCGTGATGATCGGTGGCGACGTGCCGGTGCCCCCGGCCGACAAGAAGTGATCGGAGAGTAGGTAGCCGTGTTCCTCGACTTCGCGCGGGCGCTGGGCGATTCGTCGCTCAGTATCTGGATCCAGTCGCACCTGTGGCTAACGCCGCTGCTCCAGTCGATCCACATCGTGATGATCGGCGTCGTCTTCACGGCGATTCTGATGATCTCGTTGCGCGTGCTGGGGCAGGTCAACACGGACGAGACGTTCGCGACCGTGTGGGCGCGGTTCTCGCCGTGGCTCTGGGGCGGCGTCGTCGTCATGGCGATGACGGGCATCATCCTGTCGATCGGCGAGCCGGTGCGTGAGGCGTCGTCCACGTCGTTCTGGCTGAAGATGGGGCTCATCGTGATCGGCCTGATCAGTGCGAAGACGTTCGCAAGCACGCTCCGGCCGTTTGCCTACGTGGGCGCAGCGCCGTTCTCCGGCGGCGCCAAGGCCGTCGCGCTCGGCACGATCGCGCTGTGGCTCTTCATCATCTTCCTCGGCCGCGCGATCGCCTACGACGTCGAAGTCTGGGGCCATCTGCATCTCGGTTGAGCGCACTCGAAGGATAGACGGCGTGGATACCCCCAGCATCATCAACGCGATTCACGACTCGGGCTTGAGCGAGTGGCTGCGCAGCTCGTTGAAGGCCATGCCCATCATCGAGGCCATCCACGTGATGTCGGCCGCGGTCGTGTTCGGCACCATCCTGATCGTCGACCTGCGGCTGCTGGGTTGGCCGAACACGCAGCGCGCGTTCTCGCGCTTTCACCACGATCTGCTGCGCTGGACGTGGCTCGCCTTCGGCGTCTCCGTCGTGACCGGCGTGCTGCTGTTCTTCGTCAACTCGGTGACGTACTACCACAACACGGCGTTCCGCCTGAAAATGCTGGCGCTGATCCTGGCCGGCGTGAACATGTGGATCTTCGAGAACGGCGCCGCCCGCAAGGCGCTGCAGTGGGACCAGGGACCGACGCCGTCGGCCGCGCGCCTGGCCGGCGCGTTGTCGCTCACGATCTGGATCAGCGTGCTGTTCATCGCGCGCTGGATTGGCTTCACGAAGGGCTACGACTTCTCGATCCCGCAGGACGTCGATCTGAACCTGAACTTCGGCCAGTAGCCCGCGGCGCGCGGGCCGCGCGCGTCAGATGCCGGCCTTGCCGAGCGCGTCGACCACGTCGCGCACCGCTTCGGCCAGCGCCGGGTGATCGGCCTCGAACTTCACCGCCAGCGCCTCGAGCTTGCTCTCCGCCGACGGCGGGCGCTCGCCGCTGCGCTCGAGCGCTCCCTCGATGTCGTTGGCCACCGTCACGAGCATCGTGCGCGCTTTCGGGTCCAGCGTCGTCGCGTGGCTGAGGCGCGTGTGCAGCTCGGCCAGCAACTTGCGCAACTCTCGGTCTTCGGTGCTCATTCGATCATTCCGCGTGGAGGCTTGCGCGGGAGTGTATCGCCGTCGCGCCGGACTGGCGAATCGCCAGCGCGAAGCTTTAGTGTTACGGCCGGAATGGGCTGATCCGGAGCTTGCGGATGCGTGCGTTTCTGGCCGGGGTCTTGTTGTGCCTGCTCGCGAGCAGGGCCGGGGCGCTCGAGGTGTGGCTCGCGAGCACCGACAAGTGCAACAGCTGCGCGATCTACGAGCGCGTCGCGCAGCAGCGCGGCTACGGCAGCGCGTTGCGCTACGCGGACGGCGCCGGCGGCACGCGGATTCCGATCCTCGCGATCGGCAAGAACGTGCTCGCGCAGGACATGCTCGCGCAGCTGCCGAAAGGCGAGGGACCCGACAACCCGAACTGGGACGTGACGCTCACGGTGCTGGTCGTCGACGCCGGCAAGGTGCTCACCGCCGGCAACATCGCCGACTCCGCCGACAACCTCGAGCTGCGCGAGCCGCAGGCCGTGATGTTTCCGCCCGCGGCACCCGCCGACGGCGATCCGTCGTTGAGCCAGCGGAGCCTGTACACCGAGTTCTTCCTGAGTCACTGGAACCTCGAGTACTTCGTGGACGTGGCGCTCGGCAAGCGGCCGAAGCGCGTGCCCGTGAAGCTCGTGGACCTCGCATCGCCAGCCCCGGCGCCGCTCGGCGCGCGCAACGTGGTGCTGTGGGGCTCAGCCGGCACGCCGCTCGCGAACTCGCTGTTCATTCCCACGCGCATCGCGGAGATCCGCGCCGCGCTCGAGGCGCAGAAGCTCGGCTCACTGAAGTTCGTCACGCTGTTCGGCCACGGGCCCGGCGTCGACGGCAACGACACGAGCTACATCGTCGACGGCCGCACGCAGTTCAAGCGCGCGGGCATTCATGCCGACTACGCGGCGGATGCGGCCGGCGTGAACAGCGTGCTGACCGGCGTGCTGCGCGCGGACCGCGCACGCACGCTGCTCGTGCAGGTGGGCCACTCGGGACCCGCGGGCTCGCCGCTCTGGGGACATGGCATGACCGTGCTGCCCGCGGACCTCGAGCCGCTGAAGACCGCGGCGGGCAAGGTCGTCATGGTCAGCGGTGCCTGCAACGGCGGCATGTTCGCCAAAGTCGCGCAGTGCGGCTTCTTCGCGGCGCACCCGGACGTTCGCGCCACGGGGTGCCAGCTCTCGCCGGCCGCGCTCGAATCCTCCGACGATTACCTGCGGCTGTTCTTCCGCGGCGCGAGCGGCGCGGCGGCCGCGCGGCCGACCACGGGTTTGCGGTCGCGCGCGGCACCCGCGCCCACGCTGTACGACGCGCACTGGTACGCCTCGACGCGGCTCGAGGATCACCAGCTCTCGTACACGACCACCGACGCGCTGATCGACGACTACTTCGCGGCGCACGCGGACCGCCTGCCGCCGTCGCTGACGGTGGCGCAGATCCGCGAGGCCGCGCGTACGCTGCCGCGCGCGGAGGCCGACGCGGCCGCGGCGCTCACGGCCGGCCTCGCGCCGGAGCTGCCGATTGCGCTGACGGGTTACGTCGAGGCCAATCACGCGGCCGAAGCGAAGCTCGCGGATGCGCGCGAGCGCTCGTCGGCCGAGCGCAACGCGATCATCGCGCTGCCGTACAAGCTCGAGCTGGCACTGCTCGCACGCAGGATCGCGTATGCGTCCCTGCACGTCGCCGACCCGCAGTTCGCGCTGGCCGCCAGTTGCGAGCAGCAGTCGCTCGCGGCGTTCTTCGGCGGCAGGTAGCTGCGCGCGTCAGCGCGCGGGCAGCGCGAACACCGCGATCGCCGCGCTGCGCACGATCGGCAGATCGATCTCCGGCGTCAGCATCGGGAACGTCATGGTCTGCGGCGAGCCGTAGCCCACGACCATCGCGACGTACTGCCGGCCGTTCACGGAATACGTGATCGGCGCCGCGCTCGGCACGTCCGGCAGCCGCGAGCGCCACAGCGCCTTGCCATTGCCCGCGTCGTAGGCCGTGAAGTAGCGGTCGAGCGCGCCGGCGAACAGCACCCCGCCCGCGGTCGCGAGCACGCCGCTGCTCTGCGGCGCGCGCTGCCGTTCGGTCCAGAGCGTCTTGCGGGTCGCGAGGTCCACGGCCTGGAGGCGGCCGTAGCGGCCGTCGCTGTCGAGCCGCGGCCGGATCGTCCAGCGCACGCCGGTCGAGAGGCTGCCGCGCTGGTCCTGCGGCACGGGTGTCAGGTCCATGCACGATTCCACGAGCGGCACGTACAGGATCTTCTTCTGCGGATCGATCGAGCCCGGAATCCAGCTCTTCGCTCCCCCGGCGTGCGGGCACACGGTGATGGCCTTCTCGCGCGAGGGGATCAGCTTCGGGTCGATCTGCTTGGCCCCCGTCTTCGGATCGATGCCCGTGATGATGTTCTGCAGGCCCAGGTCGATCGAGAACGCATACTTGCCGCCGTCGAGATCGAGCGCGTCGTACAGCGCTTCCTTGCCGGACGTCAGCAGCATGTCGCGGTCGCGGCCGTTCACGGGCAGCGTCACGAGCTGCCGCTCGAACGCCCAGTCGAAGTCCCACTGATCGTTCGGCACGTGCTGGAAGTACCACGCGAGCTTGCCCGTGTCCGGGTCGAGCGCGATCGTCGCGTTCGTGTACAGCGCCTCGTTCGTGATGCCGCGCTTGCCGACCGGATCGCGCAGCGGGCCCGTGTCGTAGGTCGGCGCGGGGCCGAAGAACGCGAGGTTGCGCTTCGGGTCGTAGCTGCCCGCGGTCCACACCGAGCCGCCCGTGCGCTTGTCGAGCGGCAGGCCGTTCCAGCTGTCCCCGTGCGGCTCGCCGGGCCGCGCGATCGAGTAGAAGCGCCAGGCTTCTTTGCCGGTCTCGGCGTCGAGGCCCACGATGTAGGCGCCGCCGGGCGCCTGGCCGTTCACGCCCTGCATGACCTTGCCGTGCGCGACCAGCGGCCCGCCCGACAGCCCGAAGCCGCTGCCGGGCTCCGTGATCGGCGTGTCCCACACGACGGCACCGGTCTTCGCGTTCAGCGCCACGACGTGCACGTCGGAGGTGCCGAAATACAGCTTGTCGCCGTACAGCGCGAGGTTGCGCTTCAGCGTGGGCCGCGACGACTCCGGCAGCTGCCGCGCGTAGTGCCACAGCTCCGCACCGGTCGCGGCATCGAGCGCCTGCACGTGGTCGCCGAACGCGTGCACGTAGATCACGCCGTCGTGCACGAGCGGCGTGGCCGCGTTCGGCCCGGGTGGCAGCGACAGCGACCACACGAGCTGCAGCTGGCCCACGTTGTCCTTCGTGATGCCCGTCAGCGGCGAGAAGCCGAGCCCGTCCTGCGTGCGCCGCCACGAGAGCCAGTCGCCGGGCGGCGGATTCGCGAGCATCGCGTCCGTCACGGGCGTGGTCCTGTCGAGCGGATTACCGGGCGCGCTCCAGCGCGGCAGCGCGACGCCGGGCGTGACGCCGCCGCCGGGGCTGAACGCCCGCAGCCGCTGCTGCTCCGGAAGATCCGCGTTCGAGGCGGGCGCCTGCGCGCGGGCGGTGCCCGCCGTGATAGTGGCTGCCACCGTCAGGCTCGCGAGCGCGAGCATCGTCTTGAGTCTGCGCATGATCGTTCCCCGTTCGCGCCGCCGGCGCGCGATAGGGAGAGCGTAACCGATCCCGGGAGCGCTGCAGAGCCGGCGGCGGCGACCGCGGGTTTCGGCGTGACCGACGGCAGGGGTGTGTGTACCCCCCCCTCCGCATGGATCGAAAAGTTACTTTTCGATCCGGCGCAATTCGATAAGCGGCTTTTCGATCACAGCGGGGGACACTGCACGGATGGACCCCCGCGAGCCGACTTCGGCGCAGCGCCGCGCCCGCAGCGAGCACGTCGAAGCGACGCTGTTTCTGCAGGCCATCCTCGAGGCCGCGGACCGTCTGCGCGAGGCGCGAGCGTT
>DASZSB010000091.1:0-27774 GCA_035548835.1 Gammaproteobacteria bacterium | reverse complement strand
CCGGCACTGCGCTGCCTCCACACCTGCTTGGCGCCCGGCCATGTGGCCTTGCCGGTGGAGCGTTTGCGTCGCGGCCGGCCGGCGTATTCCTGCAGCTTATAGGCGCAGTCGAGCGCCGGGCAGTCGTCGGCGACGTCGAGGCTCGTGCCGATGCCGAAACCGTCGATCGGCGCGCCATCGGCCACGAGGCGCGCGACGCTGTGCTCGTCGAGCCCGCCGCTCGCGAGAATGCGGATGTCGCGCAGGCTCGCGGCGTCGAAGATCGTGCGCACGCGGCGCGCCAGCGCGCCGAGGTCGCCGCTGTCGATGCGCACGGAGGCGATCGGCCTGTCCGGCCGCCGGCGCGCGAGCTCCACGACGCGGCGTGCGGCGGTCTCGGTATCGTAGGTGTCGATCAGCAGCGTGATCACGCCGCGATGCGAGTCGATGAAGTGCTCGAACGCGGCGTCCTCAGTGTCGTGCGCCTGGACGAACGAGTGCGCCATGGTGCCAAAGACCGGGATGCCGAAGCGCGGATGCGCGAGCACCGTGGCCGTGCCCGTGAATCCCGTCAGGTAGCTCGCACGTGCGGCCAGCAGCGCGGCCTCGCCGCCGTGCGCGCGGCGCATGCCGAAGTCGATCAGCAGCTTGCCCGGCGCGGCGAGCACGCAGCGCGCGGCTTTGGAAGCGATCGTCGTCTCGAAGTGGATCAGGTTCACGAGCCGGCTCTCGACGAGCTGCGCCTGCGGCAGCGGCGCCGTGACCTGCAGCAGCGGCTCGTTGCCGAACACCACAGTGCCTTCCGGTATCGCGAGCAGGTCCCCCGTGAACCGCAGCTCCCCCAGCCAGTCGAGAAACGGCTCGTGGAACAGCCCCGTCGCGCGCAGCTGCTCGAGGTCGTCCGCGGTGAACGCGAGCGCGCGCAGGTACTCCACGGCCTGCTCGAGTCCCGCGGTCACGAGGAAGTTGCGCGTGACGGGAAGCCTGCGCACCAGCAGCTCGAACGTCGCGGGCGCGAACATGCGCCGGTCGAAGTACGCCTGCAGCATCGTGAACTGATAGAGGTCGGTCAGCAGCGGACTCACGCGCGGGCCTGCCGCCGCGCCGTAGTCGGGGGTCGTCGCCATGCCCGCAGCGTAAGTGACGGGCGCCGCCGCCGCCAGCTCCGCGGCACAGGCTCTCGGTTTCTACGAGCTGGCCGGACCGCGGTCCGGGCCTAGGCTGCGTGCATGGGAAACGGCGGAGGGCGCCATGCGTAGTCCGATCCTGGTGGCAGTCGCGGTGTTTGCGGCCGGCTGTGCCACGATGCCGGTCGTGTGGACGAAACCCGAGTCGACGCCCGAGCTGGTCTCGACCGATCTCGCGAGTTGCCACCGGCTCGCGCACGACGAGATGTGGCGCATGAGCTGGGAGCGCAATTGGCCGCCGCCGTTCTACGACCCGCGCTTCATGCCGCCGTTTTACCACGCGCCGCGGCCGTTCTGGCTCGACTTTCCGATGTCGATGGAGCGCGAGCAGGCGCTCGTCGACTTCTGCATGCATTCGAAGGGTTATCGCCTCGAGCGCCTGCCGTACTGAGGCGCCGTGGCGAAGATCTTCCGCAATCGCAACGAAGCCGGGGCGGAGCTCGGCGCGCGGCTGCACGCGGCCGGCTTCGGCGCGGACGCGCTGGTGCTCGGCTTGCCACGTGGCGGCGTGCCCGTGGCGTGCGGGGTGGCCGCGGCGCTCGGCGCGCAGGTCGACGTGCTCGTGGTGCGCAAGCTCGGCGCGCCGCACAACCGCGAGCTGGCCGTCGGCGCGATCGCGTTCGGCGGCATCACCGTCTACAACGACGGGCTGCTCGAGATGCTCGATCTCACGGAGCAGGACCTCGAATCCACGCGCCGCCGCGAGCTCGAGGAGCTCACGCGCCGGGAGCGTGCGTATCGCGCCGGCGCGGCGCCGCTCGCCGTGGCGAGCCGGACGGTGATTCTGGTCGACGACGGCATCGCTACGGGTGCGACGATGCACGCCGCGGTGCTCGCAACGCGCGCGCTGAAGCCGAAGCGTGTCGTCGTGGCGGCGCCAACGGCGGCGGAGGATTCGGTGGCGCGTCTCGCGAAGGTCGCGGACCAGGTCGTGGTGCTCGAGACGCCGGAGCCCTATTACGCGGTCGGTGCCTGGTACGCCGACTTTCCGCAGCTGCGTGACGACGAAGTCGTGGCCTGCCTCGCGGCGGCCGCGGCTCGCTCCGCGGAGGCGCGGTCGTGAAGCTGTACGGGCTCGGGGACACGCGCGCGTTCGCCGAGCGCGTCGCGGCCGAGCTCGGCGTGCCGCTCGCCGCGCACGAGGAACGCGATTTCGAGGACGGCGAGTTCAAGATCCGGCCGCTCGACAGCGTGCGCCGGGAGCGCGTGTTCGTGTGCCAGTCGCTGGCCGCGGATCAGGGCGTCAGCAGCAACGACAAGCTCGTGCGGCTGCTGGTGTTCTGCGGCGCCTTGAAGGAGGCCGGTGCCGAGGCCGTCACCGCCGCCGTTCCCTACCTCGCGTACGCGCGCAAGGACCGCCGCAGCAAGCCGCGCGATCCCGTCACGACGTCGTACCTGGCGCGGATGTTCGAGTCCGTGGGCGTGGACATGCTCGCCACGATCGACGTGCACAACGTCGCCTCGTTCGACAATGCGTTCCGGTGCCGCAAGGAGAACCTCGAGGGCGTCGACGTATTCGCGGCGCATTTCGCCCCGCGCACCGGTTCGGCCGGCCGCGTCGTGGTGCTGTCGCCGGACGCCGGCGGCGTGGCCCGCGCGCGTGGGTTTGCGGCGGCGCTCGGCGCGCGGCTCGGCCGCAGCGTGGAGCTCGCGTTCGTCGAGAAGCAGCGCAGCGAGGGGCGCGTGTCGGGCTCGCTGTTCGCGGGCGACGTGCGCGATGCGCTGGTCGTGATCTACGACGACATGGTCAGCACGGGCGGCACGCTGGCGCGGGCAGCCTCGGCGTGCGCGGAGCGCGGCGCCCGGGTCGTCCATGCGGCCACGACGCACGGCCTGTTCGCCGGCGACGCCGTGCGCACGCTGAACGGTGCCCCCATCGAGTCGGTCGTCGTCTTGAACACGGTGCCCGGTGTCGAGCGGCGCATGGCCGGGCTGCGGGCGGAATGTCACGTGCTCGACTGCGCGGGGCTGTTCGCGCGTGCGATCGAGCGCTGGTCGGGAGAGTCGCATGAACATCGGTGAGGTCTGCAGCCGCGAGGTCTACATCGTGAACGCGGGGGAGCCGCTGCTGCAGGCGGTCTACGAGATGCGCAGGCGCAACGTCGGCTGCATCGTGGTCGTCGAGCAGCGCGGCACGCTCGTGGTTCCCGTCGGCATCGTGACCGACCGCGACGTCGTGCGCATCCTGCCGGAGCACCCGGAGGGAATCCGCGGGGTCGCGGTCGGCGGCGTCATGACGCCGGATCCGTTGACGCTGCGGGAGGACGAATCGATCGTCGACGGCATGGCCCGCCTGCGCCAGCGCGGTGTGCGGCGGGCGCCGGTCGTCGCGGAGTCGGGCGATCTCGTCGGCGTCGTGACGACCGACGATCTGCTCGGCATCGTGGCCGAGCAGCTCGGCTCGCTCGCGCGTCTGGTCGAGCGCCAGACGGCGGGGCGCCCGGCATGAACGCGAGCGTTCGGCAGGACGCCATGCCCACGACGCCGATCCACGAGCTGCTGCACCGCATCCAGTGGGATCCGGAGTTCGGCAAGGGCACGTTCGAGATCGGCTACTGGGATCGCATCGGGCGGCGCATCGTGCGCGTGCCGCTGTCGCGCGTGCGGATCGGGCACGGACATTTCGGCTTCGATGCCATCGAGGAGGACGGCACCGTCCATCACGTGCCCCTGCACCGCGTGCGCGCCGTGTGGCGCGACGGCGCCGTGATCTGGCAGCGGCCGCTCTTCGGAGCCGTCAGCCCTTGATGCAGATCAGCGGCGCGAGCCGCGCAACCTTGCGCGCGAGGCCGGCGTCGTGCGCGGCCTGCACGACGGCCGTCACGTCCTTGTAGGCGCCCGGCGCTTCCTCGGCGACGCCGCGTTTCGAGGCGCTGCGGATCAGGATGCCCGCGTTCTCGAGCGAACGCACGACCTGCTCGCCGCGCCATTCGCGCGCGGCCTGGTGACGGCTCATGGCGCGGCCCGCGCCGTGGCACGCCGAATTGAACGACAACGCCTCGCCGCCGGTCGTGCCGACGAGCACGTACGACGCCGTGCCCATCGAGCCGCCGATCAGCACCGGCTGGCCATAGGGGCGCAGGGCGTCCGGCAGGGTGGGGTGACCCGGGCCGAACGCGCGTGTAGCGCCCTTGCGATGTACGAACAGGTCGCGCGTCACGCCGTCGACCTCGTGACGCTCGAGCTTGCACGTGTTGTGCGAGACGTCGTACAAGAGCTCGAGCTTCGCGCGCGGCAGCACGCGCTCGAAAGAGCGGCGCACGAGATGCGTGATGACCTGCCGGTTCGCGAACGCGCAGTTGATCGCGGCGCGCATCGCGCCTAAGTACTGCCGGCCCAGGTCCGAGTCGAGCGGCGCGCAGGCGAGCTCGCGGTCCGGCAGGTGGATGCCAAACTCGCGCGCGGCGATGGCCATGCTGCGCAGATACTCCGTGCCGATCTGGTGTCCGAGCCCGCGCGACCCGCAGTGGATCGTGACCAGCGCCGCACCGAGCTCGAGGCCGAAGGCGGCGGCGGTCTCGGCGTCGAAGATCTCCGTGACGTGCTGGATCTCGAGGTAGTGATTGCCGGAGCCGAGCGTGCCGACCTCGTCGCGCTGCCGCGCCTTGGCGTGTGCCGAGACTGCCTCCGGCACGGCACCCGGCATGCAGCCGTGCTCTTCGATGCGGGTCAGGTCGGGCCGCTCGCCGTAGCCGCGCTCGAGCGCCCAGAGCGCGCCGCCGGCCAGCATCGCGTCCATGCCCGCCGCGTCGAGGCGGATCGCGCCCGTGCTGCCCATGCCCGCGGGGATGTCGCGGTACAGCTGGTCCGCGAGCCGCTTCTGCACGGCCACGATGTCGGCGCGTGCGAGGCCCGTGGTCAGCGTCCGCACGCCGCACGAGATGTCGAAGCCGACGCCCCCGGCCGAGATCACGCCGCCCGCGGCGGCGTCGAACGCGGCGACGCCGCCTATAGGAAAGCCGTAACCCCAGTGCGCGTCCGGCATCGCATACGCCGCTGTCACGATGCCGGGGAGCGTGGCCACGTTGCAGATCTGCTCGTAGACCTTGTGGTCCATGGCGCGGACGAGGGCCTCGTCGGCATAGACGACACCGGGCACGCGCATCTGCCCGTGCGGGGCGATGCGCCAGGCGAAGTCGTCCTGTTTCTCGAGCAGCTGCAGGTCCATGGCGGCTCCCTCAGACGTCGATCACGCACTGCGCGACCCAGGTGCCGTCGGCGGCGGGTGCGACGCGCAGCGCGGTGTACGTGGCCCCCTTCGGCTCCACCACGAGATCGTGCCGCGCCGGGTCGACCGGCTCGCCCCAGGCGTGCGCGGTCAGGCGCTGGCCGTCGATCCGTACGCGGAAGCGCGCGAAGCACATCCGCCGCGTTGCCATTTCGTAGATCAGAGCGTTCAGCCAGTCGACCAGCAGCAACTCGGCGTCCGGGGCCTCGCACTGCACGTCGACGTGACTCGTCGTGGCCACGGTGGCCGGATTCGTGACCGCCGCCGTGAGCGCGGCCGCGGCTTGCTCGAACGCCTCGGCCGGCGTGGCGCCATAGCCGCGCACGCCGATGTCGGCATCGTGCGCGAAATGCTCCCAGCGGGCCACGTCGCCGCTGCCGGCCGGTCGCACGGTCGGCCGATCAGCCCGCGACGCGGTGCTTGCCGGTCACGTGCACGGTGCTGGCCTGCGGGCCCTGGTCGCCCGCCTCCTCGTCGAAGCGCACCTCCATGCCGACTTCCAGCGCGTCGAACTTCGCGTTGAGCACGCTGTTGCGGTGGAAGTAGATCTCGCGGCCGTCCGGCGTGCCGATGCGGCCGTAATCGGCGCGCTTGTCGAGCGAGACGATCGTGCCGTGGCTCTGCTCGGAGTGGCGCTTCACGTCGCCGCGGCGGACGCGTACGCGATCCTCGATTTGCCGGCGCACTGCCTTGAAGGCGTCGCGCAGCGCCACGTAGACGTCCTCGTGCGCGTGCTTCGCCGTTGGCGCGCGGTTCGCGACGGCCTCGCCGCCCGCATAGCGCAGGTCGATGCTGACCGAATACAGGTTGCCTTGCTGGTGCCGGCGATGCGGCGCCTCGATCGTCACGCGGCAGCTGACGATGGAGTCGGCCAGCCGCTCGAGCTTCGCCACGCTTTCGCGCGCCGCCGCCTCCACGGCTTCCGATGCGTCCATGTTGCGGAACTGAATCTCCAACGGAACCTGCATGGTGTCGTGCCTCGTTCAGAGTGGTGGGTCAGGCGGCTTCGTCCGAGCCTTCCTCGGCGGGCCGGCCCTCGTCCCTTTGGTCGCGCTCGTCCTCGGGCGTCTCGTCCTGCCAGGCCTCGGGCGCCGGCGGCTGGGTGTCGACCGACGAGCGCCAGTCCTGCTCGCTCATGGCGGTTTCGCTGTAGCCCAGGTCGTCGGTTTCGATGTCGTCCAGCGGGCCCGTCCAGTCCTCGGGCTCGGCGGCGGGCTCGAGATCCATGGCGAACCAGCCGGCGAAGTCGATCTCCTCGAGGTCGCCATCGAAATGCTGCAGCTCGATCAGATCCTGGTCGCGCTCCACGGCGACCACGCGAAACGCTTGGCCCTTGTCGAGATGGCGGTACCATTGGCCGGTCGCGGGCTTCAGGCTGTGACTCATGGTGGATACCTCGTGCTCAGGGTTTACCGGACTCCGTCACGCCAGCAGGCACCCACACTCCGTTGTCGCAGCGCAGCAGTACGCTGCCGCTGCTGACCGTCGTGCCGTGCTCGAAGGCATGGTCGTTGAAGAAGCACACCGGCTCGTCGTCCGGGAGCGCTTCGCGTAGCGCCTCCACGTCCTCGTCTGTTTCCCAGGCGACGGGCGAATTCTTGCGCTCGGGGTCCTGAGCGCCCAGTTCCTGCAGGTGACCTTTCATCGCGTGCTCCGGTGGCTGTCGTGCTGCACACGTTACGCATTCGCCGGCCGGCCCAGCATTCGAACAACTACCTATGCGACGGTCGGGCTAGTCGAGCGCGGCGGCCGGATACCCGGATCCCATGACGATCGTCAATACGCTGGTGCTCAACGAGTTGCCGATAGTTCCTCCGCGTTCGTCGAGTGGCCCGATGCTCATGGTGCCGGGTCGCGGAGCCGGTTCAGGGGTGCGCCGCGGCGGGCCAGGCGACGACGAAGGCGCCGCGCAGCTCTCCGGGGGCGAAGCCGGTCGCGTGATCCTCGGGATAGAGCCTCGCGAGAGCCGCCTGAACGTCGGGCGCGAGCGCCGTGCCGTGGCAGGTCAGGCACAGCGGCTCCGTCACGATGGGCTTCATGAAGCGCGCACCGGCTTCGGTGCGCGCGAAGTACTCGATTCCAGCAGCGGGCCGGCCGGCCGCGAGCGCGGCGGCGAACTGCTCGAGCACCGGAACGGCCCAGGGCGGCGGGGCGTTCAGCGGATTGCGGAGTCGGGCGCTCGTGCGCGCGACCGTGGCCCCCGAGCGGCGTGAGAGCTCCACCGCGAGCGCGGGCGCCGCGTCCTTGCACACGGCGATGGCCGCGCCCGGGCCGCCGCGCCCGAGCGCTTCGGTCAGCGCGGTTTTGAGACGTTCCCCGAATTCCCGCGTGAGGGCGCGGCTCGCCGCGAGCTGCGGGTCCACGGTGGAATCCTGCGCCAGCGCCGGCGCGACCGCGCTTGCGACGACCGCGAGCGCGGCGCACCCGGGCACGGCGTAGCGCAGCAAGCCTGGCCCCCGGCTAGCGTGTGCCGAGCGCAAGCTCGCGCTCGGTCTTGATGCCGAACTTGCGCATGACCATGGCGGCGGGGCAGAAGCCGGTGAACGACTGCTGGAACAGGTTCGCGCCCACGAACACCGTGAGCCAGACGAAATACGGGTGCACGAGATAGGTCAGCACGACCGACAGCAACACCATGAAACCCGCGAAGGCGGTGACGGAGCGTTCGAGCGACATGGCCCTCTCCCGAATGACGATTGAGGCTATTTTTCGGCTCCGTGCAAGCCGGTGGCAACTGTGGATACTACGGAGGCCGACTCGGCCTCGCGGCCGCGCACGACGCGGTGGCCGGCCAGTGGGCCATGGGTCTCGGTCACGATGGTGTGCTGGCCCTCGCGGTGGTCGCCGTCGTAGAAGTAGACGACCACCCAGTCGTGCGTGCGCCCGAGCTCGTGGGCCTTGGCGGTGTTCGAATACAACGCCGTGAAATGCCAGCCGTCGCGCTCCGTGTGCAGGATCGGCAGCCAGGCCTTGCGTTCCGGGTTGAACCGGCGCGGTGCGATGACCGGCAGGCTGCCGGCCGCGGCCGCGCGCCGGTATTCGGCGGCGACGGCCAGCAACGCCGCGGCCGACGGCGCCGGGCGGCTGCCCTCGCGCAGCGGCCGGGCGCGGCCGAGCAGCGCGGCCAGGCTCGCACGGATCGTCGCGGCCCGGCGCGGGCCGATGCCGCGCAGTGCCTCGAGCCGGCCGTCGTGGGCTGCGACCTCGAGCTCCTCGAGCGAGTCGATCTGCAGCTCGTCGTGGATGGCGCGGGCCAGCGTGGGGCCCACGCCCGGCACGGAACGCAGCAGCGCCTCGGGGTCGGTCGCGCCGCGCAGCCGGTCGAGCCGCGCCAGCGTACCGGTCCGCGCGATCTCCTCGATCGCGGCTGCGAGGCCCGTGCCGATGTAGGGCAGCTCGAGCAGGCCCTGGGTGCCGGACGTGCGCAGGATCTCGCGCGCGTCCGTCTGCAGGGACTCGAGCGTCTGCGCCGCGTGCACGTAGGCGTTCACGCGAAACGGGTTCGCGCGCTGCTGGCGCAGCAGCTCGCCGCAGTGACGCAGGATCCCGGCCGCGACGCGATTGAACGAGGTGTCGACGCCCGGTTGCGCGTCGCGGGCGCCCGCGCTGCCGCTCACTTGGCCGCGGTCGGCGGTGCGGCGCTCTTTTCGAACGTCTTGAACCAGCAACGCTGGCCGTCGACGAGCACCGAGCTGAAGCTGTTCAGCTCGCCGTTCGGCTCGGTCACGAAGGCGATCGTGTTCGCGAAGGGCAGCGACGTGCAGGGCGCCCAGAACGTCGTCTTGTACCAGTTCTTGTCCATGGCCTGGATGTACAGCTCGTTCGCGGTGTCGGAATGCCAGTTGCGGATGTTGCCGATGTCGGCGAAGGGGATCCTGACGGGCTTGTCGGCGAGGGCGTTGCCGACGATCAAGAGCGCCGCTGCCAGGCCCGTTGCCCGAAGTGCGTAACGCATGATCTGCTCCCTACCTGACTCGATGTTGGCACCGTAGAGCCGCTGCGACGAAGTGGCGATACGCGCTTGTACGTACCGCAGCCCGCCCGGAAGAAGTTCCCTCAGGCCTCGTCGCGCTCGGGCGCGCTCCACGCGGGATCGACGTCGGCAGCCGCCTCGCCGCGATCCGCGGCGAGCACGTTCGCGATCTCGGCGCGCGACTTGCGCGTGAGGTCGATCAGCGCGGTGGCGTCGCCCTGGTGTGCGGCGGAGGCGCGCGTCATGCGCTCGTCGTGCGCCTTGAACAGCGCGGCCGCGCGCTGCGCCTCGAACGGATGCCGGCCGAGCGCCGTCAGCACGTCGCGCCCCATGTCGACCGAGGAGCCGAAGACCTCCCGGTAGACGTGCGTGATGCCCGCGTTCAGCAGCTCGTACGCGTGCACGCGATCGAACGCGCGCGCGAAGATCGCGAGGTGCGGAAACTGCCTGCGCGCCGTTTCGACCAGCGTGAGGCTCTTCTCGCGATCGTCGATGGCGATCACGAGTGTTTTCGCGTCCTTCGCCCCGGCCGCCTCGAGCAGGTCGATCCGCGTCGCGTCCCCGTAGAACACCTTGAAGCCGAAGCGGCGCAGCACGTCGATCTGCTCGGCGTCGTGGTCCAGCACGACCGCGCGCACGCCGTTCGCCTGCAGCAGGCGGCCGATCGTCATGCCGAAGCGGCCGTGGCCCGCGATGATGGTCTCCGCGCCGTCCGCCTCGATGCGGTCGGCCGCGCGAGCGGTGCCGTGGGTCGCGAAGCGCCGCTGCAGCACGCGATCGTCGAACAGCATCAGCAGCGGCGCCAGCGCCATCGAGATCGCGACGGCCGCCACGAGCAGCGCCGCGTCCTCGCGGTGGAGCAGTTTCAATCCGAGCGCGAACGACACGAGCACGAACGCGAATTCCCCGCCCTGGGCCAGGGAAAACGCGAAACGCGTCGCGTCGCCGCGCGGCATGCGGAACAGCCGCGCGAGCGGCAGCAGCACCAGCAGCTTGAGCGCCACGATGCCCGCGACGATGCCGAGCAGCGTCAGGGGCGCGCGGGCCAGCAGCGCGAAATCGATACCGGAGCCCACCGCGATGAAGAACACGGCGAGCAGCAGGCCCTTGAACGGCTCGAGGTCCATCTCGAGCTCGTGCCGGTACTCGCTGTCCGCGAGCACTACGCCGGCCAGGAACGTGCCGAGCGCCGCGGACAGACCCACGAGCTGCATCAGCAGGGCGATGCCGACGACGATCACGAGCGCGAACGCGACGAAGATCTCGCGCAGGCCCGTGCCCGCGACCCAGCGAAACAGCGGCTGCGTGAGGTACCGGCCGCCGATCGCGATGGCGCCGACGGCGCCGAGCACGGCCAGGGTGCGCGCCCAGCCCGGCATTCCCGCGGTCAGCGCATGGTCCTCGAGCGTCACGGCCTGGGTGGAGAGCAGCGGCAGCAGCGCGAGCATCGGGATCACCGATACGTCCTGGAACAGCAGCACCGCGAAGCTCGAGCGGCCGGCCGAGGTCTTGAGCAGCCCGCGCTCGCCGAGGCTCTGCAGCACGATGGCCGTCGAGGACATCGCCAGCGCGAGCCCAGCGACGAGCGCGGTCGTGCCGTCGTACCCCGCGAACGACGCCGCGGCGCCGATGACCGCCGCCGTTGCGCCGACCTGCAGCGTGCCGAGCCCGAGAACGGGCTTGCGCAGCTCCCACAGCTTCGCGGGCTGCAGCTCGAGGCCCACGAGGAACAGCATCACGATGACGCCGAACTCGGCGAAATGCATGACGTCGTCCGTGTCCTTGCCCGTGAGGCCGAGCGCGCTCGGGCCGATCACGATGCCGGCGATCAGGTAGCCGAGCACGGAGCCCAGGCCGAGCCGCGTGAACAGTGGGGCGGCGATGACCGCGGCCGCGAGGTACACGAACGAGCCCAGCAGGAACTCCTCAGGATGCATGGGCGCCTTCTTCCGCTGGCTGCGCGAAGCCGCGCGGCAGGCGATAGCCGTCCGCGAGGTGCTTCAGGGGATCGATACGCCCGTCGCGCAGGCCGAGGAGCAGGTCGCGATAGCTCTCGGCCTTGCGCGAGAGCGTGGCCGCGTCGAGCTTGCGTCCCGAGTGGATCACGAACGGCTCGAGCCACCCCATGCCGCAGAGGTACGCGGTCTGATCGAACGGTGCCAGCAGCTCGCGGATCGCGAACCGGTTGCGCCCCTTGCTGTGATAGGCCTCGGTCGGCCCGCCGGTCGAGAGTGCGTTCAGCAGGAACTTGCCGTGCAGCCGCGTGCCGCGCGCGCCGTAGGCCCAGCCTTCCTGCAGCACGATGTCGAGCCACTCCTTGACGATGGCCGGCGACGAGTACCAGTACAGCGGATGCTGCAGCACGAGCACGTCGTGCTCCACGAGCAGCGCCTGCTCGCGGCGTGCGTCGATCATGAAGTCGGGGTACTCGGCGTACAGGTCGCGCACGGTGACGTCGGGCAGGCCGCCGATGGCTGAGAGCATGGCGCGCTGCACGACGGACTGGCGGGGTCTGGGGTGGGCGAACAGCACGAGCAGGCGCATGTATGATCATGTGCTGAACCGCTGCGGCGATGGAAGAGCGAGCGGATCGGGTGATGTTGGAGGAGGGGGCGTGAGCCAATCAAAACGCGGATTCCGTCGGCGAGTGCTCGCCCGGGGAGCGGGGTTTCTGGGACTCGGCATCGCGCTGTGCTGGGCGCCGCTCGTTCCGGCGCAGCAGAGCGTCGGCCGCGGCCGACCCATGCAGGCGGAGGCCGGGTGGGTCGGGGCCGGTGTGCCGTTCTACAACATCGATGCGTCCACGGCGAAAGGTGGAGCCGCACCGCAGGGCGTCACGCCGCTGCCGCGCGACATCTTCACGAGCAGCGACTTCTACGTCGACCGCGAGCTGTGGCGCGATCCGCGCTATTTCCGCTGCAACAGCCCGCTCGCGCTCGATTCGCAGTGGGGCGACTACTCGAGCGGGCCGAAGTACATCAAGGACGATCCCGCGATGGGCGCCTGGGGCCATTGCGACGTGGACTACGCGCGTGAGCACATCGTGAGTCCGTACGCGTTCAGGACCGCGCAGGCGCACTACGAGGCGTTGCTGGCGGAGGCGCGCGCCAGGGGCGGACCGACGCACTACACGCGCGGGCGTCTGCCGCCGGACTGGGAGGGGCGCTACACGAACAGCGTGAGCATCGTGTTCGGCCTGATGCGCGCGGGCAAGAAGCCCGTGCTGCCGCCGGAGTTCCACGAGCCGCCGCAGTGGATCGTCGGCTTCCACAATCAGTTACCGACGATCCTCTCGCTGCTGACGCCGGAGTACCAGCAACGGCTCGTGCAGCAGCTCTATCATCAGGCGCACGACCACGCGCCGGAGTGGTCCGCCACGCTGTGCCGGCCCGAGGGCTTCATGCGCTGGTGGTCGGGGCCCGGCGGCCCGGGCTCGCTCGACGTGACCGTGACGCCTACTCGCGTGCAGTTTCTCGGCGGCTCCGGCAACGCGATCCGCAACGTGCACGTGGGGCGCAGCTTCGACCTCACGGGCGCCGTGCCGCGGCTCGGTGCGGACGTGCCGCAATGGATGGGCGAGACGGTCGGCTTCTGGGACGGCGACGCGCTCGTCACGTGGACGTCGAACATCCAGGGCTGGTTCACGCATTCGAGCTGGGAGTACTCGAGCAAGCTGCAGACGATCGAGATCTTCACTCCGCGCGCCGACGCGCAGGGCAAGCTGCTCGGCCTCGAGCACGAGACCGTGTTCTACGATCCCGAGGCGCTCGTGCAGCCCGTGCGTGCCGTGCGCTTCCTGGCGCGCCAGGGCGATTTCAACGACGTGCCGCCCGTGAATCTCACGCACTGCAATCAGACGCTGTTCGTCGTGAACGGCCGGGCCACGCCCGTGGCGCCGGGCACCGTGATCCAGTATCGCGTCGAGGACCTCTACGGACGGCCCTGGGCCGCCGTGTGGGAGGAGTACTTCGAGAAGAACATGCAGCGGCCGAAGACCGAGGACCTGTTCGACTTCAGCGGGAAGTAGCGCGCGGCACTGCGGCGCTCAGCCGCGGCTCGGTTTCGAGAGGTCGCAGCCGGCCTTCTGCCGGCAGAGCTCGGCGAGGCGCGCCGCGGTCTTGTCGTAGACCTCGATCGTGGCGCCGCGGCCGTGGCCGCCGGCTTTGCCCATGGCGGCGTCCACCGGCGTGAGCCCGGCGGGGTCCGCCACGTCGATCTTCGCGCCGCGCGCCACGAGGAAGTCGACCACGTCGCTCCAGCCCCAGAACGCGGCGCCGTAGAGCGCCGTGCGGCCCGCGCTGCGCGCGGCGGCGCGCGGCGACAGCGTGCGCCGGTTCACGTCGGCGCCGGCATCGAGCAGCAGCGTGAGTGCCTCGATCGACTTCGCCTGCACGTCGGGCGTCTGGTAGTGCGGGATGCCGGGGCCGTACCCGCGCGGATCGCATTCGACCGAGCCGTAGCCGGCCGCGGCCATGAGCGGCGTGATGCCGCCGTCGTTTGGCAGGTCCACCTTCGCGCCGTGCGCGAGCAGCAGCCTGATGGCGCCGGTGTCGAACGTCTTGGCCGCGCGCAGCAGCGGTGTGACGCCCGTCGTCAGCATGAGGTCGCAACCGCGGTCGTCGCCGATGTGGCGGAACGGCGCCAGCAGCTTCAGCTGCACGTCGGGCCAGGCGCCGGCCTTCAGCAGCAGGTCGATGATCTCGAGGCTCGTGGTGGCATCGGTCGAGGGCCGGTCCGGCCGGCCGCCGTGCGGCAGCGTGTTGACGTCGACGGCGGAGTAAAGTGGCGTGCGGCCCCACCAGTCCCACTTGTTCGGGTTCGCGCCCTTTTCGATCAGGTACTTCGCGAGGTCGAAGTGGAAGTTGTCGATCGCGAGGAACAGCGGTGTCACGCCCTTCGGATCCGTGAGGTTCACGTTGGCGCCGGCCTCGACCAGCGTGCGCGCGCAGGGCAGGCAACCCTCGCGCGCCGCGAACAGCAGCGGCGTGAGCCCGCCGAAGGGCCGGTACATGCGCCGCGGCTCGCCCGTGACCTGGCGCGGCCAGTCGTTCACGGCCGAGCGCGCGTCGACCTCCGCACCGTGCTTCACGAGCAGTGCGACCATGCCGGGCTGGTTCTGCGCCGCGGCCCACATGAGCGCCGTCTGCTGCCGCCACGTCTCGTGCGCGTTGACGTCCGCTTTGTGCGCGATGAGCTTCTCCGCCGCCGCGACGTTGCCGCTGCGCGCGACGACCATGAGCGCCGTCTGGCCGTCGGCGCCGCGCGATTCGACGTCGGCACCCGCGCCGAGCAGCGCCTCGATGACCGCCGCGTCACCGACGACGGCCGCCTCGCTCATCGGCGTGCTGCCGAACTCGTTCTTCGCGTTGACGTCGGCGCCCGCCTTGATGAGCCGCTGCACGAGCGGCACGTTGTCGCGGTACACGGCCCAGTGCAGCGCCGTGGTCCCGTCCGCGGCCTTCGCGTTGACGTCCACCTTGTCGGCGAGCGCCGCCAGCGCCGTCGTCGTGTCGTTCGCTTTCGCAGCCTCGAGCAGGCTCGGCGCCGCGTGCGCACCCGCACCCGCAGTGAGCGCCATCGCGCCAACGAGAAGACGGTGCCAGGTTTTGCACATTTGCGCAGATCGCGGCTTGGCGTCGCGCGGTGAGTCCGCGATTGCCTCTCGCCCTCTACGCAAATGTGCGAAACCTGGCACCGTCTTCAACTTCAGACCTCGGTCATTTCCATGGTGCTGTCGCCGACCTTCTCGACCCGCACTCCGGCGCGCAAGAGCAGCGTGAACAGCAGATTCGCGAGCGGGGTGTGATCCGGGTAACGCAGGTGCTGCCCGCCCTTGATTGTGCCGCCGGCGCGCCCGAGCACCAGCGTCGGCAGCGGGAACTGGTTGTGCACGTTGCTGTTGCTCATGTTGCTGCCGTACAGGAACACCGAGTTGTCGAGCACCGAGCCGCGGTCGCCGTCGGGCATCTTCTCGAGCTTCGCGAGGAACTCGGCGAACACGCCCGTGTGGTAGCGCTGCACGCGCGCGAGCTTCTCCATGGCCGTCTTGTTGTCGGCATGATGGGACAGCGGATGGAACGCGTCCGGGATGCCGATGTGGCCGTAGGACATGTTGCTGACCTCGGCCGCCATCATGTAGCTCACGATGCGCGTCATGTTCGCCTGGAACGCCGCGGCGATGAGGTCGAACTGCAACCGCAGCAGCGCGTCGAAGGAGGGGCGCGCCACGGGCACGTCCGGCAGCGCGACCTTGGTGAGATCGCGCTGGCCCATGAGCTCGATGCGCCGCTCGATCTCGCGCACGCTGTCGAGATAGTCATCGACCAGCGAGCGGTCGGCCGCCGCGAGCGTCTTCTTGAGACTCCCGGCTTCGCCGAGCACCATGTCGAGCAGGCTCTGGTAGTCGCGCGACACGGCCTTGCGTTCCCCCTCGCTCTTGCCGCGGCCGAAGATCTTCTCGAACGCCTTGCGCGCGTCGAACTCCATCGGCAGTGGGGTGGTCGGCGTGCGGAACGAGATCGTGCGCCCGTAGGCGCAGCCGTAGGTGCCGTCGCAGGCGGCGCCGCCGCCTTCCTCTTCCGTGGCCACTTCGAGCGAGGGCAGCGGGGTGTCCTGGCCGATGTGCTGGGCCGCGATCTGGTCGATCGTCACACCGGCGTAGGGTGCGTGGCTCTGGCGCGGATGCGTGCACGAGAGCCACGTGGCCGGCACGATCGCGTGCACGGCGGAGCTTTCGGCGGGCTTGTTGCCGAGCCCGCTGACGACGGTCAGGTGCTTCGCGAACGGCTTGAACGGCTCGAGGATGGGCTTGAAGTCGAAGTCGCGGCCCACCTTCTCCGGCGTCCAGCGGTTCATCTCGGCGCCGTAGCGCGTGTTGTCCATGATCGCGCCGTGGGGCAGGTAGAAGAAGCCCATGCGCGGCTTCGCCGCGGCCGCGGTCTGTGCGAGTGCCGTGGCGGCGGGCACCATGGCGTCGAGCAGCGGCAGGCCGATGGCCGCACTGCCGGCTTTGAGCAGCGTGCGGCGCGACAAGTGCTTCTTGGTGATGAACATGGTCACTCTCCCGCGGCGTCCGGCGCTGCGCGCATGCGAAACGGCACGCTCTTCACGACGCCGAGCACCAGCGACTCGAACGTGTAGTTGTCGCGCTTCGCATCGGCCACGATGCGGCGCACGACCGGCATGTCGTAGTACTTGAGGCCGCGCCCCAGCGCGAACACCATGAGCCGCTCCGTGAGCCCGCGCAGGAACAGCGTGGGATCGTCCGTGAGCACCTTGCGCAGCTCCTCGGGGTTGTTCACCGGGCGGCCATCGGCCAGCGTGCCGGTGGAGTCGATCGCGATGCCGTTGTTGCGCTCCTTGGTGCGCCACTCGCCCACGGGGTCGAAGTTCTCGAGCGCCTGGCCGAGGGGGTCGATCACGCCGTGGCAGTGGTTGCAGGAGGGCATCGTGCGGTGGCGCGCGAGCCGCTCGCGCACGGAGCGCGGCGGATCGCCGGGTGGGGGCGTGAGATCGGTCGAGACCGTGGGCGGCGGCGGCGTGGGCGGGGAGGCCAGGATCGTGTCGAGCACCCACGCGCCGCGCAGCACGGGGGAGGTGCGGTCCGGGTACGACGTGACCATCAGCACGCTGCCTTTGCCGAAGAGGCCGAAGCGGTGCGAGTCCGTGAGCTCCACGCGGCGGAACTGATCCCCGCGCACGTCGGGCAGGCCGTAGTGGCGCGCGAGCCGCTCGTTCACGAACGTGTGCTTGGCGTTCAAGAGATCGAGCACGCTGCGTTTCTCGCGCAGGATGCTGTCGACGAAGAGCTCCATCTCGGTCTTGAACGCCCGGCGCAGGTCCTCGTCGAACGTGGGGTAGAGACGCGGGTCGGGGTCGAGCGCATCGAGCCGGCGCACGCCGAGCCACTGGAACGCGAAGTTCGTGACGAGCGAGCGCGAGCGCGGATCGGCGAGCAGGCGCTTCACCTGGCGCTCGAGCTCCGCGGGCTCGTGCAGCGTGCCGTCCGCGGCCTTCGCGAGCAGCGTCTCGTCCGGGCCCTGGCTTGAGAGGAAGAACGACAGCCGCCACGCGAGCTCGAGATCGCTGACGGCATACGCCGAGCCCGGCTTCAGATCCGCGGGCGGTGCGCCGGGCTCCGCGCGGTACAGGAACTTCGTGCTCGCGAGGATCGCCATGAGGCCCTTCTGGATGCCGGCGTCGAAGTCCCGCTCCGCGCGGCCCTGCCGGTAGAACAGCATGAGCGGCGCGAGGTCGTCCTCGCCGATCGGCCGGCGGAACGCGCCGTGCGCGAGCTGGCTCAGGATCTGCGTGGCACACGGCTCCTCTTCGGCGGCGGACTTCGGGTAACAGCTGAAGATCCGCGCGCGGCTCTCGGTCGGCTCCGCGATGCCGGTGGGCTCGTACGGCCCGATGATCTCCATGCCATAGAGCCGCGGCACGTCCGGCACGCCTTCGCCCGGGACCAGCGACTGCAGCAGGTAGTCGCCCTCGGCGAAGCTGCGCGCCGTGAACGCGGCGCCCACCGTGTGGCGCCCGGCCTTGACGGCCACGCGCACGTGGCGGAAGCGGTCCTTGATGGCTTCCACGGCCGTGATCTGGCCCTGGTCGAGCGCGCGCGAGTCCTCTTCCCCGCCGATGTGATCACTGAACACCTTCTGCCCGTCGATCACGAGCGCGAGCTCGTGCGCGTACTCGAGCCAGCCGTAGGGGTAGCCGCGCAGCTCCGAGCCCGGGATCGAGGACACCGTGAGGTTGAACTCGTAGGTGCCATCCGCCGGGAACTGATGCTCCACGAGCACGCCGTCGCGCGTGCCGAGCGGCAGCCCGTCGACGTGCTCGGTGTTGTTGCCGCGCTTCACGCGGTAGTCCGCGCGCGTGACCTCGGGATGGCGCTCGCCCACGGCCGCGATGCTGATGTCGCGCGCGGCCGCAAGATACTGATCGATGTGCGTCGGCGTCACGCGCAGCACCTCGGCCACGTTGTCGAAGCCTTCGCTCGCCGTGTCCGCCGGCAGCATGCCCTTCGCGTCGATGCGAAGCCCGAGCAGCTGCTCGACGGCGGTCGCGTACTCCGTGCGGTTGAGGCGATGCAATCCCACGCGGCCGGGCTCCGGTCCGCGCAGCGCCGCGCTCGCATCGAGCGTGCCCTCGAGCCCTCCGATCAGCGCGTCGCGGTCCTTCGCGCCCGGCCGCGGCGAGCCCGGCGGGGGCATCAGGCCGCTGCGCAGCTTGCGCACCACCTTCTCGAAGATCTCGGGCTTGCGCGCGACGTCCGCGGCTGTGAGTTTCTCGAACGACAGGTTTGCGGCCAGGTCGTTGTCGTTGTGACACTCGGTGCAGAAGTGGCCGAACATCGGCCAGTGATTCGCGACGGCCTGCTCCGGCGGCGGCTTGCTGCAGCCGGCGAGCGCGGCGCCCGCGAGCACGGCTGCGGCCGCGAGTGGCCCTCGCGACAGCCGTTCTCTATAACGAGTCACTGAGCCTCCCCGCCCACCACAGTCCGTTGTAGATGTTCGCGACGAAGCGCGCGCGGTTCGTGCCCCACGCGGCGTCGAAGCCGGCCGTGACGTCGGCCGCCAGCATCTCCTCGATGCTCTTGCCCTTGCGCATGAGGTTCTCGATGCGCCCGCGCACGGTCTTCAGCATGTCGAGCTGCGCCTCGAGGTGGCTGCGCGGTTGCGCCGGGCCTTCGTGCGGCACGATCAGCGTGTCCGCGTTCGTGATCGCGAGCAGCTTTTCGTTGGCCTCGACCAGGCCGCCGATCCAGCCGCCCGTGGCGTAGTCGATCACCGGGTACGCGCCGGCGGCGACCGCGCCGCCAGCCACGAGCACATTGCGGTCGCGGAAGTGGACGTAGATGTCCCCGTCGGTGTGCGCCTCGCGCAGGTGGCCGTACTCGATGCGCTCGCCGCCCACGTTCAGCGCAATGGGCTGCGGGTCGGTGGCGTAGAACGTGTCGGTCGGCAGCGCCACGGCCGCGCGCGGCGTGTACGTCCGGTCCTCCCAGTCGACGTAATACTCCGTGGCCATCCACAGACGCGTGTTCGCGTGCGCCACGATCCTGGTACCGCTGCTACCAAACGCATCGTTGCCGCCGGTGTGCAGCGGATGCCAGTGCGTGTTCAGCAGCGTGCCGAGCGGCGCGCCGCCGAGCTTGCTGCGGACCAGCGCCGCGACCGCGGCCGCGTGCTCCGGAGCCCCGCTGTCGACGAGTGCCGACCCGCTGGGAGCGGCGAGCAGCACCGCGTTGCCGCCGGCGCCGCCGAGCAGCATGAGCCCGTCGCGCAGCGGTGTTGCGGTGGGCGGAGCCGCCGTCTGCGCCGCGGCGGAATGCCCGAGCAGGCCAAGCGCCGGAACGCTCGCGGCCGCGGCGGCACCCACGGCCAGCCGCAGCAGCTCGCGCCGCGGCCAAGGGCGCGGCCGGTGATGGCGCGGATCGTCGAGCATGCGGTGCCGTATCCCCCAGCCGAAAGTCGAAACTCTCGGTCAGAGCCCGCCCCAATTCAACCCCTTGGGTCCTATCGGGACGGCCGAACTTGTATACACTTCGCGTTCACCGACCTGGCGGGGGAGCCAAGGAGGGCACGGGTGAGCAGTCAGAGGTTGACGACGAACGCTTCCGCAGACGTGGTCGGAGTGAAGGCTCGCGGCGCAGACGTGCTGCGCGATCCCATGTTGAACAAGGGCACGGCGTTCTCGGGTCGCGAGCGCCGGCAGCTCGGGGTCGAGGGCCTGATGCCCTACAAGAGCAGCTCGCAGGCGCAGCAGGCCGCACGCATTTACGAGCAGCTGCACGCGCAGCCCGACGACCTGCAACGCTACCTGCTGCTGACCGCGCTGCAGAACCGCAATACGCGTTTGTTCTATCGCCTGCTGCGGGATCATCTCGAAGAGCTGATGCCGATCGTCTACACGCCCACCGTGGGCCTCGCCACGCAGCGCTTCAGCCGCGTGTTCCAGAGCGGCAGCGGCGTGTGGATCACGCCGGACATGAAGGGCCGCATGCGGGACGTGCTCGCCACCGTGATCGGCGGGCGCACGATCCGGCTGCTGGTCGTCACCGACAACGAGTCGATCCTGGGGCTCGGCGACCAGGGCGCCGGCGGCATGGCGATCTCCGTGGGCAAGCTCGCGCTGTACACCGCCGCCGCCGGCATCGATCCCGACCAGGCGCTGCCCGTGAGTCTCGACTTCGGCACCGACAACGAAGCGCTGCTCGCGGACGACCAGTATCTCGGCTGGCCCACGAAACGTCTGCGCGGTGCCGAGTACCTCGAGCTCGTCGACGAATTCGTCGCCGCCGTGCAGACACTGATGCCGGACGCACTGGTGCAATGGGAAGACTTCCGCAAGGACAACGCGCTCGCGATCCTCGACCGCTTCGCGGACAAGCTGCCGTCGTTCAACGACGACATCCAGGGCACGGGCGCCGTGGTCGTCGCCGGCCTGAACAGCGCGCTGAAGATCAAGCGCGAGAAGCTCGTCGATCAGCGCATCGTGATTTTCGGCGCCGGCGCCGCGGGGCTCGGTGTCGCGCGCCAGATCAAGGCGCAGCTCACGGAAGAGGGTGTCACGGGCGACAGGCTCGCGGCCACGGTGGCCGTGCTCGACCGCAGCGGCCTCGTCGTCGACGACGGCGGCATCCGCGACGCGTACAAGCGCGAGCTGGCCTGGCCCGCGGCCGTCGCCGCGCAGCTGGGCTTCGGACCGGGACAGCCGCGAAAGCTGTTCGACGTCGTGGCGCGCTACAAGCCGACGATGCTGATCGGCGTCTCCGGCGTGGCCGGTGCGTTCGACGAGCCGCTCGTGCGCGAGATGGCGCGGAACGTCGAGCGGCCGGTGATCTTTCCGTCGTCGAATCCGAGCTCGAACTCGGAAGCCAGACCAGCGGATCTGTACGCATGGACCGACTGCCGTTGTCTCGTCGCGGCCGGCAGCCCGTTCCCCGACGTCGAGTGCAACGGCAAGCGCTACCGCATCGGCCAGGGCAACAACGTGTTCGTGTTCCCCGGGCTCGGTTTGGGCGCCCTCGCGGTGCGCGCCCGCCGCGTCACGCCCCACATGATCCAGGCGGCCTCGAAGACGCTCGCGGCGCAGGTCACGCCGGAAGAGCTTGCGTGCAGCCTGCTGTTTCCCTCCGTGTCGCGGCTGCGCGCCGTGTCGGTGGCCGTGGCGGTCGCCGTCGCGCGCCAGGCCGTGCGCGATGGCGTCGCGAATGTGGGCGAGGACCAGATCGAGCGTGCCGTAGTCGCGACGGCGTGGGAGCCCGAGTACCCCTCGCTCGCGCCAGCCTGACGTTGTACCGTAGGCGCAGCACGTTGCCGGGAGTCATGCGAATGAGCAGGGTCGTGTCGATCGTTGCAGTGGCGCTGCTCGGGGCCGCGCTCGCGGCCCCCGCGTCGGCGCATCACGGCGCCGCGCTGTACGAGCCCGAGAAGAGCATCTCCGTGACCGGCACCGTCACCGAGTTCCAGTTCACGAACCCGCACGTGCTGGTCTACATCGACGCGAAGGGCGCCGACGGCAAGGAAGTGAAGTGGGGCGGCGAGCTCACGAGCCCGAACCGGCTGGCGCGCATGGGCGGGCCGGTCAAATGGCACAAGGACATCTTGAAGCCCGGCGACAGAATCACGATGACGGGCCGTCCCGCGCGCAACGGTGCGCCCGCCATGATCATCACGCAGATCGTCGATGCGCACGGTCAGGCACTGCTCTCCGACAACTGAGGTTCCGATGACGAGCATCCGATTCGCGGCGCTCGCGCTGTGCGCGTGGCTGCTCACGTGTGTGGCGGGCGTTGCCGCCGCGCAGGCGCCGGCCAAGCCGCGCGATCTCAACGGCGTGTGGACCAGCGTGACGCCGCCCGGCACCGGCGGGCCGTGGGCCATCGACACGTTCAGCGCGAAGCTGCCGGCGCTGACCGCGTGGGGCCGGGCGAAATTCGACGCGGCGAAGCCGCAGCGCGGGCCGCGCGGCGTGGCCGTGGCCGACACCGACGACCTCGTGTACCAGTGCTACCCGCCGGGCGTGCCGCGCATCTACCTGCACCCGTTCCCGTTCGAGATCGTGCAGACGGCCAACCGCGTGCTCATGGTGTTCGAGTACGACCACCTGATCCGGCAGATCTTCACCGACGGGCGGCCCCACCGGGACGACCTGCCGCCGTCGTGGATGGGCGACTCGATCGGCCACTGGGAAGGCGACACGCTCGTGGTCGAGACCGTGGGCTTCAACGACCGCACGTGGATCGACCGCATCGCGGTGCCGCACAGCGAGGACATGCGCCTCATCGAGCGCATGCATTTGAACGCGAGCGGTTACCTGCAGATTGACATGCGCGTGGAGGACCCGAAGGCGCTGGCGCAGCCGTGGGAGTTCACGCGCTACTTCAAGAAGACCGACTGGACGATCGACGAGCTGATCTGCAAGGACAACGCGAACTTCGACGAGTTCGAGAGCTCCGTCACCACCTTCAAGAAATAGAATCTCTCGCCAAGACGCGAAGAGAAGAAATGGCTCTCGCCAAGACGCCAAGGCGCCAAGGAAGACCAGGAAGGCAAAAGAACGCCCATTGAGAATCTTCTCCTTCTTCCTTGGCGCCTTGGCGAGAGAAATCTCTTCTCTTCGCCGCCGTCAGGAAGAAGTCGAGTCGGCGAGGTCGGCGACGATCTGGCCGTCGAAGCGGTGGATCACGAGGCCGGCCAGGAACGACAGCGCCGCGCAGCCGATCATGATGTAGGCCGCGTTCGCGGGCACGCCGGTCTGGCGCGCCAGCAGCGCCGCGCCGACCGGCGCGAGCCCGCTCAAGAAAGTGAACGCGATGTTGAACGACAGCGCCACGCCCGTGAAGCGGATGCGCGTCGGGAACAGATCCGCCGCCATGCCGATCGACACGCCGTTGTAGATCGACGCCACGATGCCCACGAGCGCGAACAGCGCGATCAGGCTCACGCCGTGCGCCTGTGCCGCCTCGAAGAACGGCAGCGACAGCGCCATCGCGAGTGCCGTGCCGAGCAGGATGATGCCGCGGCGCGACACGATGTCGCCGAGCCAGGACACGAACAGCAACCCGAACGACAGGATCACGAGCGCCACGTTCTGCGCGATGATGGCCGCGACGGGCGCGTAGCCCATGGTCTGCGGCAGGAACGCCGGCATCGCGAACAAGAGGCCGTTGAATCCGGCCGTCACGGCCAGGATGCCGACGCCGACGATCACGGCCAGCGGATATCTGCGCAGCACCTCGGCCACCGGCACGGCGGAAGCGCCGGCCACGGCGCGGATGCGCGAGAACTCCTTGCTCTCCTCCAGCGTGAGCCGCAGCAGGAAGCTCGCGATGCCGAGCGCGCCGCCGACCAGGAAGCCGATGCGCCAGCCCCAGGCCGCGATCTCCTCGACCGTGAGCGTCTGGTGCACGACCAGATTCAGCAGCGCGGCGAGACCCACGCCGGAGTTCACGCAGCAGAACACGATGCCGACCGAGAACGTCGAGCGGCGAGGGGCCGTCTCGACCACGTAGGCGATGGCGCCCGGCAGCTCGCCGCCCAAGCAAAACCCCTGCACGATGCGCAGCAGCACGAGTGCCGCCGACGCCCCGACGCCCCACTGCGCGTAGGTCGGCAGCAGGCCGATGCCCACGGTCGCGGCCGACATCGTGAGGATGGTGATGATCAGCACGCGCCGGCGGCCGATGCGGTCGCCGATGTGGCTGAAGAACACCCCGCCGATCGGCCGCGCGAGGTAGCCCACGGCGAACACGCTGAACGACACCACGAGCGACACCATGGCGTCGTCGTTCGGATAGAAGTTGCGGCCGATGTACTGCGCGAACTGGCTGTACACCACGAAGTCGTAGAACTCGAGCGCGCCGCCCAGGCTCGCGAGCAGGATCACCCGCCAGTCGGACCAGGGGATGGCCGCTCGCGGCCGGGTCGGGGAAGTCACGTCGTGGATCGCTTCTTGTTGTGTTGTTCGCGTCGGACGGCCCCATCATAGTGGGCGCAGTACCCGGGCGGGAAGCGCTTCGACGCCGATGTTCCGCGCGTGCTCAGGCCACGTAGCGCGCGCAGGCCGCCCAGAGCGCTTCCTCGAGCGCCGCGTCGCGAAATTCACACGGCACCTCGCGCCGGTCCATGAAGAACCGGCCGCTGACGCCCTCCAGCGCCGCGCTGCTCGCGAGCCACACCGCCGTGTCCGCGCCTTGCTGCACCGTGCGGCCCGTGCGCGTGGCGTACACGGCCTTCAGTCGCTCGGGGAAGTCGCGCGAGAGCTCGGTGCTCGCGACGAAGCCCGGTGCGTACGCGTTGGCGGTCACGCCGCTGCCCGCCAGGCGGCGCGCGAGCGCCCACGTCAGCAGGCGGTCGCAGGCCTTCGACTGCGCATAGGCCTGCAGCACGTCGTAGCGCCGGCGCTCGAACTGAAGATCCGCGAGGTCGAGCTCGCCGGCGAACATGGACGCCACGTTCACGATGCGTGCCGGCGCCGCTGCGTGCAGGGAATCGAGCAGCTCGTTCGTCAGCAGGTAATAGCCCAGCACGTTCGTCGCGAACGTGAGCTCGATGCCGTCGACGCTGACGCTACGCTCGCCGGGCGCCACGCCCGCGTTGTTCACGAGCACGTCGAGGCGGGGATGGCGCGCGCGCAGCTCGCGCGCGGCGTCGCGAATCGAGCGCTGGCTCGACGTGTCGACGTCGAGCACTTCGACGGAGCCTGCGCCCGGCACGGCGCGCAGTTCCGCGGCCACGCGCTCGCCGCGCTCGCGGCTGCGGCAGCCCAGGACGAGGTTGGCGCCGAGCGCGGCAAGCTCGAGCGCGATCTGCCGGCCGATGCCGGCCGTGGGGCCGGTCACGAGCACGTGCTTGCCGCGCAGCGTGCTCATCGGCCGAGGCAACGGTTAGAAGCCGTACTCGAGCGAGATCGCCGTGAAGCGATCGGTCTTCTCGATGCCGACCGGCACGTCGCTGTTGTTCTTGATGATGTACGAAGCCACGAGCGCCAGGTTGCCGCGGATCTTGGCCTTCACGGCCGACGTGGATTCCGTGTAGCGGTTCTGGTCGCCCACTTCGATCAAGAGCTTCTGCGTGAACTGCGAGTTCTCGCCGAGGTGGATCAGGTAGTCGAGACCGCCGCGCACGACGCCTTCGTTCACGTCCGTGCCGTTGATCAGCGTGGACTGTTTGGCGCCGAGACCGCCTTCGACCGAGAGCATCTGTCTCTCGGTGTTCACGAGCTTGCGGCCGTAGCCGACGGCCTCCGTGGCCTGGCGGTCGTAGCCGGAGAACTGATCCTCACGCCAGTCACCCGACGCGAAGAGGTAGGCGTTCATGCCGAAAGCGCGCTGGGCCTTGTAGCCGGCGGCGTAGGCTTCCGCCGTCAGCACGCCGTTCGAGCGCGCCGAGATGGCGAGCGCCGACCAGTTGTGGATCCAATCCCGGCCGCGATCCCACGTGGCCTTGAAGGAGGCGTTCGCGTTCGTGCTGTCGGTGTTGCCGCTGGTGGCGAGATAGCCGAGCGCGACGGTACCGACGAGCGGGTCCTTCGGCGCGGGTGGCGCGGCGTTCTGCGCGAAGGCCGAAGCCGAGGCGAGGCACAGGGCGGCTGCGATCGATGTACGCATGGGATGATCCTTATCCAATGGAGTCGGGCGGCATGGTACTCACATCGCGCCGCAAAAACCACGCTTCGCGCGCTGCGCTCAGCCGGTCCCGTAATGGTGATACGCGGTCTTCACCTGTGTGTAGCGCAGCAGCCCCCACTTGCCGTCCTCGCCGCCGATGCCGGATTCCTTGTAACCCGCGTGGTGCGCGTGAATCGATTCGCCGAGCGTGCGATTGATGTAGATCTCCCCGAAGTCGAGATCGTTGACCGTCCGCATCACGGTGCCGTAGTCGCGGCTGAAGAGGTACGCCGAGAGGCCGTAGCGCGAGGCGTTCGCGATGCTCAGCGCCTCCTCGATGGAATCGATGCCGACGATCGGCGTGACGGGCCCGAATGTCTCCTCGATCATCACGCTCATCGCGGGTGTGACGTCGCGCAGCACGGTGGGCGCGAACCAGTAGCCGGATTCGAAGTCGCGGCCCTCGGGCCGGCCGCCGCCGAGCAGCACCTTCGCGCCCTCGCGGCGCGCGAGCGCCACCGCCGCACTGGTTTTCGCGTGCTGTGCGGCGCTCACGAGCGGCCCCAGGTCGGAGTCCGCCAGAGGATCGCCGACGCGCAGCGCCTTCGCCGCGGCTACGTAACGCTCGGTGAACGGTTCGAGCAGATCGCGATGCACGAGCACGCGCTCGGCCGCCGTGCACACCTGGCCGCAGTTCGTGTGGCGCGCCGCGATGATGGCCGGCACTGCGAGGTCGAGGTCCGCGTCCTTCCACACGATGGCCGGCGCCTTGCCGCCGAGCTCGAGCGACACGCGCGTGAGGCGAGCCGACGCGCGGCGCATGACTTCCTTGCCCGTGTCGCGATGGCCCGTGAACGAGACCAGCGAGGTCTGCGGGTCGTCCACCAGCGCCTGGCCCGTCTCGCGCGCGCCCGTCACGAGGTTCACGACGCCGGGCGGCAGATCGAGGTGCTCATCGAGCATCTGCACGAACGCGAGCGTGGCGAGCGGGGAGATCTCGCTCGGCTTGATGACGATGGTGTTGCCCGTGACGAGCGCCGGGCCGAGCTTGCGGCAGAGCACCGCGAGCGGGAAGTTCCACGGGCAGATGGCCGCGACCACGCCGAGCGGCACGCGCAGCAGGTGGATCGTCTCGCCGGGCGAATCGCCAGGCAGGATCTCGCCCTCGAGGCGGCGGTCCCACTCCGCGTTGTAGCGCAGGAAGCCTGCGGCGAAATCGATCTCGCCGTACGCCTGTGCGAGCGGCTTGCCCACTTCCTGCGCGACCAGCCGCGCGAGGCGGTCGCGCTCGCGGTGTACGAGATCCGCCGCGGCGCGCAGGAATGCGCCGCGCTCGGCGGCGGGACGGCGCGCCCAGTCGCGCTGCGCGGCGCGGGCGGCGAACAGCGCGTCGTGGACCTCGTCCGCGGTGGCGCTCGCGATGCTCGCGAGCACGGATTCGTCGCGTGGGTCGTAGACGTGCAGGGTGGGGCCGGACGCTGTGCGCCATGCGCCCGCGATGTAGAGCGGGGTCTCGAACGGGAGGTTCATGAGGTTCCTGCCATGCGTGAACAACCGCGCGAGTATTGCACGCGGTTCCACGCGAGGGCGGGAGGGTTGTGTCGAGGCCTGTCGGCTTCAGACGCGTCTGCGGCGGACGGAGCGGGCGGCACACCGCGATGTGGATCGTACTTGCGATCAGCGCACGGGCGCACGGCCGGTGCCGAGGAACGCCCATCGCCACTCCAGCAGGGAAAGCCCGATCACCAGCCACGCACCCAGACCGATGGCCAGCAGGATCGATGCATGA
>DASZSB010000090.1:0-3572 GCA_035548835.1 Gammaproteobacteria bacterium | reverse complement strand
CACGCTCGCGGACCCCGAGCGGCTCGACGTGCGCGGCGAGGTCGTCGTGGGCCGCGACGTGTTCATCGACGTGGGCGTGGTGCTCGAGGGCAAGGTCACGATCGGCGACCGCGCCCGCATCGGCCCATACTCCGTGATCACGAACAGCACGCTCGGCGCCGACGCGCACCTGCACCCTTTCACCGTAATGAACGACATCGCAGCCGGCGACGACTGCGAGATCGGCCCATTCTCCCGCCTGCGCCCGGGCGCCGTGCTCTCGGGGCACGTGAAGGTGGGCAATTTCGTCGAGATCAAGAACAGCACCATCGCACCGCACAGCAAGGTGAATCACCTGACCTACGTGGGCGACGCGACCGTGGGCAGCTACGTGAACATCGGTGCAGGCACCATCACGTGCAACTACGACGGCGCGAACAAGCATCGCACCGTCATCGGCGACCAGGTGTTCGTCGGCTCCGGCGCCATGCTCGTGGCGCCGGTGGAAATCGGCGCGGGCGCCACCATCGGCGCAGGCTCCACGATTACGAAGGACGCTCCGCCCGGCGAGCTCACGCTGGCCAGGTCGAAGCAGGTGACGATTCCCGGCTGGAAGCGGCCGCAGAAGAAACCGAAGTAAGGACTAAAACCGTATGTGCGGCATCGTTGGCGCCATCGCTGAACGCAACATCGTTCCCGTGCTCGTCGAGGGCTTGAAGCGCCTCGAGTACCGCGGCTACGACTCCGCCGGCGTCGCCGTGCTGCAAGGCAACAGTAAGCTCGGCCTCTGCCGCACCGTGGGCAAGGTGTCGCAGCTCGAGGAGAAGCTCCACTCGAAGCCGCTCGCGGGCCGGCTCGGCGTTGCGCACACGCGCTGGGCCACGCACGGCGGCGTGACCGAAGCCAACGCGCATCCCCACCTTTCCGGCGACCGCGTGGCCGTGATCCACAACGGCATCATCGAGAACTACGAGCCGATCAAGGCGGAGCTGATCGCCAAGGGCTACGAGTTCAAATCGGAGACCGATACCGAAGTCGCCGCCCATCTCGTGCACGAGAACCTCAAGCAGGGCATGAGCCTGCTCGAGGCCGTGCGCCAGGCGGTGCAGCGCTTCGTCGGCGCGTACGCGCTGCTCGTGTTCGATGCGCAGGATCCCGAGCGCATCGTCGTCACACGCATCGCGAGCCCGCTCGTGATCGGCCTCGGCCTTGGCGAGAACTTCGTGGCGAGCGGCGTTCCCGCCCTGCTGCCCGTGACGCAGCGGTTCATCTATCTCGAGCAGGGCGACGTGGCAGAACTCACGCGCGACGCTGTGAAGATCTACGACCCGCACGGCAAGCTCGTGGATCGCCCGGTCCACGAGACTCAGTGGAGCCAGGAAGCGGCCGAGAAGGGCCCGTACCGGCACTTCATGCTGAAGGAGATCTTCGAGCAGCCGAGCTCGCTCGCCGACACGTTGTACGGCCGCGTCGTGAACCGTCGCGTCGTCACCGAGTCCCTCGGCATGCGCGCCCACGAGCTGCTGCCGAAGGTGCGGCAGTTGCACATCGTGGCCTGCGGCACCAGCTACCATGCCGGCTGCGTCGGCAAGTACTGGTTCGAATCCATCGCCGGCGTGCCGTGCCAGGTGGAGATCGCGAGCGAGTACCGCTACCGCAAGGTGGTGGTGCCGCCCGACACGCTGTTCCTCACGCTCAGCCAGTCCGGCGAGACGGCCGACACGCTCGAAGCGCTGCGCATGGCGAAGACGGCCGGGTACCTCGCCTCGCTGACCGTGTGCAACAGCCCGCACAGCTCCATGGTGCGCGAGAGCGACCTCGTGATGATGACGCAGGCCGGCCCCGAGATCGGCGTGGCCAGCACGAAAGCGTTCACCACGCAGTTGCTCTCGCTGCTGCTCGTGACACTGATGCTCGCGCGCGCGCGCGGCATGAGCGCCGAGCGCGAGGCCGAGATCGTGCCCCACTTGTATCACGCTGCTGCGGCGGTCGAGCAGGCGCTCGAGATGAACGACGTCATCAAGCTGCTGGCGGAGGATTTCGCGGAGAAGCAGCACACGCTGTTTCTCGGCCGCGGCCCCATGTGGCCCATCGCCATGGAAGGCGCGCTGAAGCTGAAGGAAATCTCGTACATCCACGCCGAAGCGTACGCGGCCGGTGAGCTCAAGCATGGGCCCCTCGCGCTCATCGACGAAGAGATGCCCGTGATCGTCGTGGCGCCGAACAACGACCTGCTCGACAAGCTCAAGAGCAACATGCAGGTGGTGCGCGCGCGCGGCGGCCAGCTCTACGTGTTCGCGGACAAAGAGACCGGCCTCGAGAGCGAGCCTGGCATCAAAGTGGTGCCGATGCCGCACGCAGATCGCCTGATCGCGCCGATCGTCTACACCGTGCCGCTGCAGCTGCTGGCGTACCACGCCGCGGTGCTGAAAGGCACGGACGTGGACCAGCCGCGCAATCTCGCGAAGAGCGTGACGGTGGAATAGCGCGGCGTCAGTCCAGCGGGCTCTTCACCGCGCCCGCGCCCTTCTTCATGACGTGCGTGTAGATCTGCGTGGTCCGCACGTCGGAGTGGCCCATCAGCTCCTGCACCGTGCGGATGTCATAACCGCGTTCGAGCAGGTGCGTGGCGAAGCAGTGCCGCAACGTGTGCGGCCCGACGGGCTTCACGATCCCCGCGCGCCGCGCCGCGATGTGCACGGCGCGCTGCACGCTCCGTTCGTGCAAATGGTGGCGCCGCCATTCTCCCGTGCGCGGGTCGGCTCCGGCCCGGACTGCCGGAAA
The DNA here is from genome assembly GCA_035548835.1 of Gammaproteobacteria bacterium. Lineage (GTDB taxonomy): Bacteria > Pseudomonadota > Gammaproteobacteria > Steroidobacterales > Rariloculaceae > FEN-1219. The sequence continues at coordinate 809 of DASZSB010000090.1, read as the reverse complement.
TACATACTGCCACCCCCAGTTTGTCGCCGCTCCCCGATACTTGCGGGCAAGCGCCTCCGGCAGCTCGACCCCGCCGTAACCCAGGCGCAACGCGCGCTCGTGTTGCTCGCGCACGAGTACCAGGTGCCTGCGCAACGGGGCCACCAGGGCGTCGGGCAGGATCGTCACGCGATCCTTTTGCCCCTTGCCGTCCCGGACGACGATTTGCGCGTACTCGAAGTCCACATCCTTCACCCGCAGGCGCAGCGCCTCCATCAGCCGAAGACCGCTGCCGTACAGCAGCTGGCCGACCAGATGCAGCTGACCGTCGAGCTCATCGAGCAACGCCTGGACCTGGTTGCGCGGAAGCACGACGGGAACACGGGTGGGGGCGTGGGCCCGAACGACGCCCTTCAGCCAGGGAAGATCGATCTCCAGCACCTGCCGATACAGGAACAGAATGGCCGATAGCGCCTGGTTCTGGGTGGAGGCAGAGACCCTGGCCTCTACGGCGAGGGACGTGAGGAACTGTTCGACTTCGGCGGCGCCCATCTCGGCGGGATGGCGCTTCTTATGGTGAACGATGAAGCGCCGGATCCAGTAGAGATACTGTTGCTCCGTGCGGTAACTGTAGTGTTTGGCGCGAACCTTCTGGCGCACCGCGTCGAACAATCGCGGCTTGGCGGCCATGTCGTATATCTCCAAGGGGGTGTTTGACGCCTAACTCCGAACATGGTCTAGTTAAAACACCCACTTATGGATACGTCCATCACGATATACGGCAAGACGCCGCATTTTCTTTGCGACAAGATGTCGCCTACTTATAGTTA
>DASZSB010000089.1:0-6029 GCA_035548835.1 Gammaproteobacteria bacterium | reverse complement strand
GGGATGAGCACGCGCCGGTCCACGCGAAGCGTGAGATGGCGGAAGGCCGCCCGGCCCACGGCGTACGCCATCGGCATGCCGGCGCGCATGCCGGCCGCCGCCGCGCGGGCCGCGGCCGCAACGTCGGGGGGCACGGCCGCGTCGCGATGCGCGGTCGGCCAGAATCGCGGCCGATCGAGCAGCGCCGCGATCACGTCCCGCGCGACGCCGCGGTCCGGCGGCACGTCTGGCCCGCCGAGTACCGCCGCCAGCTCGTCGAGGAGCGCGCCGACGGTCGATGGCGCCACGTCAATTGCCGGCACGCAGTTTCTCCTCCACGTCCGCCAGTTTCAGGGCCTCGATGACGGGGCCGATGTCGCCATTCATGACGGCCGCGAGGTTGTGCGTGGTGAAGTTGATCCGGTGATCCGTGACGCGGCTCTGCGGATAGTTGTACGTGCGGATCTTGGCGGACCGGTCGCCCGTGCTCACCTGCGATTTGCGCATCCGCGAGCGCTCGGCCTCCTGCTCGGCGATCTTCGCGTCGAGGAGGCGGGCGCGGAGGACCTCCATGGCCTTGAGCTTGTTCTGCAGCTGGCTTTTCTGGTCCTGCTGCGACACCACCACACCCGTCGGCAAGTGCGTGATGCGCACCGCGCTGTCCGTGGTGTTCACGCTCTGGCCGCCGGGCCCGCTCGACCGGAAGACGTCGATGCGCAGGTCCTTCTCCTCGATCCTGATGTCGATCTCCTCCGCCTCGGGCAGCACGGCGACGGTGGCGGCCGAGGTGTGGATGCGGCCCTGCGTTTCGGTGGCCGGCACGCGCTGCACGCGGTGCACGCCGCTTTCCCACTTCATCTCGCCGAACGCGCCGGTGCCGACGACCTTGAAGATGACTTCCTTGATGCCACCGAGCGTGCCGTCGGAGAGCGACATGGTCTCGATTTTCCAGCCGAGGCGCTCGATGTAACGCGTGTACATGCGGTGGAGGTCGGCGGCGAACAGCGCGGCCTCGTCGCCACCGGTGCCGGCGCGGATCTCGACGATGGCGTTGCGGTCATCGAGGGGGTCGCGCGGCAGCAGGAGCGGCTTGAGCTCCTCCTCGAGCGCGCCGATGCGGGCGACCAGGGCGGTGACCTCGTCGCCGTAGAGCTGCCGCTCCTCGTCGGTGGCCGCAGACGTCACGAGCTCGCGGGCACCCGCGAGCTCGTGGTCCAGCTTCTGCAGCGTATTGGCGCGCTCGACGACCTGGGTCAGGCGCTGGTGCTCGCGCCCCAGGGACGCCATGAGCTTCGCGTCGCGGACCGTCTTCGGATCGAGCAGCTCCCGTTCGACGGCCGCCGCGCGATGGACCGCCTCGGCGAGTAGGTCGCGGAGCGCCAATCGGAGACCGGCTTACGCCGTCGTCTTCTGGGGCTTGGCGTACTTCTGGCGGAACCGCTCCACGCGACCGGCGGTGTCGATCAGCTTCTGCTTGCCGGTGAAGAACGGGTGGCACGCCGCGCAGATGTCCGTGTGAATCTCGGCCTGCGTGGAACGCGTCTGGAACGTGTTGCCGCACGCGCAGACGACCGTCGCGGTGGCGTACACGGGATGGATGTCGGACTTCATGGTCTGGACCTCTCGAAAGCCGATTTGTGGCGAGCCATGAAGTATAGCGCGTCGGGGGGCGCGCTTCAAGGCATCAAGGGGTTGCCGCGCAATGGCTTACGCCCGCACGGCGCGGGAGCGGCGATGCCCGCGAAGCGAATGATGCGATGCGTTCCGGTTGGAGCCGGAGCCCTTTGACACCCCGCAACCGGACCCGTACTTTCGCAGGAGCGTCCGGCGCCCCCGGATCGCCGCGCAACCCGTTGTGCCAAAGCGGGTTCGCCACCGTCTCCCGCCCATGTCCACGACCAGCGAATTCCTCGCGACCGTTCCGCTCTTCAAGGGCCTCGATCCGGCCGAGCTCGCGCGGTTCGCCGAGCTGCTGCGCGAGAAGAGCTATCCCAAGGGGAGCGTGATCCTGTTCGAGGACGACCCCGGCGACGCGCTGTTCATCGTGCGCACGGGACGGGTGAAGGTGGTGCTCGTGGCCGAAGACGGCCGCGAAGTGATTCTCGGCCTCCTCGGCGTGGGGGAACACTTCGGTGAGCTCTCGCTGATCGACGACCAGCCCCGCTCGGCGCACGTGATCGCGATGGAGGAGAGCACCCTGCTCGTCCTGCGCCGCGACGACTTCCGACGCCGGGTGGAGGCGAATCCCTCCGTCGCGTGGTCGCTGCTCACGGAGCTGTCGCGCCGGTTGCGGCGGGCCGACGGCAAGATCGGCTCGCTCGTGCTGCTCGACGTGCCGGGCCGGATCGCGCGCATGCTGCTCGACGCGGCGGCCGAGGGCGGGAGCGACCTGATCGAGAAGCCGCTCACGCACCAGACCATCGCCCACCTGATCGGCGCGAGCCGGGAGACGGTGTCGCGCGCGATGCGGTCGTTCCACGACTCGGGCTGGATCGCGACGGACCGGCGGCGCATCCGGATCGCGGATCGGCCGGCCCTCGAGCAGCGGGCGCAGCACCGCGATTAACAGTTGCGTGACATGCGTCACACGCCCCTCGTGACAGTCCGCCTTTCCGTGGATTCCCCGGCCGTGGTATCGTGCGCTGTGTCGAGGAGCGCCCGGTGAGCCTGCGCGTGCAATTCTGGGGGACGCGAGGCTCCATTCCGAGCCCCGGCCCGCGCACGGTGCGATACGGCGGGAACACGCCATGCGTGGAGCTGCGGACGCCGGACGGGTGGCTGGTCATCCTCGATGCGGGAACCGGAATCCGGGAACTCGGGCGATCGCTGATCGAGCACTCGAACGGACATCCGGTGGCAGGCGACATTTTCCTGACGCACGCACATTGGGACCACATTCAGGGCATTCCGTTCTTTGCGCCGATCTTCCAGCGCGGGAACCATTTCACGATCTGGGGTTCGCAGTCGCTGGCGACGAGTATTGACCGGGTGGTGCGGGACCAGATGTCTCCCGTGGTGTTCCCGGTGACGTTCGAGGAGCTGGACGCCACGATCGACTTCCGCGAAATCGCCGAGGGCGAGCGGTGCGTCGGCAACGGGTACGAAGTGACGGCGATGGAAGTGCGGCATCCGGGCGGTGCGCTCGCCTACCGATTCACGGAGCCGCGGTCGCGGGCCGCGCTGGTGTACGTGTCGGACAACGAGCTGGGCCCGGCGGAGCGGTACAAGACGCCGTCGGGGTGGCACGACCGGTACGCGGCGTTCGTGCGTGGGGCGAAGGTGCTGGTGCACGACACGACGTACACGACGGAAGAGTACGACTACCACCGCGGCTGGGGGCATTCGACCTTTCGCGAGGTGACGGAGCTGGCGCTGGCGACGGAGGTGGAGACGCTGGTGTTGTTCCACCACGAGCCCCGGCGGACGGACGATGAGCTGGACCAGCGAGTGGCCGAATGCCAGGCGTTGGTGAAGGACCGCGGGTCATCCCTGCGGGTGATGGCGGCGGCTGAAGGCCTGACACTTACGGTGTGAATTCCCCTCGGAGGTTGGTCATGAGATTGAAGACGTTGTCCACTGCCCTTGCCGGCGTCGCTTTCGCGGCCGGCGTCGCGGCCGCCCAGTCGAAGCCGACCGTGGCCGTGCTCTACTTCACGAACTCGGCCCTGGGCGCGCGGAACGCCGATCTGCAGCCGCTGTCGAAGGGCATCGCGGACATGCTGATCAGCAGCCTCGCCGCGAACCCGAACATCCGCGTCGTGGAGCGCGACCGCATCCAGGCCGTGCTCGACGAGCAGAAGCTGTCCACGGACGGCAAGCTCGACCAGGAGACGGCCGTCAAGGTCGGCAAGATCGTCGGCGCGCACCACATGATCACGGGCGTGTTCGCCAGCGAGCTCAAGGGCGACAGCCTGCACCTGCGCGTGCGCGTCTTCAACGTGGAGACGAGCGAGATCGAGAACGGCGGCATCGAAGTCGCCGGCAAGATGGACGCGCTGCTGCCGCTCATCGACAAGCTCGGCGACCGGCTGAACCGCGACCTCAAGCTGCCCAGCATTCCGGCGCCGGCCCGCGAGGAGCACAATGCGTCGATGAAGAAGCAGGAGAAGGTGCCGTTCCAGGCCGTGATGCTCTACTCGCGCGCGCTCGACGAGAAGGACCACGGGAACAAGGACAAGGCCATCACGCTGTTCAACCAGGCCATCGCAGCCTTCCCGCAGTACGAGGCGCCGAAGGCGGAGCTGAAGAAGCTGCAGGGCTGATCGGCCCGTAGCGACCGCCAGTCCCTCCGCTGTACTTTCTGCCCGCCGGGGTTCCTCGAACCCCGGCGGGCTCTTTTCTCCATTCCGGGAGCGCGCCTGCAGCCCATCGTGATCACCTCGCTCGGCCGCGCGATGGCGGCACTTGACGGCCTCGCCGTCGAGGTGCGGCGCGTCCCGCTGCTGCCGGCCGTCGCGGCGCTGGACCCCGAACGGCCGACGGTCGTCATCCTGGACCGGACGCTGGCCGAGAGCACGGGGGATGACCGGGGGGCGATCGAGGCGCTCGCTGGCGTCGCCGCACTCGTGGGGCTCGGCGAGCCCGGGGCCGCCGAGCCCCCGGACGCGCTGGCGCCTGACCTGCTGACCGGTTTCGTGGCCGCCGACGCATCCGTGGGCACGGCGCGCATCGCGCTGCAGGGCGCGCTTCGCCACGCGGCCACCCTGGTCGCCGCCCGGCGCGCGGCGCGGCGCGAGAGCCGGAGCGCGGACGACCTGCACGAGCTCACGCGCATCGGCGTGGCGCTCTCGACCGAGCGCGACCTCCTGACGCTGCTCGAGATGATCCTCCACCAGGCCCGCCGCCTGTCGTCGTCCGATGCGGGGTCGCTGTACCTGGTGGAGAAGGCCGATGGCAGGGGACAGTCGGCCGAGGGCGCGCAACTGCGCTTCAAGCTCACGCACAACCACACGCTGCCGGACCTCCCGTTCAAGGAGTCCGTGATCCCGATCAACCACGCCAGCGTGGCGGGCTACGTGGCGGCAACGGGCGAGCCGCTCATCATCCCGGACGTGTACCTGCTGCCCGACGACGTCACGTATGCCTTCAACCGGTCGTTCGACGACAAGGTGGGCTACCGCACGAAGTCGATGCTCGTGCTCCCGATGCGGTCGCACCGCGACGAGATCATCGGCGTGGTGCAGCTGATCAATCGCAAGCGGGACGCGGCCGCGAAGCTCACGTCACCGGACGTCGTGGAACGCGAGGTGCTGCCGTACGACGCGCGCGCGGTGGACCTGGTGACGGCCCTGGCCTCGCAGGCGGCCGTGGCGATCGAGAACACGCGGCTCTACGAGGACATCGAGCGGCTCTTCGAGGGGTTCGTCACGGCCGCCGTGACGGCGATCGAGCAGCGCGACCCGACGACGAGCGGTCACTCATTCCGGGTCGCGACGCTGACGTGCGGGCTGGCCGAGGCGATCGACCGCGTGTCCGCGGGCCCGTACGCGGCGCTGTCGTTCTCGCGCGAGCAGATGCGCGAGATCCGCTACGCGGGGCTCCTCCACGACTTCGGCAAGGTCGGCGTGCGCGAGCAGGTGCTGGTGAAGCAGAAGAAGCTGTACCCGAGCGACCTGGCGATCATCAAGCACCGCTTCCAGTGGCTGCTCCAGCGCGCCGACCTGCAGTACGAGCGGGAGCGCGCGGAGTACCTCTTCACGCACGGCCAGCACAACTACCCCCGCGTGCTCGCCGGGCTCGACGCCGTGCGGCGCGAGGCGCGCGAGGAGTTGCAGCGGTACCTCGACGCGATCGTGCACGCCAACGAACCGACCATCCTGCCCGAGGGCACGTTCGAGGAACTCGAGGCGATCAACGCGCGCACGTTCATCGACTTTGACGGCGTCGAGAAGCCGCTGCTCGCGGACGACGAGCTGCGCTACCTCATGATCAACAAGGGCAATCTCGACACGCGCGAGCGGCGTGAAATCGAGTCGCACGTGACGCACACGTACCGGTTCCTCGAACAGAGTCCGTGGACGCGCGAACTCCGGGGCATTCCGGAGATCGCG
>DASZSB010000088.1:0-12183 GCA_035548835.1 Gammaproteobacteria bacterium | reverse complement strand
GAGGTCGCGGACCGCGAGCACGGTCAGCTGTTCGCCACCGGCGGCGGCCTCGGCCGGAGGCACGTGCGCCGCGGGGAACACGTCGACGCCCTCGGCACGCCGCCGCTCGACCTCGTCGCTGCGATGGCATGCGGCGGCAGTTCCCGCGGCGCTCTGCGCGAGCTCCGGCTCGACCTCGGTGCAACGCTCGATGCGCAGCGGGCAGCGCGGCGCGAACGGGCAGCCCGGCGGCAGCTGCACGAGCGACGGCGGCTGGCCTTCGATCGGCGTCAACGGCTGGTGCGCGGCGAGATCGGGGCGCGGCAGCGAGCCCAGCAGGCCCAGCGTGTACGGCATGCGCGGCCGGTGGAACACGGCATCGACCGGCCCCGTCTCGACCAGCTTGCCCGCGTACATCACGCCCACGCGATCCGCGAGGCCGGCGACTACGCCGAGGTCGTGCGTGATCAGCAGGACGGCCGCGCCCGTGACTTCACGCGCCTTCTGCAAGAGATCGAGGATCTGCGCCTGGACGGTCACGTCGAGCGCCGTCGTCGGCTCGTCGGCGATGATGAGCGCCGGATCGTTGGCGATCGCCATCGCGATCATTACGCGCTGGCGCATCCCGCCGGAGAACTCGTGCGGGAACGACGCGGCGCGCCGGGCGGCGTTCGGAATGCCGACGAGCTGCAGCAGCTCCACGGCGCGATCGTGTGCGGCGGCCGCGGACACGTCACGATGCACGCGGATGGCCTCGGCGATCTGGTCGCCGACGGTGTACACGGGCGTCAATGCCGACAGCGGATCCTGGAAGATCATCGCGATGCGGCGCCCGCGCAGCTGCGAGAGCTGCCGGTCCGGCATGCCGACGAGCTCCTGGCCCGCGAAGCGCACGGAGCCCGTGACCCGCGCATGGCGCGGCAGCAGATCCATGACGGCCAGCGACGATACGGTCTTGCCCGATCCCGACTCGCCCACGATGCCGAGCACCTCGCCGCGGTTCACGGCGTACGACAACGAGCGCACGGCGCGCACGGGACCGGCTTCGCTCGCGAACGTCACCGACAGGTCGCGGACCTCGAGCAGCGGTGTCGCCTCGCCCATCACGATGGCTCGCCGCCTGCGTTGGGATCGAACGCGTCGCGCAGCCCGTCGCCGATCACGTTGATCGCGAGCACGAGCGCCACGAGGAATCCGGCCGGAAAGTAGAACTGCCATGGGAACGTCAGCGCCGAGCCCGAGTAGTCGCCGATCAGAGTGCCGAGCGAGACGTCGGGCGGTTGCACGCCGAAGCCGAAGAACGAGAGACCTACTTCGGCCAGGATCAGCGAGCTCACGTTGACGGTGGCGTCGATGATCAGCAGCGATGCCATGTTCGGCAGGATGTGGCGGAAGATGATGCGCGGGCCCGGCACGCCCATGAAGCGGGCGGCCTGCACGAATTCGCGTTCCTTCAGCGACAGCGTCATGCCGCGCACGATGCGCGCGGTGATCATCCACTGGAACGCCGCGAGCAGCAGCACGAAGACCAGCCACGTCTGGCCGTGGAACGTCGGCGACAGGATCGCGATGATCAGGAACGCGGGCAGCACGAGCAGCAGGTCGATCAATGCGACGAGCGCCGTGTTCAGCCAGCCGCCGAAGTAGCCGGCGAACGCGCCGACGACGGCGGCGAGCCCCGTCGAGATCAGTGCGCCGAGCAGGCCGATCACGAGCGATTTCTGCAGGCCGCGCATCGTGAGCGCGAACATGTCGAAGCCGTTCTGCGTGGTGCCGAACCAGTGCCGCGCCGAGGGCGGCGAGAGGAACGCGGCGGTGTCGAGCTGATCGTACTGCCACGCCGTGAAATACGGGCTCAAATAGGCCAGGCCGAACAGCAGCAGCACGAACGCGAGCCCGAGCAGCGCGAGCCGCTGCCGCAGGAAGCGGCGTGCGACGAGCCTCGAGCGCGAGACGGTGGTGGAGTCGGCGACGGCTCGTGCGCTCACGCGGCGGCGCCCTCAGACGCGTACGCGCGGGTCGAGCAGCGCGTAGGCCACGTCGGCCAGGAACCCGGCGATCAGCACGAGCACGGCTACGAACAGAGTGACGGCCGCGACCGAGTTCACGTCGTTCTTCGTGACGGAATCCACGAAGTACTCGCCCATGCCGTGCCAGCCGAAGACCTTCTCCGTGAACGTGGCGCCGACGAACAGCAGCGCGAACTGATACGCGAAGAACGTGGCCATCGGAATCAGCGCCGTGCGCAGCCCGTGCCTGATCAGCGCCTGCGAGCGTCGCAGGCCCTTCGCGCGTGCCGTGCGCAGGAAATCGCTGCCGAGCACGTCGAGCATCGCGTTGCGCTGGTAGCGGCCGTAGAACGCAATGGCGCCCATGGCGAGCACGAGCGTGGGCAGCACGAGATGCGCCATGCGGTTGCCGATGCCGTCCCACGACCAGGGATCGAGCCCCGGCGTGATTTCGCCCGTGGTGTACAGCAGCTTGGCTTCGCCCGTGAAGCCGAGCAGATTGTTGATCTCGATGCCGGCGTTCTTGACCAGCACGGCCAGTACCACCACGGGGATCGACAGCGTGACGAACGAGAACAGTGTCAGCAGGCGATCCGACCAGCGGTACTGATGCACCGCGCCGTAGGCGCCGGCCGCCACGCCGAGCAGCGTGCCGAGCACGGAGCCGATCAGCAGCAGCCGCAGGCTCACGAGCACGCGGCGGCCGAACTCCTCGTTGACCGGCGTGTTGTCGATCGTGCGCCCGAAGTCGCCGCGCGCCACGCCCTCGAGCCAGCGGCCGAAGCGCGTGGCGAGCGGCGTCTTGTCGTTCATGTTGATGGCGTCGAGGGCCGCGTCGACCACGGCCGGCGGGGGCGGCGGGTTGCGGCCCTCGTAGCGCGAGCGGGGATTCAGCTGCGTGGCGGCGAGCAGGTACGCGACCGACGTTGCGATCACGACCAGCACGAGCAGATAGGCAAGCCTGCGCAGCAGGAACCGGGTCATGGCAGGTCGATGCTACCGTGTCGGCGAGGGGCACCCCTCGTCGCGCGGGCGAAGGCTCGAAGGCATCGAGGCATGTTAGGGGTCGTGCGACGGGGAAGCAATTTCGCGTAATCTAGCGTCATGGACGCAACACTCTATGTCGGCAATCGCAACTATTCCTCCTGGTCGCTGCGCGGCGCGCTGCTCGTGCGCCAGAGCGGCATCGCGTGCAAGGAGGTCGTGATCCCCCTCGATGTCGAAGACAGCGCGGCCAGGATCGGCGCCGTGAGCCCGAGCGGCCGCGTGCCGGTGCTGCACATCGACGGTCTCGTGATCTGGGATTCGCTCGCCATCGCCGAGTTCCTGAACGAGCTCGCGCCGTCGGCGGGGCTATGGCCCAGGGATCGAGCGGCGCGTGCGCTCGCGCGCAGCGCGAGCGCCGAGATGCACGCGGGCTTCATGGCGCTGCGCTCGCAGATGCCCATGGACATCCGCAGCAGGCACAAGGTGCCCTCGACGGACGACGTGCGCTACGACATCGCGCGCATCGATGCGCTGTGGAACGAGTGCCGCGCGAAGCACGGCGCGGGCGGAGATTTCCTGTTCGGCGCGTGGTGTGCCGCGGACGCGATGTACGCGCCGGTCGTCAGCCGTTTCCGGACGTACGGCGTCGAGCTCTCGCCGGTCGCGCAGCGCTATGCGGACGCGGTGTGGCAGTGGCCCGCGCTGAAGAGCCTCGTGGCCGAAGCGGCCGTGGAGCCCTGGACGATCGATCTCGACCTGTGAGGCCCGCGTCGCGGCGAGCCGCCGGAGCCGACGCGAGAGGCAGAGGGCTGGTGCCTGCTCACTACCGGCCCTGTGATTAGCATCGGGTCTAGCACTCTCGATCCACGGATCGAGACACGACCCATGTTCATCAAGCTGTTGACTGTGTGAGGTCAGGCCCAGCCCGTACGTCCGAATATACGCCGGCGATTTGCGGAGTGCCACCCGTTCTTTCGGCTCAGTGCACGTCCCGGATCGGGGCGGCCACGAGCTCGGCGATCTGCGCCCGCAGCTCGCGCGTGAACGCGTGGAAGTGCTCCATGGCCATGAGCGAAACCAGCGCGAGCTCCGTCAGCTGCTGCAGCCGTTCGTGATCCGTCGCGGCAGGATCGCTCGACAGCAGCGTCGTCTTGCGATGCAGCTCCGTCAGCTCCTGCAGTGGCCCGTCGCGCAGCTGGCGCGCCAGGTTCGCCAGCGATCGGGAATCCGGGGCGGAATCGGCAGGGTCGCTCATTCGACAGGTCTCTCGAGGGGGCTTCGAGGCTCCACTAGCCGCGAATCCGCGCGCTCCGTGACGTGTCATACCGTGTCGGGCCACGTTCATCACGCGGCGAGACCGGCGGCGAGACCGCGGGGTTCGGCTAGAGCGCTTCCGCCAGCACGCGCGCGACGTGCAGCGCGCCGCGCGTGGCGCCGTCGTGAATCTGGTGCCGGCAGCTCGTGCCGTCCGCCACGATGACGGTATCCGCGCCCGCGCTGCGCACGGCCGGCAGCAGCGCGGCCTCGGCCATCTGCAGCGACACGTCGACGTTCTCGGCCTGATAGCCGAAAGCGCCGGCCATGCCGCAGCAGCTCGATGTAACGGTTTCGACGGCGAGGTCCGGCACGAGCTTCAGCGCGCCGATCACGGCAGGCATGACGCCGAACGCCTTCTGGTGGCAGTGCCCGTGGACCAGTGCCCGGCGATACGGCAGGGAGCGAAACGCGAGCTCGAAGCGCCCGGCCGCGCGCTCGCGCACGACGAACTCCTCGAACGTCAGCGCGGCGGCGGCCAGTGCCGCGCTGTCGGCGCCCGGCAGCAGCGCCCGCAGCTCGTCGCGCAGGCCGAGCAGGCACGACGGCTCGAGGCCCACGACGGCCACGCCGCGGGCGACGTAGGGCGCCAGTGCGCCGAGCGTGCGGCGCGCCTCGGCGCGTGCCTCGTCCACCATGCCCGTCGCGAGATAGGTGCGGCCGCAGCACAGCGGCCGCGGGTCGTCCGTGGGGGCCGGAACGTGCACGCGGTAGCCCGCGGCCGTCAGCACGCGCACGGCCGCGCGCAGGTTCTCGGGCTCGAAGTACGTATTAAAGGTGTCGGCCAGCAGCACGACTTCCCCTGCGGCGCCCGCCGCGGTGGGCGCGGGCACTTCCGCGGCCCCGCGGAACCAGTCGCGCCGCCACCGCGGCAGCGAGCGCCGCGCCGAGAATCCGGCCACGCGCTCGGAGAGCCAGGCGAGCCCCGGCACGCGGTCGCGCAGATTCAGCAGGGGCGCGAGACGGGCCGCCGTGCGCGCGTAGCGGGGCAGGTGCGCGACCAGCCTGTCGCGCAGCGGGCGCGGATGCACCCGGTGGTACTGGTGCAGGAACTCCACCTTCATGGCCGCCATGTCCACACCGGTCGGGCACTCGCGCCTGCAGCCCTTGCACGAGACGCACAGCGCGAGCGTGTCGTACATGGCGCGCGAGGTCAGCGCGTCGGGGCCGAGCTGGCCCGACAGCGCGAGCCGCAGCGAATTCGCGCGGCCGCGCGTGACGTGGCGCTCGTCGCGGGTCACGCGATACGACGGGCACATGGTGCCGGCGTCGAACTTGCGGCAGTGCCCGTTGTTGTTGCACATCTCGACCGCGGCCGCGAAGCCGCGCCCGCGATTCTCGGTGCCGACCTCGTGCTCGGACCAGTCGAGACCCGTGCTGACGGGCAGCGTGGCGTAGCCGGGCTTGAAGCGGAACAGCGCGCGCTCGTCCATCTTCGGTGCTGCGACGATCTTGCCCGGGTTCATGAGCCCCTTCGGATCGAACGCGCGCTTGATCTCGCCGAACGCGCGCGTGAGGCGCGGGCCGTACAGCGGCTCGATCCACTCCGAGCGCACGAGGCCGTCGCCGTGCTCGCCGGAGTACGAGCCCTTGAACTGCCTCACGAGCGCGCACGCTTCCTCCGCGATCGCGCGCATCTGCCGCGCGCCGCGCTCATCGCGCATGTTCAGCACGGGGCGCACGTGCAGGCAGCCGACGGATGCGTGCGCGTAGAACGTGCCGCGCGTGCCGTGCTTCTCGAACACCTGGGTGAGCTTGTCCGTGTACTCCGCGAGATGCTCGAGTGGCACCGCACAGTCCTCGATGAACGACACGGGTTTGCCGTCGCCTTTCATCGACATCATGATGTTGAGTCCCGCTTTGCGGACTTCCCACACGTCGCGCTGCCACGCGGGGTCCGCCACCTCGACCACGCTGCCGGGCAGCCCAAGATCGGCCATGAGCTCCGTCAGCTCGCGCAGCTTCGCGAGCTGCGGTGCGAGCTCGTCGCCCGCGAACTCCACGAGCAGGATCGCGTCGGGCTCGCCGCGGATCGTCTTCTCCATCGTGGCGCGGAACGCGGCGATGTCGCGCGACAGCCCGATCATCGTGCGATCGACGAGTTCCACGGCCGCAGGCCCCAGCTTCACGATGTGCTGCGTGAGGTCCATGGCCTGGTAGAACGTGGGGAAGTGCACCACGCCGAGCGCCTTGTGCGTCGGCAACGGTGCCAGCTTCAGCTTGATCCTGCGGAAGTAGCCGAGCGTGCCCTCGGAACCGACCAGCAGGTGCGCCATGTTGAACGCATCTGCCGACGCCATGTCGAGGTTGTAGCCCGCGACGCGCCGCTGCACCTTCGGCACGCGCGCCTCGATCTCGTCGCGCTCGCGCGCATACAGCGCGCGCACGGTGCCGACGAGCTCGCGATAGCGAGCCGGCCCGGCCGGCTCGCCCGGTCCTACCTCGCCGAACGTCAGCGTCTCGCCGCTCGTGAGCCACGTCTCCGCGGCCAGCACGTTGTGGACCATGTTGCCGTAACGCATCGAGCGTGCGCCGCAGCTGTTGTTCGCCGTCATGCCGCCGAGCGTGGCCTGCGCCGACGTCGAGACGTCGACCGGATACCACAGGCCGTGCTTCTTCAGCTGGCCGTTCAGATCGTCGAGCACGATGCCGGGCTCCACCCAGGCCGTGGCGGCGGCCGTGTCTACCTCGAGCAGCCGGTTCAGGTACTTGCTGTTGTCGATCACGAGCGCCGCGCCGACCGTTTGCCCGCACTGGGACGTGCCGCCGCCCCGCGGCAGCACGGGCACGCCGGCCGCCGCGGCCAGGGTCACGGCCGCGGCCGCGTCGTCGGCCGTGCGCGGCACGACCACGCCCAGTGGCTCGATCTGATAGATGGAGGCATCGGTGGAATACCGCCCGCGGCTGAACGCGTCGAACAGCACGTCGCCGCGGATCTCGCGGCGGAGTTGCGCTTCCAGGGCGTTGAGCGGCGCGGCGGCCATGGGTCTGATGGGCGGGAGTCGCGGGAACCTTCGGTTGGGCGGCTATTGTATGCGGCCGCAGGACCTTCTTTGCTAGAATTCGCGGCCGGGAATCCCGCCGGACTGCCGCCGGGGCAGTCGCCGGACCGGACAACCCCTGTCGCCGAACGACGACGCGAACAAGAACTCCGGTTTGGCAGCTAAGATTGCATACGCGGAATGTGGCTGGGCAGCGCGCCGACCAGGCGTGCGAGCGGTCGGAAGTCAGAGACGGCGGATGGTATTGATGCGTGTCGGCAGGTTCGTGGGTCTTTGGTGCGCCGCGTGGCTCGTCGTCGCGGCGGCCGGCGCGCAGGAACGTGGCGGCGAGCCGTTCGATCGCAACGTCCTGCTCGAGCGCGCCGCCGAGATCGCCAAGAAGCCGTACCAGGATCCGATCCGGCGCAACGCGCCGGAGCTCAAGCTGAGCTACGACCAGTACCGCTCGATTCGATTCCGCAACGATGCGGCCATCTGGAACAACGAGAACCGCACCTTCACGGTCGATCTGTTCTATCCGGGCTTCATCTTCAACGTTCCGGTCAACATCAACCTCGTGGTTGCCAAGATGGCGCGCCGCGTGCGGTTCTCGAACGATCTGTTCGAGTCCGATGCGAACGCGCTCGTTGCCGGGCCGGACTCGGCGTACTCCGGTTTTCGCGTGCGCGCGCCGCTGAACCGCCCGGACTTCATGGACGAGTTCCTCGTGTTCCAGGGTGCGAGCTATTTCCGCGCCGTGGCGCGCGGGCAGCTGTACGGACTCTCGGCGCGAGGCCTCGCCGTGCGCACCGCACGCGCGGAGGGCGAGGAGTTTCCCGCGTGGACCGATTTCTGGATCGAGCGGCCACCGGAGAAGGCCGACCGCATCACGATCCACGCCATCCTCCAGAGCCGTTCGGTCGTCGGCGCCTACACGTTCGTCGCACGGCCCGGCAATGAGACGGTCATCGACGTCGATGCCACCCTGTTTGCACGCTCGGACCTGACGTATTTCGGCATTGCGCCGCTGACGTCGATGTTCCTGTTCGATTCGTCGAATCGGGCCCGCTTCGACGACTACCGCAACGCCGTGCACGACTCCGACGGCCTGCAGGTCCTGAACGGCAACGGCGAGCGGATCTGGCGGCCGCTCGCGAATCCGGCGGCGCTGCAGATCTCCGCGTTCATCGACGAGAACCCGAAGGGCTTCGGGTTGCTGCAGCGCAAGCGCAACTTCGAGGACTTCCAGGACGCGGAGGCGCTCTACAACCGGCGGCCGTCGCTGTGGGTCGAGCCGAAAGGGCAGTGGGGGCGAGGGCACGTGGAGCTCGTCGAGATTCCCTCCGACCGCGAGATTCACGACAACATCGTGGCCTACTGGCAGCCGGAGGCGCCGATCAAGGCCGGCCAGAAGGCGAGCTTCGCCTACCGGCTGCGCTTCACGGCCGAGCCGCTCGATGCCTCGCTCGCGCGCGTCGTCGCCACGCGGTCGGGGGCTGCGCTGCAGAATCAGGATCAACGGTCGTTCGTGATCGACTATCGCGGCCGCGGCCCGATTCCACAGGATCTGAAGCCCGAGGTCTGGAGCTCCGGCGGCGCCGTGCTGAACGCGCGCGGCCACGTCTTGCCGGGCACCGACATCTACCGCGCCAGCTTCGAGCTCGACCCTGGCCGCGAGGATACCGTCGAGCTGCGGCTCGTCCTGACGTCGAACGGCAAGCCCTGGGGCGAGACCTGGCTCTACCGATGGAGTCAGTGACCGCGCGCCAGTCGACGGCGATTCCGCCGCCGGCGTTGCTCGACGTGCCGGAGCAGAGCTTCTGGCGCTTTACCCGCGAGCGGCGCCTCGGTTGGCCGGCCGCCAGGACCGTCGCGGCGCGCCTGCTGACTTTCGGCGGTGCGCTCGCGCTGACCGTGTACGCGAGCCGCGAGATGATCGCGGTCGTGTCGTTCGGCACGAGCTCGTCGTTCCTGCAGTGGCTCATGGTCGTGCTCTTCACGATCACTTTCGGCTGGATCGCCCTGCCGGCCTGCGCGGCCGTTGCCGGCGTGCTGTTCGGCGGCACGCGGCTGCGCGCCAGGACCGACGTGCCGGTCATGCACCGCACGGCGCTCGTGATGCCGGTGTACAACGAGAATCCGGCCGTGAGCTTCGCGTCGCTGCAGGCGATGGCCGAGATGCTGCTCGAGCGTGACGCGACGGGCTTCGAGATCTTCGTGCTGTCCGACACCACGAACCCCGAGGTGTATCTGCGCGAGACCGCCGCGTTCCACGCGCTGCGCGAGAAGCTCGGCGACCGCATGCGCGTGTGGTATCGGCGGCGCACCGAGAACACGGGCCGCAAGGTGGGCAACCTGCACGACTTCGTGACGCGGTGGGGCGGGCGTTACGACTTCATGATCGTGCTCGACGCCGACAGCATCATGTCGGCCGATACGCTGCTGACGCTCGTGCGCGAGATGGCCGCGGATCCGCACCTCGGCCTGCTGCAGACGGTGCCGCGCCTCGCGGGCGGCGAGACCCTGTTCGCCAGGCTCCAGCAGTTCGCCACGGCGGTCTACGGGCCGATCGTGGGCCGCGGTATCGCCGCATGGCAGGGTGAGGACGGCAACTACTGGGGGCACAACGCCATCATCAGGATGCGCGCGTTCGCCGCGGCCGCCGGTCTGCCGACGCTGCCGGGCCGCAAGCCTTTCGGCGGCCCGATCATGTCGCACGACTTCGTGGAGGCCGCGCTGCTGCGCCGTGCGGGATGGTCCGTGCGCATGCTGCCCGCGTTGGCCGGCACCTGGGAGGACAGTCCGCCGTCGCTGCTCGACGTGGCCGCTCGCGATCGCCGCTGGGCGCAGGGCAACATCCAGCATCTGGCGGTCATCGGTGCACGCGGCTTCACGTGGTCGAATCGCATCCACATGGGCATCGGCGTCATGAGCTACGTGGCGTCGCCGCTCTGGTTCGCGCTGATCACCGTGGGTCTCGGCACGGCCGTGCACATCGCGACCGTGCAGTTCCAGTACTTCAACGACGAGTTGTCGCTGTTTCCACGCTGGCCCCAGTTCGACACGGTGCGCATGATCAGGCTGTTCATCCTGGCCATGGCGGTGCTGCTGCTGCCCAAGGTGCTCGGTGTGCTGCGCGCCTTCGGCAATCGTGAGCTGCGCCGGACGGTGAATCCGGTTCGCGTGCTGTTCGGCGCGTTGATGGAGACCGTGCTTTCGGCGTTGTACGCACCGATCATGATGATGATGCAGTCGCGCCAGCTGCTCGAGATCCTGTTCGGTCAGGACTCCGGCTGGAGCACACAGAGCCGCAAGCGCTCGAATACGCCCTGGGCCACGTTGATGCGCCGTCACTGGATGCAGACGCTCTCGGGGTTCGTCGTCTCCGTCACTCTGCTCTCCGCGTCACCGCCGCTGTTCGCGTGGATGTCGCCGGCGCTGGTCGGTCTGATGCTCGCGCTGCCCCTGTCGGCGGCCAGCGGCAGCGCGGGGCTCGGGCACGTGCTGCGCGTTCTGGGCCTGCTCGTCGTGCCGGAAGAGGTGGCCGTGCCTCGCGTGATCGCGCTGCGCAACGAGATCGAGCACCGGCTTGCGACGTTGCTAGAAGGCATCACGATCGAGCGCCTGCTGCACGACGATCTCGCGCGGCAGCGGCACTTCGCGGCGGTGCAGCCGCGGCCGGCACCCTCGCGCGGCAAGCCGGACGTCATGTTCATGACGGCGCGCGCGAAGCTCGGTGACGCGCACAGCGTGGCCGAGGCCCTCGCCTGGCTGGCGCCGCAGGAGCGCATGGCCGTGCTCGGCGATCGCGATCTGTTCCACGTGCTCGCGCGGCTCGAGCATCCCGACATGCCGGACCGTCCGGCGCTGCGCTCCGCCTGATCCTGCATTGCTGCCCGATCCGCCGAGTTTCGCGGGTTGGGGGCGTCGGCTGCGGCCGCCTAGACTGGCGCGGGAAGTAGGAGAGCGCCATGCAGCGTGCACGTGTCCCGTCGGTGGCCGTCCGGCACCCGCATCTCGCCGTCGTCGCAATGCTCGCATCCTGGTGGGCGCCCGATGCGGGGGCCGACGAGTCGCTGCGTTGCGGCAATGCGCTGGTCACGGTGGGCATGGTCGCGGCCGAGGTCGTGGCCAGGTGCGGGCAGCCCGGGGATCGGCACGTCACCGAAGCGTCGCAACGCACGCGGGGCTCGGGAACCCGATCGGTGCGCGTCGAGCGCTGGACCTACGATCGCGGGTATGGCCAGTTTCCGGCCCTGCTGACGTTCTCGGGCGGCAGGCTGCAGTCGATCGAGCTCTTGACGCGCTGACGGGACGGCGTACTCAGGCCCGTCGCGATCCGGCTAGAATGGCGCGCCGCGCCGCGGTCGGATAGCAAGGATTCGCCCCCTCCCGATGGACACAGGCATCGACGGCCCGACCGCCGGGCACGCGCGCAAGCCCGTCCCGGAGCGCACCTCGGAGGTGCTCGGGAGTCTCGCGCACGGGGAGGGCGAACGCGTCACCTTCGGCGAGATCCTGCTGGGGCTGCGGCACCGCGCCTTCGGCTTCGCGACGCTGGTGTTCTCGCTGCCTTGCTGTCTGCCGATGCCGCCCGGGATTCCGACGGTCTGCGGGATCGCGCTCTGCGTGATCGCCCTTAATCTGATCGCCATGCGCCGCCGTCTGTGGCTGCCGGCGACCATCGCCGCCAAGAGCGTTGCGCGGACGGATCTCGACCGCATGGTGCGCTGGGCCACGCCGCTGCTGGCCCGGCTCGAGCGCTACTGCAGGCCGCGGTTGCCGCTCGTCACCGAGTCCGTGGGCAAGGTGCTGGTTGGCATCGTGATCTTCGCGCTCGGGTTCATCATGATTCTGCCGATTCCGTTCGTCGGCAACATGCCGCCGGCCATTGCGGCCACGGTCATCGCGCT
>DASZSB010000087.1:0-21861 GCA_035548835.1 Gammaproteobacteria bacterium | reverse complement strand
GGTCCCGCGAGGGGGCCTTCGCGCCGATCGCGCCTTTGGCGCGGTCGCAATCGCCTCCGCTCGCGCAACGAGTTGTGCAATCATGCAAACGCAACGCCGCGTTCATATACTGGCCGCGTCCAGGGAAAGGTTCTGCAGATGAAGAAGATCACCTGTTTCAAGGCGTACGACGTCCGCGGCCGCGTCCCGGAAGAGCTCGACGAGGACATCGCGTACCGCATCGGCCGCGGCTACGCCGCGTTCGTGAAGCCGCGCACCGTGGCCGTCGGCCGCGACATCCGCGCCTCGAGCCCCGCACTGACCACGGCCCTGACCAGGGGCCTGACGGACTCCGGTGTCGACGTGCTCGACATCGGCGTCGGCGGCACGGAGCTGTCGTACTTCGCGACGTTCGCCCGCAAGCTCGACGGCGGCATCATGATCACGGCGAGCCACAACCCGCCGAACTACAACGGCATGAAGTTCGTACGCGAGCAAGCACGCCCCATCAGCGCCGACACCGGCCTGCAGGACATCCGCGCGCTCGCCGAGCGCGACGAGTTCGGCCCGCCGGTGGCGAAACCCGGCAGTGTGCAGCAGGTCGACGTGAAGCCCGACTACGTCAGGCACCTGCTCTCGTACATCGACACGCGCGCGCTCGCGCCGCTGAAGATCGTCGTGAATGCCGGCAACGGCGGGGCCGGCCCGATCGTCGACATGCTCGAGCCGCACCTGCCGTTCGAGTTCATCAAGGTATTCCACGAACCCGACGGCACGTTCCCGAACGGAGTGCCGAACCCCATGATCGAGGCCAATCGCACGGTCACGATCGACCGGCTGCGCGCCGAGAAGGCCGATCTCGCGATCGCCTGGGATGGCGACTACGACCGCTGTTTCTTCTTCGACGAGCATGGCCAGTTCATCGAGGGCTACTACATCGTGGGACTGCTCGCGCAGACGTTCCTCGCGAAATCGCCCGGCGAGCGCATCGTCCACGATCCGCGCCTGACCTGGAACACGCTCGACATCGTGAACCATGGCCGCGGGAAGGCGGTGCAGAGCAAGTCGGGACATGCCTTCATCAAGCAGCGCATGCGCGAGGTCGACGCCGTGTACGGCGGCGAGATGAGCGCGCACCACTACTTCCGGCAGTTCTCCTACGCCGACAGCGGCATGATTCCATGGTTGCTCGTGACAGAGCTCATGAGCAAAGAGAAGCGCTCGCTCTCCTCGCTCGTGGGCGAGCGCATGCGCGCCTATCCCGCGAGCGGCGAGATCAATCGCAAGGTGCAGAACGCCGCCGCCGTGATCGCGGCCGTCGAGGCGAAGTACACGCCGACGGCCGTCGCCGTGGACCGCACCGATGGGCTCAGCGTCGAATACAGGGACTGGCGCTTCAACCTGCGCTCGTCCAACACCGAGCCCCTGCTGCGGCTGAACGTTGAGAGCCGCGGCGACGAAGCACTGATGCGTACGAAAACGGCCGAGCTCCTGACCCTGCTCGGCGGCGAGCCCGGCTAGACCCGCATGCGACGCGCGCGCTCACGCTCCGTGACCGCGAGCCCGCGACCGCTCGTCGAGGCCCTGCAGGACCCGGCCTGCTACCCCCACGACGTGGAGAGGATCCGCGTCGCGGAAACGCACATCTCCTGGGTCTTCCTGACGGGCCGCTACGCGTACAAGGTCAAGAAGCCGGTCCGTCTGCCGTTCCTCGACTTCAGCACGCTGCCGAAGCGCCTGCACTTCTGCCGCGAGGAGCTGCGGCTGAATCGCCGGCTCGCGCCGGAGCTGTATCTCGGCGTGGTGCCGATCGGCGGCTCGCCCGATTCGCCCCACGTGGGACGCAGGCCGGCATTCGAGTATGCGGTCAAGATGCGGCAGTTCGCCGCAGGCGCGAGACTCGACGAGCGCCTCGCGGCCGACGCCGTGCCGCGCGCGGCGGTCGCGGAGTTCGCGATACGGCTCGCGACGTTCCACCGCAGCCTGCCCGCGCTGCACACCGATCCCACGGGCCGGGCCGCGCAGCAGGCCGCGCGCGACAACTTCAGCGCGCTCGAGCCCTACGTGCGCGGCCGCGCACGCGGCAGCCTCGACGCACTGCGCGCCTGGACCGAACGCGAATGCGCGCGTCTAGGCCCCACGTTCGCGCAGCGTTCGTCCGCCGGCGCGGAACGCGAGTGCCACGGCGACCTGCACCTCGAGAACCTGCTGTGGCAGGACGGCGCGATCGCGGCCTACGACGCGCTGGAGTTCGACCCCGCGCTGCGCGAGATCGACGTCGTGAGCGAGGCCAGCTTCCTCGCAATGGACCTCATCGCGCACGGCCGGCCCGGCCTCGCGTACGACTTCCTGAACCGCTATTTCGAGGTCGGTGGCGACTATGCCGGCATCGACGTGCTGCGCTTCTATCTGGTCTACCGCGCGCTCGTACGTGCGAAAGTCCGGGCCATCAAGGCCGGCCAGTCCGGGCACGGGCTGCGGCGCGATCCGTACCTCGCCACCGCGCACGCGCTCACGCGGCCGCGCACGCCGCTGCTGCTGCTGACGCACGGGCTCTCGGGCAGCGGCAAGACCACGCTGACCGAAGAGCTCGTCGGCCCGCTGCAGGCGCTGCGCGTGCGCTCCGACCTCGAGCGCAAACGCCTGCACGGGCTCGCGGCGGACGCGCGTACCGGCTCAGGTGTCGGCCGGGGTCTCTATGCCGCGGACGCCACGCGACTGACCTACGACCGGCTCGCGGGGGTCGCGGACCGGGCGCTGCGCAACGGCTTCAACGTGATCGTCGACGCCACGTTCCTGCGGCGCGCGGAGCGCTGGGCGTTTCGCCAGATCGCCGCCTTCCACGCCGCCCGCTTCGCGATCCTGGACTGCACGGCGCCGGCGGACGAGCTGCGGCGGCGTGTCGAGGCCCGCGCCCGGGCCGGCCGCGATGCGTCGGAGGCCACGCTCGCGGTGCTCGAGCGGCAGCTCGCGGCCCACGAGCCGCTGGACGGCGCCGAGCGCCGCTGCGCGCTCCGGGTCGACACGAGCGCCCGCCTGGACTACGCAGCGCTGGCCGCAGCCCTCGCAAAGCTCTGATCCCGCCCCCATGACGGGCGCTCGATGCGGTTGCGCGCCGCGGCCTGTCGTCGTCCCGGACCGCGCAACTTGAAGCGGCACCGGACGGCCCCCAGATACTCGGCCATTGCAGGACTCCTTAAGTCGAGGGCCCGATGTACGAAGAGAACCGCATGCCCGTCAGTCACGATCACGGCCCCGCCCTGCCGGCGGACGTGCTGCTGATCGTGCCGGTCCGCAACGTCGTGATGTTCCCGGGCGCCGTCACGCAGGTGGCGCTCGGACGCGACATCTCGATGCGCGCGGCCCAGGAAGCCGTCACGCACGGCCACAAGCTCGGCATCGTCCTGCAGAAGGACCCCGGCGTCGACGAGCCCGGCCCCGACGATCTGTACAAGATCGGCACGACGGTCAGCGTCGTGCGCTACATCAAGGCGCCGAACGGCGTCCACCACCTGATCTGCCAGGGCGAGCAGCGCTTCCGCACGCTCGATTACCTGTCGGGCCTGCCGTTCCTCGCGGCCCGCTACGACCTGATCCCCGACCAGACGACGCACGACGCCGAGGTCGAGGCGCGCGCGAACCTGCTCAAGCAGAAGTCCGGCGAGGCCGTCGAGCTGCTGCCCGGCGTGCCGCCGGAGATCGCGAACGCGCTGGAGGGCATCGATTCGCCGGGCGCGCTGGCCGACATGGTCGCGGGCCTGATCGACATCAAGCCGGCCGACAAGCAGGCCATCCTCGAATCGCTGAAGGTGCGCGACCGGCTCGATCGCGTGATCGAGTTCCTGACGCATCGCATCGAGGTGCTCAGGCTGTCGAAGGAGATCGGCGAGCAGACCCAGGGCAAGCTCGACGAGAAGCAGCGCGAGTACGTGCTGCGCGAGCAGCTGAAGACCATCAAGAAGGAGCTCGGCGAGGACGAGACGCAGAGCGAGCTCGAGGAGCTCAAGAAGGCGATCGCCGACGCGAAGATGCCGGAGGAGGTCGAAAAGCAGGCGCAGAAGGAACTGCGTCGTCTCGAGAGCATGCCGGAAGCTTCGACCGAGCACTCGATGGTGCGCACGTACCTCGATTGGCTCGTGGCGCTGCCGTGGAGCAAGGGCGACGCCGAGAACATCGACATCGCGAAGGCGCGCGAGATCCTGGACGCCGACCACTACGGCCTCGAGAAGGTCAAGCGGCGCATCCTGGAATACCTCGCGGTGCGCAAGCTGAACGCGAAGGGCCGCAGCCCGATCCTGTGCTTCGTCGGTCCGCCCGGCGTCGGCAAGACCTCGCTCGGCCAGAGCATCGCGCGCGCGCTCGGACTCAAGTTCGTGCGTGCGAGCCTGGGCGGCGTGCACGACGAGGCCGAGATCCGCGGCCACCGGCGCACGTACATCGGCTCGCTGCCGGGCAAGATCGTGCAGAGCCTGCGCAAGGCCGGCACGAACAACCCCGTGTTCATGCTGGACGAGATGGACAAGCTCGGCGTGGGCTTCCACGGCGATCCGTCGGCCGCGCTGCTCGAGGTGCTCGATCCGGAGCAGAACTCGACGTTCGCGGATCACTACCTCGACGTGCCGTTCGACCTGTCGAAGGTGCTGTTCGTGGCCACGGCCAACGTGCTGGAGAACATCCCGGGGCCGTTGCGCGACCGCATGGAGATCATCGAGCTGCCGGGCTACACCGCGGACGAGAAGCTCGCCATCGCGCAGCGCTACCTCGTGCAGCGGCAGCTCACGGCGAACGGCTTGACCGCCGAGCAGGCCAGCGTCAGCGAAGCGGCGTTGCGCGCCGTGATCGACGGCTACACGCGCGAAGCCGGCGTGCGCAACCTCGAGCGCGAGGTCGGCGCGTTGCTTCGACACGCGGCGATGAAGATCGCCGAAGGCACGGCCGCGACCGTTGCGATCGACGCGGCGGACGTGCCGGCGATCCTCGGTGCGCGCCACTTCGAGAACGAGGTCAAGCTGCGCACGAGCGTGCCGGGCGTGGCCACCGGGCTCGCGTGGACGCCCGTGGGCGGCGACATCCTGTTCATCGAAGCCAGCCTCGTGCCCGGCAAGGGTCAGCTGATCCTGACCGGCCAGCTCGGCGACGTCATGAAGGAGAGCGCGCAGGCGGCCGTGAGTCTCGCGAAGATGCGGCTCGACAAGCTCGGCGTGGACCGCGAGCTGCTCGAGAAGAACGACCTCCACATCCACCTGCCGGCGGGCGCGATCCCGAAGGACGGGCCGAGCGCGGGTGTCGCCATGTTCCTCGCGGTCGCGTCGCTGCTGTCGGGGCGCACCGTGCGCAACGACATCGCGATGACGGGCGAGATCAGCCTGCGCGGCCTGGTGCTGCCGATCGGCGGCGTCAAGGAGAAGACACTGGCCGCGCTGCGGGCGGGCATCGACACGGTGTTGCTGCCGGCACGCAACCGGAAGGATCTCGAGGAGATTCCGGAGCCGGCGCGCAAGCAACTGAACTTCGTCTGGCTCGAGAACATCGACGACGCGCTCGCGGCGGGCTTCGATCCGCCGCGCTCGGCGGCCGCCGGGGAAACCCGGCAGCACGCAGCGTAACGACGGCGAAGCACACCTGCCCGGTCGGCGCGTGTCCGACCGGGCAGCCCCCCCCGCAACACCGAGCCACTCGCAGCTGGCATCATGCCCCGCATGGGCCGCTTCGACCGCGATTACTACCAGCGCTTTTACCTGGAGCCTTCGACCGCCGTGACGTCGCGCGCGGAGATGCACGCGCGCGGCCGCATGATCGCCGCCTATGCCGAGCTGATCGGCTGCCCGGTGCGCAGCATCCTCGATGTGGGCTGCGGACTGGGTTTCCTGCGCGCGCCGCTGACACGCGCGCTGCCGCGCGCAACCTATACCGGGCTCGAGGTCAGCGACTACCTCTGCGAGCGTTACGACTGGGTCAAGGCTTCGATCTCGAGCTATGCGCCGAGGCGCAAATTCGACCTGGTCGTCTGCTACGACGTGTTCCAGTACCTCGGCACGCGCGACGCGACGCGCGGACTCGCGAACCTCGGAAGGCTGTGCCGCGGAGTGCTGTACTTCACCGCGCTGACCGCGCGCGACTGGCGGCAGAACTGCGACCAGCACTTCACCGATCCGAACGTGCACCTGCGCGAGGCCGAGTGGTACCGCGCACGCCTGCTGAAGAAGTTCCGGCCCGTCGGCGCCGGCTTCTGGATCCGGCGCGGCGCGCCGCTCGTGACCTGGGAGCTCGAGGGAACCTGAGCCCGGCCGCGCGGCGCAGCGCAGCGCACGGGGCATTAGCCCCGCGCGCGAGTTTCTACTTGCCGAGCGCCTTCTTGATGGCGCCGATGATCGCGAGAAGAACGCCGCCGCCGACACCGCCGCCCGCGATGCTGCCGACGATTCCCGCAACGTCGAGCTCACCGCCTCCGGTGCTGACGCCGAGCATGCCCAGCAGTTGCCCGCCGAGCCCGCCGCCGAGGATGCCGACCACGGAGTTCAGGACCGTGCCGAGTGACTGGTTCTTCAACAGGGCGCCGGCGATGTTCCCGCCGACGGCACCGCTCACGAGCTGAATGATGACTGGCAACAGACTTCCCATTGGATTCCCCCGCTTGTTGTTCTGTATCGGTACCCAAGGCAGCCCCACCGACGGCTGAACGTGGTGGCGGCTTCAGCGTAGTCCTGCGGTGTGCCACACACAAGCCGCGCTCCATCCGCGCCCGCGCCCTGGGAACGTCTAGGGGGTTGGGGCGGGCTGGATCATGCGTTGCCAGCTGAACGGCCCGAACGCGTCCGCACCGGCCGGGGCGTTGCGCCGCGCGTCGATGCGCACCTTGAGCCATTCGAGCGGGAACGTGCTGCCGTGCACGGTGACGCGGTGGAAGTTCGGCACGTCGTAGAAGGGGTGCTGCAGCCAATCGTCCTCGGTGCACACCGCAGCGGGCTGACCGGATGCCGGCTCGGCAAAGCAGGGAGCGCCCTGCTGGCGCGGGTTGTCCGACCGGAAGCCGTGCGAGTCACCGTTGAACAGAAGCACGGACTTGCGGAAAGCCCTGGCTCCATCGGCGATCGCGGCGATGACGCCCTCGTACCCGCTCAGGTGCGGCGCGCCCTGCCCAAGAGCGCCGGCGGCCGTACCGTCGAGATCCCACATGTCGGCCTGCACCTGGATGACGACGGCGTTGACGCGCAGCAGCCTCGCGAGGAACAACGCCGTATCGAGCCAACGGACGTCCGCGGCCGTGCGCTCGGCGACGTCCTGCGATTGCGCCACGCCCATCGTCGGCGCCTTGTACCAGATGTCCTGATCGTTGTTCGATCCGCCCGGCACGTTTATGGCTACGAAAAGCACGCGTGACTTCAGGAAGACCACGTTCTCGACGTAGTTCGAGTCACTCGGGCGGCGGCAGCGCCTGCTCGGCGTGACGCCGCAGATACCCCGGCGATCGTGCGGCGCGCCACGCCTTCCCGCGCCGGATCACGTCGGTGAGAATACGGACATGGCTGACATGGTTGCATCGTCGTGAGCACGCCCAAAGCCGGGGCGCACCTCGCACCCGCTTCGCTCGACGACGTCGCACGCGAGAAGCTCGCGGCACTCGAGCGCCGAGCGCTGCGCCGCCGGCTCGTGACGACGGACCGGCCCGGCGCCGTCGAGGCGCAGCGTGATGGCGCCACGCTGGTCTCGTTCTCGTGCAACGACTACCTGGGCCTCACGCACCACCCGGACGTGATCGCCGCCAGCGTCGAAGCCACGCAGCGCTACGGCGTCGGCGCGGGCTCGTCGCGGCTCGTGAACGGCAATCACCCGCTCTACGCCGGGCTCGAGCGCAAACTCGCGACACTGAAGGGAGCCGAGGACGCCGTCGTGTTCGGCAGCGGCTATCTCACGAACCTCGGCGTGATTCCGGCGCTCGTCGGCCGCGCGGATCTGATCCTGCTCGACGAGCTCTGCCACAGCTGCCTGCTGGCCGGCGCGGAGCTCTCGCACGCGCACGTGCTCGAGTTCCGCCACAACGACGTCGGCCACCTGGCGGAGCTGCTGACGAACGAGCGGCCACGGCACCGGCACTGCCTCGTGCTGACCGACGGCGTGTTCAGCATGGAAGGCGATCTCGCGCCGCTGCCGGCGCTCGCTGCGCTGAGCGCGCAGCACGACGCGTGGCTCATGACCGACGACGCGCACGGACTCGGCGTGGTCGGCGGCGGCCGCGGCTCGAGCTTCGCGCACGGCGCGCCGGTCGGCGTGCCGCTGCAGATGGGCACGCTGTCGAAGGCGGTGGGCGGCTATGGCGGCTATCTGTGCGCCAGCCGCAGCGTCTGCGAGCTCGTGCGCAACCGCGCGCGCACGTTCGTCTACTCCACGGGACTGCCGCCCGGCGTCGTCGCGGCTGCGAGCCGCGCACTCGACGTGATCGCGAGCGACCACGCCCTCGTGGAGCGGCCGCTCGCGCGCGCGCGCGCGTTCACGGCGGCGCTCCACCTGCCGCCGGCCGTGAGTCCGATCGTGTCGCTGGTGCTCGGCGGCGCCGAGCACACGCTCCACGCGAGCGAAGCGCTGCGCCGCGCCGGGTTTCTCGTTGCGGCCATTCGCCCGCCGACGGTGCCGCCCGGCACGTCGCGGCTGCGCGTGACGTTCTCGGCCGCGCATACGAGTGCGCAGGTCGCCGCCCTGGCCGGGGCCGTCCGGCCGCTGCTGCGCGACGCATGACCACGCTGTTCGTGACGGCGTCGGGCACGGACGTCGGCAAAACGTACATCACGTTGCGGCTGATCGAGGAGCTGACCGCCGCGGGCTACCGCGTTCGCGCGCTGAAACCCGTGGCGTCCGGCTTCGACGCCGCGAACCCCGCCGCGAGCGACACCGGCGCGCTGCTCGGCGCGCAGGGGCTCACGCTCGCCGCGGCCCATCTCGACACCGTGAGCCCGTGGCGGTTCGCGGCGCCGCTGTCGCCCGACATGGCGGCCGCGCGCGAGGGCCGTTCGGTGCCGTTCGATGCGCTCGTCGAATTCTGCCGCCGGCCGCACGACGCGGACGTCACGCTGATCGAAGGCATCGGCGGCGTCATGGTGCCGATCGACGAGACGCATACCGTGCTCGACTGGATCGTCGCGACGGGCGCGCCCGCGCTGCTCGTCGTCGGCAGCTATCTCGGCACGCTGAGCCACAGCCTGACGGCGGTCGCCGCGCTCCGGGCGCGCGACGTACGGCTCGCGGGCGTCGTCGTCAGCGAATCCGCAGAGCAACCCGTGCCGGTTGCCGAAACGGCCATGACGCTCGCGCGGTTCCTGCGGCCGACGCTCGTCCGAGTGCTGCCGCGTGCCGCGCCGCGCCGTGCCACGCCGCTGCTGCCGCTCGTGTCGCACCTGTTGCCCGCACGCTGACTGCACCGAGCCGTGGCCGGAAGCCGCCACCCTGCTCCACGGCGGCGACTCCCGGCCACTCAACGAATCTCTGCGACACGCTACTGCGCCGTCTGCGCGACGCGGCTCGCGTCGTCGAGACCCACGATCGTCATCTTCACGCGGCGATCGAGAGCCATGCCGTCGGCATCCTGATCCGTGGCGCGCGACTCGGCCTTGCCTACGGCGCTCACCACGATCCGCTCCGCGGGCATGCCGGCGCGAATCAGCGCCTCGCGCACCGTGTTGGCGCGGGCGGCCGCTAGCTCGTCGTTGTAGCGGTCCGTGCCGCGCACGTCGGTGTGCCCCTCGAGACGGATGACGGCTCCTTCGAACGGCACGACCATCGCGACGAGCCTGGCCAGACGCTGCTCGGCAGCCGGGCTCAGCGTGCTGTCCTCGGTCCGGAACAGGACCTCGGTCGACAGCGCCTCCTCGACGTCGTGACGATGCTGCGCGCGCTCGGTGGCGAGATCGGCGCTCGTCTGCGAGGCGTAGCGCTCGCTCGTCGCGAGACGGGCCTCGAGCGCCGTCGCGTGCGACTCGGCTTCGGCGGCACTCTTCTCGGCCGCGAGGCGCCCGCTGCGCTCGTGGTGGAAACGATCGCCGAACCAGCCGCCGAATGCGGCACCGATGATGAGCCCGACCGGGCCGCCCGCGATCGCGCCGATCGCAGCGCCGCTGCCGAGACCGATCGACTCCTCCTTCGCGGCGCGCTCCGCCTTCGCGGCACGATGCCGTTCGCCGGCCCAGCCGGTCGTAGCCAACGCGCTGCTGACCAACAAGACGATGAGTTTGCTCTGCATGGTTTGCTCCTCGAGCGTGAGTGGTGACACGGGAGCCATTGCAGCGAACGCCGCTGACGCCGCGGTGATGAATTGCGGCGCCCTGCGGGCGGGATTCTGACGAATTGTGGCGCGCCGCCGGGCGGCGGCGCGCCGCGGGCCTCAGGCGCTGTGCAGGCGGCTGATCAGCTCTTCGTCGGCATAGTTCTCGGCATCGAGCACGAGCCGCTCCTGCGCGAGCTGGATCTCGTGCAGGATGTACATCAGCAGGATGCTGAGCGTCAGCGCGACGAGCGTCGAATTGAACGAGATGCCGAGGCCGCCGGTGACGGCCGCCGTGTCGCCCTTGACCGCGAGCTCCGCCCCCTGCAGCGCCAGGCCGATGCCGCGCACCGTACCCACGAAGCCGAGCGCCGGAGTGACCCACACGCTGAAGCGCAGGATCGCGAGCTCCGCGTCGAGACGGTTGCTCTCGCTCTCGCACACGTTGTGCACGGTCTGCGACGCATCCTGCACGTTGCCCGTGGCGCCGAACCTCTTCAGCGCAGCCGCGAGCACGCGCGGCAGCACCGAATCGCGCTTGATGGGCGGCAGCTGCTCGAACTGCCGGAGGTACTCGCGCGCGTCGCTCGGCAGGATCACGATGCCGGGATCGAGCTTCATGTAGCCGGCGTTCAACAGATCGCGTTGCGCACGCAGCTCGCGAAAACGCAGCACGGAGAGCAGGATGGCCCATATCGCCACGATGATCGTGGCTTCCTGCTCCGGGTCCTGGATGATGACCCAGATCGACCGCTGCGGCGTGTACCCCGGCGTCTTGGCCGCGATCGCCCGCTGCTCCGCGCGCCACTCTTCCGCAACCGGGCGCACCCACGCGGCGAATATCAGCTGCGTGACGAGCGCGATCCCGACGAGGATCGCGAGCTTCGACACCCGATCGCGCACATAACTCTGAGCCGCCATTCACACCCTCCAGGAAAAACCGGTTGTACCGGGCCGCATTCGCGGCCAGGTGCGCACCCTCACTCGCCCCTCGCCCGACGTTCGTCGCGCAGCAGCGGCAGCGCCACGAACGTTCCACCATTGCGTTGACAGATCACGCGCATCAGCGTCGCGAAATCCGCGGCGCTGTAAAGCTGGCCGCCGGTCGCCTGATAGATCGTGGGGAACGCCACGGCGTGGATGCGCACACGCCGCTTGCCCGACGCATCCGCCATGTTGCGCCGATCGACCTCACGGACCACGGCGTTGACCGTGCCGACCGCGAAGTCGTCGCTGTATACGTACAGCGAGATCTTCTTGTTCGGATCGTAGAAGTTGTCGAGCGCCGCGAGGATGCCCTCGCGGGGGCTCGAGTTCGAGAAGGCATCCCAGTTGCGCATGCCGTCGAGGATCGCCTTGCGGCGCGCGGGCGTGTCGGGAATCCACTCGTTGCGGTAGCTCTTGAACATGACGACGCCTTCGTCGTCCATGACCTGGATGCCCTTGACCGTCGGGTACACCTCGAGCGTCTGCCGCAACTGCTCGATCGCCCGGTCCCAGGCGTACTGCTTCATGCTGCCCGAGGTGTCGATGATGAAGATGATGTATTCGCTGTCGACCGGGATGCCGCCGATCTTGTACTCGCCGATCGGCGGCTTGTAGTCGGCCAGCAGCCGCTTCATCTCGTCGGTGAGGCTCTGCTTCGCCATCGCGAGCTTGCCTTCGATGTCGTTCGTGACCCTCGAGTTCTGCGCGGTCGCCAGCACCTCCTGGCGAATGCGCTCGAGCTCGGTGCGCAGCGTCTCCACGCTCTTCTCGTCGGTCTTGTAGTCGCTGGCCGTCGTTGCAACGTTGCGCCGCACCTTGTCCGTCTCGCCGAGGATGTCGTTCAGCTCTTCCTCGTACTGGGCGATCACGCCGTGCAGATCGCGCTGACTCGCCTCGAGCTTCGCGGGCTCGCTGACCCGGGTCACGATGAACAGCAGGATCATCGCACCGAAGCCGCAGCAGATCGCGTCGAGAAACGACATGCTGAAGATCTCGAACTCGCGGCGGCGTCTCACGGCCAATCCTCCGCGGGCGCGAGCATGGAGCCGCCGGTCCGCAGCGCCAGCACCCAGTACGCCGGTGCGGCCTGTGGATCGCCTTCCATCGCGAACAGGATCACATTCACGGGCACGCCGTTCGGCAGCTGGCGCACGGCACGGTTGAAGTGGTCGAGGCGCTCGTTGGCGGTGACGCCGGCACGCGTCGGCACCACCTCGCCCATCGTGGGCAGACCGTCGGTCAGCAGATATACGTTGTCCGGCTTTGGATCGAGCGCACGAATCGCCGCGAACGCCGCATGCAGGCTCGTCGGACCCTTCGGATACTCGGCGCGCAGCGCGTTGACGGCCGCGTCGATCTCCTTGCCGTCGGTCACGGTGACCCACTTGCCGTTGCTGCCCGGCAGCAGCGAGGTGGCCTTGTCCGTGAACGCGAAGATCTGGATCTCCGTGCCCTTCTCGATCTGCGTGGTGATCCAGTCCACGGTGTTCACGACCTGCTTCCACTTCGGCGCCTGCCGCTGCTGGTCCGGCGACATGTTGCGGCGGCGGATGATGTTCACGATCGTGCGATCGAGCATGCTGGTCGAAGTGTCGACGAGGATCGCGATGTGCTTGCCGCCCATGCGCAGACCGGTCAGATACTGCCGATTGCCGTCGCCCGTGAACGAGCGCAGCGAATTGCCCTCGGGGACCGGCTTCTGCGCGGACGCCTGCAACGCCTGAGTCTGTTTGTCGAGCGCCGCGAGGTCGGCGCGCAGCTTGTCGACGGCCGCCTTGCGCGCCGCGGAATCCTGGGTGAGCGCCGCGAGCTTGGTCCGCGTGTCGTCGACCTCGCTGACGAGGTTCGCGCGCAGTGCCTTCAGCGCCGTCCACTGCTGCAACTGCTGCTGGAGCTGCTCCTTCATCTGCACCAGGTTCTTCCGGCCGGTATCGACCTTGAGCTGCCACCGCGCGGCCTCGGCCGAGAGGTCCTGGACGACCGTCCGGCTGTCGAGCAGCGAGTTCTGGCTCACGAGCATGAACAGCAACACCACGCAGCCGAAGCCGGCCGTGATCGCGTCGAGGAACGACATCGAGAAGACGTTGATCTCGCGACTGCGCCGCCTCATTCCGCGGCCTCCACGACGACGGCCGTGAGCTCGAAGCCGGGCGAGCCCACGCGCACGACGTCGCCGGGCTCGAGAGCGACCTCGCCCGCGACCTTCTTCTCGTTCACGAACGTGCCGTAGCGGCTCGAATCGCGCAGCTTCAGCTCGCCGTCGCGCAGCGCGATCTCGCAGTGCGCGCGCGACACGCCGCTGTGCCCCTCCGGCACCACGATCGTGCGCCGCGCGGGATCCGGCTCACGCCCGACGACGATGCCGCGCGACCCGACGCGATACGCGATCCCGCCGCTCACGATGTGCGTCGCGGGCTGCCGGACGGCGGCGGCCGCCGGCGCTGCCGCGGGACCCGGGGCGACGGCCGGCTCGAGCACCACGGGCACGTCGCGCCATGGCAGGCGCTTCAGGAGCTTGACCCCGACACCCTCGGTCTGCGGTGTCGCGAGCAGGGTGCTGCGCGCCGCGTGGCCGACGGCGAGCGACTCGATCCGCGCGTCGTCGAGCCGCGCGAGCTCGGCCACGAGCCCCGGCAGCCGCGCGAGCCGATCGGACAGCAGCACGACCAGACCGCGACCGGGCTCGCGGTTCTGGGCCACGAGCTGCGCAACGGCGCGGTAGAAGCCGGCGGCGACACCGAGCACCTCGTCGCGCTCGACGGTCACGCGGCACGCCTCGCCCGCGTATGGCAGCTCGAGCTCGAGCCGATCCGCCGCGTGCAGACTCTCGAGCCAGCCCGGCAGGCGGTCGTAGAGCAGCTGCTCGGTGTCGGCGTGGCGGAACGGGTTGAAGCGGGTCGCACGCACGAAGGCGTCGGCGATGCGCCGCGCGAACGCATCCATGACGCCCATCAGACCGGACTGCTGCAGCGCGTGCTCCGCGCGCACGCCGACGTCGGCGCTCTGCTCGAGCACGGTGGCCGTCACGCGATACAGGCCGGAATCGAGATACACGAGCTGGCGATCCGGATAGGGCCTGTGCCCCGCGGCGGCGGCCACGTCGACGAGCGCACGCACCGGCATGCCGCACTCCTGCGCGAGACCGAGCAGCAGACCGAGCTGGTCCGAGCGATAGCCGCTCGGCACGACCAGATACACGTCGCTGCGTGAGTCCCCCACCTTCCGCCACAGCGCCGCGAGCTGCGCGTGCGCGAGCTCCGCCGCGCTGTGCGGGATGTCCGCGCCGGCGGAACCTGGATCGAGACTGAGCGCGCTCCAGAAGCGGCTGCTGGCCTGCCGCGGGTGCAGCCGCGCGAGCGCGAGCGCCTCGGCCCCCGTCAGGATCCTGCCGCGATCGACGACGGCCATGCCGGGCTCGACGACCAGCACGCCCGTGTGATCGGCCACGGCAATGCCGGCATCGTTGATGTCGATCGCAAGCGCACTCACGGCTTCAGATGCCCACCGGGAACGTGACGCCCTCGTCGGGGTTGATGTCCTGGGTCGGAACGAATTCGCCATCCTTGACGACGCCGCGCGGCTCCGCCGGCGGAGCCGGAGGCGGCGCGGCCGGCGGCTGCGGCGCATCGGCGGCCGGGGGCGCCGCGGGTGGTGCGGCGCTCTTGTCCTGCCCCAGCGACGACGCGGATACGGCGACGAGCGCCGCGACCATGGCTGCAAACCGAATCGTGTTCATGGCTACCTCGGGATTCCCTCGGCCGGTGAATTAGACTCTGACGATACCCATGCATTCCTCAGTGGCGGCCAGCCTCACTGCAGATTGCGGGCGATCCGGAAGCCGACGTCGTCGCGCGCGCTGGCTTCGTAGCTGCGCGCGGCGACGCGCAAGTCGGTCAGCGTCGCGCTGCGCCAGCTGGCACCGCGCACGCCGTGGAAGCGCCCGATCTCGGGGCCGAGCGGGTCGTCGACCCGCTGTGTCGATTCCACGACATCGAGCGAGTAGAAGTCCTGCACCCACTCGGACACGTTGCCGCCGAGATCGTGGATTCCGAAGCTGTTGGCGGGGAACGTGGCGACCGGCGCGCTGACCGGGTAGCCGTCGTTGTAGGTGATCAGCGTGGTCTGCAGGATCTTGGCCGCGGCGAGATCCGCATAGTTGCCGGCGTGCTCCGGCGGCGGCAGCTGGCCGCCCCAGGCGAACAGCAGGGCCGACTGCTGGCCGGCGAAACGCGCGGCCCATTCCCATTCGGCCTCGGTGGGCAACCTGTAGCCGCTGCGCAGCGGCCGGATGGGCGCCCAGCCGCCCGCCTGCTCTTCGTAGACCGGCTGCAGCCCGTCCTTCACGCTGAGCCAGTTCAGGTATTGCACGGCCTCGTCCCAGGTCACGTTGACGACGGGCTGCTGATCGTCGTTCAGCGACAGACCGCCGAAGGACCCGGAGCTGTGCGTGGGCTTGAACTGGCGAAACTCCGCGTTCGTGACCTCGCGGGCGCCGAGATAGAACGCGTGCGTGACGCGCACCGGCCGCAGCACCTCGTTCGAGCGACGGCCCACCTCGCGCCGCGAGGAGCCCATCGTGAACTGTCCCGCCGGCACCAGCCGCAGCTCCTGACCGCTCGACGTGCGCAGCATCGGCGGGAAGCCGCCACCGGAGCTCTCGTCGAGGGCGACGAGCGTGAGCTCGAGCTTTTGCGGGAAACCCGGTCGCGGCGTGAGCTCCACCTTCTGCGGCGCGAAGCCCGGCTGCTGCACCTCGATGACGTGGCTCACGGCCGTGAGCTGCAGCGTCACGGGCGTCACACCCTTTTGCTGACCGTCGACGCGGATCGCGGCACCGGCAGGCGTGCTGCGGACCTCGACCGCACCGTACTGAGGCGTGAGCTCGAGCGTCAGCCGTCGCCCGCTATCGGCCGCCACGGACACCTCGCTCGACGCCGTCTCGTAACCCGGCTTCGTCAGCGTCAGCCGATGCGCGCGTCCCGGCGCGAGCTTCAGTTGCAGCGGCGTGCGGCCGCGGAACTCGCCGTCGATGCTGACGCTGGCCTCGCTCGGCGTGCTCGCGATCTCGACCCGGCCGTCGGCCGGCGCGAGCTTCACGTCCGGCAGCTCGACGGGCTGATTCGCGACCACCTGCACCTTGCCGTTCCAGGCGTTGAAACCCGCGAGCCGGACTTCGAGCGTGCGCTCGCCGGCCGCGAGCTCGAGCGCCGCGGGCGTGGTGCCAGCCGGCGCACCGTCGACCACGACCGTGGCTCCCGGCGGCTCCGTCCGCAGCGACACCGTGGCCCAGTTCGGCGTCAGCTTCGCCGTGAGCTCCTGGCGCTCGCCGCCGCCATTGACCTCGAGCTCGCGCACCTCGGACAGGAAACGGTCCGCCCGAAACTCGATGCGGTGCAGGCCCGGCGTGAGCTCCGCGCCCGCGAGTGGTGTGCTGCCGAGCTTGGCGCCGTCGACGTAGACCTCGGCCCTGGCCTCGGGCTCGGTGGTCAGCGTGATTTTCCCGGGCAGCTTCGTGAAGGAAAGCGGAAACGTCTGATCGGCGCCTTTGCCGACCTCGATCCGCGCGTCGAGGGGGTAGTACCCCGCGAGCTCCGCCACGACGCGATGCGTGCCGGGACGCAGCAGGTAGCGCTCGCCGAAACGCAGCTTGAAGAACGTGTCGGCCACCGCGACACGCTCCGGCGCCGGCTCGATATTGAGCTCGACCAGCTTCGCCGTGAACGCGAACCACGCGGCGACGGCAACGGCCGCGACGGCAACGGCCACGCCGATCAGCGCACGGCGCGGCCTGGGCTTCGCGTTCGCGGCGGCCGCCTGCGCCGCGGGCTTGAACGCGATCGGCGTGATCGTCACGCCGCTGGCAGGCTCACGCGCGCGCGCCACCTCCTCGAGATCCGGCGGCGCCGTATCGCCCGCCGTGACCTGCAGGCGCACGTCGATGGTCAGCGTGCCGGCGCCGATGCGGCACGCGAGCCGCGCGCGATCGAACGCGACGGTGTCGCCGTCGCGCAGCTCGCGCGACCCCGCGACGAGCTCGCCGTTCACGCGCACGTTGCGCGTGCCGCGATCCGCCTGCACGAAGAACGTCTGGCCGAGCCGGCCGATCTGCAGCGTGCCCGGTACGCCGGGCAGCCCGACGTCCGCGCTCGTGGCACCGAACGTGACCGGCAACTCGGCGGGGCCGAACTCGCGGCGGCGACCGGCCTCGTCGACCGCCACGACCCAATCCCGTCCGTTCCTGCCGTCGCCCATCCTCGCCATCCCTGCCGTCAGATCGGCTCCACGCAGACCACGCTGACCGCCGGCGTCGCCCGCCCCGGCAGGACGGTGAACGTGCGGCGCACGTCACGATAGCCGTCGCGGCTGCCGATGGCGGTGTAGGTGCCGGGTCGCAGCTCGACGTCCTTGCTCGTGAACGCGCCGAGCGCGCCGACGCGGTACAGCGTGACCTCGGTCAGCTTGTCGGACTCGAGCGTCACGCGGATCGGCGTCGACGCGATCGCGACCAGCCGCGAAAGATCCCTGATCTGCCCCTCGAGCCTCGGCCCCTTCTCCTCGATTTCCGAGGCGGCCGTCAACAACTCGCGCGCCGCCGCGAGCGACTGATCGCCGAACAGCAGCGTCGGGTTCTCGATCAGGTTCGATAGCTTCGCATCGAGCCCCGCGCGCGTGGTCGCACGGTCGAGCCCCGTCTGCGCGAACAGCAGCGTGGAGTCCATCGTGAGCACCTGACGGTAGAGCGCCACGGCCTGATCCCAGATCTCGCGCTTCTCGAATGCCAGCGCCCGCGCTTCCGAGAGCGCGATGCGCCCGTTCTTCGCCCCCTCGATCGACTGAGTGAGGCCTTCCTCCGCTGCGCGCGTACCGGGGCGTACGGCGAGCGCGGCGCGAAAATCCTTCTCGGCGTCGGCGAACTTCTCGGCCGCCAGCGCGCTCGCGGCCGCCGACATGTGCTGCTCGAACTCGGCGTCCTGCAGCTCCTTCGTGATCTCGTTGATCGCCACCCGTGCCGGCTCCCAGCCGGAATCGATTGCGAGCGCTTCGCGATAGCTCGCTATCGCCTGCTTGAGCTCGCCGCGGGCGCGTTGATCATCCGCGCGCCGCACCGCCGCCAGCACGTCCGGCAGCTTCTCGGCGCGGGCACGACCCGCCTTCGCAGCCGCGTTCCCGGGATCGATGCCGAGCACGATGTCGTACTGCCGCAGTGCGAGCTCGACGTTGCCGGCAGCGAACGCGGCGGCCGCGGCCGCGAGCGCGCCGTCGACCGTCTGCACGGCGCGCGCGAGCAACTCCTCGCCGAGCGCGGTCGCTTCGGTGTAGTTCTTGACGGCCGCGCGCAGCCGCTTGGCGATGAACGCGTCTTCGCCAGCACGCTGCAGGGCGTCGTAGCGCTGCCACGACTCGCCGCCCCAGCTCTCGACGTTCTGGGCTTTCAACCGTTCCTGCTGCGTCAGCAATCCGGCCAGCAGCTTGTCGGCCTGGGCCCTGAGCTGCTCCTCCTCTTCGGGCGAGAGCTGCTCGACGGGCTCCGCAGCGGGCACCACGACGGCGGGGCCCGCGCTCGCGGCCGCACGCTCGCGCGCCGCGCGCTCGTCGGCCAGATGACGCGGCAGCCAGACGAACACCGCCGCCGCGGCACCCGCCAGCACGAGCACTCCGACGCCGAGGAGCCAGTTGCCGAACCGCGACGGAGCCTGCGTCCGCTCCACACCGGGCAAGGCCGACGCGCGCGCCCTGGCGGCACCGAGCCCCGGGCGGACCGGAACGATCGTCTCTTCGTGTTGTGGCAGGGTCGGGTCCACGCAATGCTCGCAGTCAGCGATAGGCCGCCATGGCGAATTCTATGTCATCGGCCATGGCCGACAGGCCGCCGGTGTGCCGGCCGCCGGCGCACAGCACATCGACCGCCGTGGCCAGCAAAGGTGCCAACGGGCCTTCGGGAACAACGGCCGGCCGCGGCCGCTCGCCCGGCCGGCGCTGTCCGGCGGCGCCGTAAGGAACGCCGCCCGTCACGAGCTCATAGGCCAGTGCGGCGAACGCGAAACGGTCGACCTCGAGCGCGCTCGCAACACCCCCGGCCGGCACGCACTCGGCCGTGGCGGAACTGCGGCGCACCGGCGCGTCGAGCGGTCGCGCGGCGGCGAAATCGATGAGCCGGGCGCCGCCGTCGGCTCCGAACAGCACGTTGCGCGCCTTGAGGTCGCAGTGGGCGTAGCCACGGACGTGCATGTGGCGAAGCGCTGCGAGCACGCTGCCGAGCGCCGCCAGCCAGTGCCGCGCGGCGCTGCCCGCAAGCGCGACGAGGTCGCCGTTTGGCAGGTATTCGATCACCAGCGCCGCGCACTCGCCGGATTCGACGGCGCCCCGCGTCGCAACGACGTTCGGATGCGCGAGCCGCGCGAGCAGACGGTGTTCGTGCCGTACCCACTCCGGCGCGTTGGCATGGGGAAATTTCAACGCGGCCGGATTGCCGGCGCTGTCGACGGCTCGCCATACGCTGGCGTTGCCGCCACGGCCCACCCGCTCGCGGAGTTGCCAGCCGCCGATGCTCTCGCCGTGACCGGGCCGGTACGCGACGGCGTGGTCGGTGCGAACTGCCTCAGACTCCGCCGGTCGCCGTCGTGTTCGCATCCGAACCGCCTTCCGTCGTGGCTTCGCCACCGGTCGCGGCGGGGGCTCCTTCGGGCGCCGAGCTCGGCGCCGCGGGCGGCACGGGAGGCAACTCGACGGGCGCCTCCAGCTCCGTGTCCGTAGAGATCGTGACGTCCTCGGGCTTGAACCCCGACTCCCTCGCGAAGATCTGCCGCAGCAGGTCCTGCCACTCCTGATACTGGGCGTCCGCGGTCCCGGTCAGGCGATGCTGCGTGCCCTGCACCTCGACGACCATCGGCCGGACCTTCGTGTCGAAGCTCGACGACAGCTCGTCGAGCGCGTCGGTGTGGATCTTGCGCTCCTGCTTGCGCACCTGGGCCGTGCGGATCATGTCGAAGCCGACGTACATGCCCGCGTTGCGGATCACGCTGTCGGTGAAACTGCCGTTGCTGTTGTTGCCGTACACGATGGACGCGACGATGGTCGCGATGCCCATCCCCATGCGCCAGTGCGCCGACTTCGTGAGCTCGCGGATCTCGATCGATTCTTCCCGCGCGTTCTCGCGCCAGCCGTCGTAGGCCTTGCCTGCGTCGACGTAGAACTTCTCGTAGTGCTGATCCAGCGTGTCGAGAAACAGCCGCTCGCGCTGCCGCACGCGCTGCGTGCGGTCGAACATCGGATCGTCAGCGGCGGGGAGCCGGCTCAGCGCATAGCGCCCCTTGCCGTCGTCGGCCACGTACCCTTTGAACGCGTCCGGGCTCAGCTCGGCCGCGTAGCGCATGCCGGCCACGGTGCGGACCTCCTTGCGCTGCACCGCGGTCAGCTTGTCGCGCGCGGCCGCCAGATCGTTCGCGATCTCGTTGAACACGTCCTGGTACGGGTCGAGATCGGGATAGCGCTGGCGGTTGTACGCGCCGGCGGCCGTGGACATCTGGTAGTTACCGTCGAGCCAGACGCG
This sequence comes from Gammaproteobacteria bacterium, assembly GCA_035548835.1. Lineage (GTDB taxonomy): Bacteria > Pseudomonadota > Gammaproteobacteria > Steroidobacterales > Rariloculaceae > FEN-1219. The sequence goes on along the minus strand of DASZSB010000087.1, from coordinate 1,093 downwards.
ACCGGTCGAGTCCTTCGCGATGGCGTGCAGGCGCACGGTGTCGCCGTCGGAGTGCAGAATCTTGGCCACGACGTTGACGTCGGCCACCGTGGTCTCCCTGGGCGTGACCCATACGGAGCCCCAGTTGCCGGATTTCTGCAGCGTGTTGCGCAGCACGACGGCCATGTACAGCGCCTCGCTGCGCCGGATCTGGACGAACGTGCCCTGTTTGATCAGCTCCTCGAGAACTTCCTTGTCGACTTCACCTTCCGGCACGCCGGAATCGAAGACCTTGATGCCGACGTCGAGCAGCTCGGCCTCGGGCGTTTCCAGCGTGGCCTTCGTGAGCGGCACCGTATGCGCGACGAGAACCTCGGAACTCGAGCAGCCGGCTATCCAGAAGACAGCGACCCACAGCAGTCCGATGCGGCGCATGACCGATTCCCCCAGGCCCGGCAGCGCTACTGGCGCGCCAGGATCTTCTTGTATTGGTTGTACTCGTCCCATAGCGCAGCGCGCAGGAACGGATCCGATTCCTGTGTCGCAGCTTCGCACAACTGGCGGGCCACCTTGTCGGGATCTCCGCACCCTTTGACCGCGGGCGCGTTGGATTCGGCCACGCTCGGAGGCGGAGGCGTCGCGCTGCCCGCCTGGCCCTGCCCACCGCCCGGCGCGCCGTTGCCGGCGCCGCCGGCGCCTGCCACGCCGCCGGTCGCGGCGCGGCCGGTGGCGCCACCGCCGGCACCACCGCCCTGGCCCTGCGTGCCTTCCTGGCCGGCGCCGGCGGCGCCGCCCAGCGCACTGTCGGCTGCCGCGCCGCCGCCCGCCTTCGCGATTCGATCCTGCTCGGAGCGCATGACCGCGTCGAAATCACCCAGCGAGCGATTCAGGTCCTCGTCGCCGCCTTGGCCAGTGGCCGCGTCGGTGCCATCACCAAAAGGATTCTCACCCGCGCCGCCGCCCGTGCCTCCCGCGCCCTGGCCACTGGCCGCCTGACCGCCGGCGCCGCCGCCGGCGCCGTTCTGGGCCGAACGTTGATCGCCGCCACCCTGGCCCGGGGAGCCACCCCCACCGGCCGCACCGCCGCTACCCACTGCGCTGCCGCCACCGGCCG
>DASZSB010000086.1:0-96800 GCA_035548835.1 Gammaproteobacteria bacterium | reverse complement strand
CCGCCACCGGCGACTCGGCGGCGGCGGGCTGCACCTGCAGCGGTACCGGCGCGGCCAGATCGGGGCCGGCAGGCTTCGCCACCGCGGCACCCTGCGCGGCGCTGGCATCCGCAGGCGGCGGTGCCTCGACGGCAGGGGGCGCAACGGATTCGGCGGCTGCGAGGGACAGCTTCAGGCGCGCCAGCAAATCCGTGCCGGCGCCGCCGGGCGAAGGCGGGGTGACGGGCTTCGCAGCGCCGTCCGTGACGTTGACGTCGTCGGCAGCGACAGGCAAGGCATTGCCGGCGGCCGGCAAGCGTTCGCCGGTGGGCATCGGCACGGTCAGCAGCGCGAGCAGCAGATCGAATGGCGCGGACGCGGCGGCGGCCGCATCGTCCTGCCGGCTGGAACGCAGCGGCGGCGCGGCGGCGCGGGCGGTCGGGTCTGCGCTGGCGGCCAGATCCGGGGGTAAGGAGGCTACGAGCTCCATACGCCCCGCATGTCCGGGAAATCGATCATGCAGACATCAGTGCAACACCTGTGCCAGCCGCGCGGCAGCTACTGATCGGCGAGCGAGCGCCGCAACGCGAGCTCGTCGAGCTCCGCCTGGTCACGCCTCTGCCGCTCCCGGCGCTGCTCCTGCTCGCCGCGCTCGATGAGCTGATCGAGCGATTTCGAGCGCCGGTACGACTCGCGCCAGCGCTCGGCCTCGAGACGGTACCGCTCCACGGCCTTCTGCAGCTCGGTTTCCTGCGCAGCCACGGCGGCGCACAGGCGCGCGAGGAACGCCCGGCCGTTCTGCCAGCGCAGCGGGTCGGCGGACGGTGGCGCCTGCTCGTCGCGGCGGCGGTACTCCGCGAGGTAGCTGCGCAGCTGCTCGACCTCACGTTCCTTGGCCTGAATGGCGCTCGCGCTGGCGGCCAGCCGGCGCGCGGCTTCGTCCTCGAGCTTGCCGGCGTACTCGGCGATCGGCTCGAGGCGGGATGCACGATTCATCTGTTGCCCTCACGCGCCGGCTCCGTGCGGAACAGCGCTTGTAATGCTTCGACACTATTCGCGAACGGGATCGACTCGTTGCCGTCCTGCTGCAGGAATCTCTGGATCGCGGGCCAGTAGTGGATGGCCTCGTCGACACGCGGATCGCTGCCCCTGGCGTAGGCGCCGATCGTGATCAGATCGCGGTTCTGGCTGTAGGCCGAGTTCAGCTGCCGGAAGCGCCGGATCAGGGCCTGGTGCTCCGGCGAGGTGATCTGCGGCATCAGGCGGCTGATCGACGCCTCGATGTCGATCGCGGGATACAGCCCGGTCTCGGCAATGCGCCGCGACAGCACGATGTGGCCGTCGAGCACGGCACGCGCCGAGTCGGCCACGGGATCGTTCGGGTCGTCGCCTTCCGTCAGCACCGTGTAGAACGCCGTGATCGACCCGCCGTTCGGACCGCCGTTGCCGGTGCGCTCCACGAGCTGCGGCAGCTTCGCGAACACGGACACCGGGTAGCCCTTCGTGACGGGCGGCTCGCCGATCGCAAGCGCGATCTCGCGCTGCGCCTGCGCCACGCGCGTCAGCGAATCCATGAGCAGCAACACGTTCTTGCCCTGATCGCGGAAGTACTCCGCGATGCTGGTCGCGAGCAGCGCGCTGTGCACGCGCTCGAGCGGCGGACGGTCCGCCGGGGTGGCGATGATGACTGCGCGCCGGCGCGTGACGCTCGTCAGATACTGCGAGACGAAATCCTGCACCTCGCGGCCGCGCTCGCCGACGAGCCCCACGACGATCACGTCGGCCGTCGTGAAGCGGGTCATCATGCCGAGCAGCACGCTCTTGCCGACACCGCTGCCGGCGAAGAGACCCAGGCGCTGACCGCGCCCGACGGTCAGCAAGCCGTTGATCGAGCGCACGCCGACGTCGAGCGGCTCGCGGATCGGCCGCCGGTCGAGCGGGTTCATGGGGCGTGGCGCGAGGCGGATGCGGTCCTCGCAGCGCAGCGGCCCGCCGCCGTCGAGCGGCTGGCCAGAGCCATCGAGCACGCGCCCCAGCAAGCCGGGCCCGGCCCAGGCCTCGAACACGCGATGACTCGGAATCACGCGCGCGCCGGGCTTCACGCCGCCGAGCTCATCGGTGGCCACGAGCAGCAGCGAGTCGCCGGAGAAGCCGACGACCTCGGTCTCGGCCGTGCTGCCGTCGCCATCCACCACGAGACAGCGGCTGCCGACGGGCGCTTCGCAACCCGTGGCTTCGAGCGTCATGCCGGTCATGCGCCGCAGCACGCCGTGCGCGACGAAACCTCGCGAGCGATACGGGCCGTGGCGCAGATCGGCGAGCCGTGCGGCAAGGCGGGTGCCGAACGCGGCGGGGTCCGGGACCTGACTCACGTGCTCGCCACCTCGGCGTGGCCGCCCAGCCGGACCGCCGCGAGAATCTCCGCACAGCGCGCGGCCAGGCTGCCGTCCACCAGCGACGTCGCGCTCGCGATGCGCAGGTCGCCGCGGGCCAGCGAGGCATCGGTCGCGAGCTTGAACTTGAAGTCGGTCTGCGCCGGCGCGTGACTGCGGAACAGCGCGGCGTCGTCGGGATGCAGATACAGCGTGACGTCGCGCACGCTCGGCGCGAGCGCCGCCAGGCCGTCGTGCACCGCCGCCTGCAGCACGGCGGGGTCGCGCTCGATCTCCCGGCGCACGAGATGGCAGGCGAGCTGCACCGCGAGCGCCACGATCTCTTCCTCCACGGACTCCTCGAGCGTCTGGAACGGCTGTGCAAACGCGGCTCCGAGCGCCGTGAGCCGCGCGACGCGGCTCGCGAACTCGGCCTTGCCGGCCGCGAGCCCTTCCTCGAAGCCGCGCTGCCGCGCTTCCTCCTGGGCCTGGCGCTGCAGCACGTCGACCTGCCCGGCCGTCAGCATGTGCGCGCTGCCCTTCGCGGCACCGCGCAACGCATCCGCGGCCGACTGATCGACCGCCGGAAAATCGAAGCTGGCCGCGCCCACGGCCTGCTCCGCGCCGATGATCCGCGAGCGGCTCACACGAACTCCTCACCGCCGCTCGCGAGCATGATGGTGCCTTCCTCCGCGAGCCGCAGGGCCACGGCGAGCACCTCCTTCTGCGCCTGCTCCACTTCGCTCAGACGCACCGGCCCCTTGGTCGCAATGTCGTCGCGCAGGATCTCGGCCGCGCGGCTCGACATGTTCTTGAACACCTTCTCGCGGATCTCCTCGTCGGCACCCTTGAGCGCCGTCGCGAGCGTGTCGGCCTGCACCTCGCGCAGGATCGCCTGCATGCCGCGGTCGTCGACCTTCAGCAGATTCTCGAACACGAACAGCGCGTCCTTGATGAGCTCGCCGAGCTCGGCGTCCTCGTTCTTGATCGCGTCGATCATCGTTCCCTGCGCGCCCGCGCCGAGCAGGTTGATCATGTCGGCGGCGGCCTTGACGCCGCCCAGACGCGCGGTCTTCACGGCCGCGGCCTCTTTCGTCTGCCGCTCGACGATGGCGTCGAGCTCCTGCAGCGCCGTCTCCGGCACCTCGTCGAGCCGCGCGACGCGCAACGCCACGTCGGCCTGCAGTGACTGCTCGAACGTGCGCAGCACGTCGGCCGCCTGCTGACTCGGCAGGTGCGCCAGAATCGTCGCGACGATCTGCGGGTGCTCGTCCTTGACGACCTCCGCCACGGCACGCGGGTCCATCCATTTCAGGGCGTCGATGCCTGTCGAGTCGCGGCCTTTCACGATGCGGCCGAGCAGTGCGCTGGCGCGCCGCTCGCCGAGGGAGTCGTTCAGCACCTTGCGCAGGTAATCGTTGCCACCGATGCCGATGGACGTCTTGCCCTGCACGGCCACGAGCAGCTGCCCGAGCACGTCGGTCACGCGCTCGCGCGGCACGTCCGCGAGCCCGGCCATGGCGCTGCCGAGCTTCTGCACTTCCTCCACGTCCATGTGACGCAGCACGGCCGCGGCCGTCTGCTCACCGAGCGTCATCAACAGAATTGCGGCGCGCTCCGTGCCGCCGATCGTCGCTGCTTCAGCCATTGTCTTCCGCTACCCAACTGCGAACCACTTGCGCCACCTGGCGCGGATCCTGGCCGGCGACGCTGCGCGCCGCGGCCATCCTGTCGTCATAGCCCATCGGCAACGCCATCGGGCGGCCACCCACCATGACCGGTTGCAGCTGCGCTGCGAACTCGGGCGTGAGGGGTGCCGGCGCGATCGGCTGCGGCCGCGTCAGGATCTGCATCATCGGCCGCAGCACGAAGTAGGCGAACGCGAGCACGAGCAGGCCGCCGAACACTTGCCGGCCGATGCTCCAGATCTGCGGGTTCTGCCACATCGGGGTGGCCGGCGGCGGCGCGACCTGCGCCGGCGCCTGGAACGCGGAGTTCACGACCGAGATCGTGTCGCCGCGCATCTCGTCGAAGCCGACGGCCTGTTTCACGAGCGTCGTGAGCGAGGCGATCTCCTGCTCCGTCAGCGGCGTCGACGCGCCGCGCGCCTGCGCGGGCGGCTTGTTGTCGACGAGCACGCCGATCGACAGGCGCTTTATCGAGCCGACGGCCTGACGCGTGTGGCTCACGGTCTTGTCGAGCTCGAAGTTGCGAACCTGCGACTTCGACGAGCTGACGGGCGTCTCCGCGCTCGCGGTCGTGGTCGCGGCGGCCGGCGGCCGCGCCACCTGCGGCGGCTGATTGCTGAGCGCGCCCGGCACGCCCTGCACGCCTTCGCCGCGGCGCGTGTCCTCGCTGCTCTGCTCGCTGCGGACCATCTGCACGTTCGGATCGAAGCTCTCGCGCGTCTGCTCGGTCTGCGTGAAGTCGACCTCGGCGGCGACGGTCGCGCGCACGCGTTCCGGACCCACGATCGAGCCCACGAGATTCTGGATGCGCTGCGAGTACTCTTCCTCGAGCTGCTTGCGGTACTCGAACTGCGAATTGGTGAGCGCGCTCGCGGAGTCGTCGTGCGAGCCCGTCAGAAGGTTGCCGCTCTGGTCGACCACGGTGACGTGCGAGGGCGTCAGGTCCGGAACGCTCGACGCAACCAGATGCACCACGGCCTGCACCTGCGACTCGTCGAGGCGCCTGCCGGAGTACATCGTCAGCATGACCGATGCGCTCGGCTCGCGTTTCTGGCGCAGGAACGCGGATTGTGGCGGCAGCGCGAGGTGCACGCGCGCCTGTTGCACCGGCTGCATACTGCCGATGCTGCGCGCGAGCTCCGTTTCGACCGCATGCACGTACAGCGCGTTCTCCATGAACGGGGTCTGCCCGAACGTGCTGCGCTCCGGCATCTCCTCGACGCCGAAACCGGCGCCGCGCGGCAGGCCGGAGCCTGCCAGCTGCATCCGGACCTGATACTTGCGATCGGCCGGAACCAGCAGGCTGCCGTTCGCCGCGTCGAGCTTGTAGGGGACCTTCGCGCTGTCGAGCTGGGCCGTGATCTCGCCGAGATCGCGGTCTGCGAGACCCGAGAAGAGCGGCGTGTAGTTCTCGCCCTGCGACCACAGCGCCATCGCCACGCCGACCGCCACCGCAGCGGCCAGGCCGACGAACAGCAGGATTTGTCTGACCGCGGGCGGCAGCAGCGCATAGAGCGGTGCGGCGGCGGGTGCGGATCGTTCAGCGGGTTCTGCCATAGGGGTCCTCGTTCAGCGGGAGCTAGATCGGCATGCTCATGACTTCCTGGTAGGCACTGACGAGGCGGTTGCGCACCTCCGTCATGGCCTGGAACGAGAGGCTCGCCTTCTGCAGCGCGATCATGACCTCGGGCAGCGTGACGGACTTGTCGCCGCGCTCGAGTGCAGCCGCCATGTCCGTCGCCGTGCTCTGCGCGCGATTCACGGCATCGATCGACGACTGCAGCAGCTCGGCGAAGCCGCCGGTTTCGTGCGTCACCGTGTCGTGCCGCGCGTCGGCCGTCGCGGCCAGCCGCTGCATCTCGGCCAGCATGCGTGTCATTTCGACTCCGCTCATGGTCGTGCCTCCGTATTCTTCAGACGCGGTCGCCGGGCACCCGGAGGCCAGCGGCGCGCATCTTCTGCAGCTTGTAGCGCAACGTGCGGTCGCTGATGCCGAGCTGCTCGGCGGCCTGCTTGCGCACGCCCTGATGCATCTCGAGCGCCGTCACGATGCGCCGCGTCTCTTCCTCCCACATCTCGCCGGCCAGATCGGCGGCCGGTGCGCGCACCTGGCCCGGCAGCTCGCGCACCGCGGCCTCGGCGAGCCCGAGATGATGGGCCTCGATCTGCGGCTCGCCGTCCGACAGCAACAACGCACGCTGCATGACGTTCTCGAGCTCGCGCACGTTGCCGGGCCACGAGTGCGCCGCGAGCCGCGCCATGGCCCCGGCCGACAACGGCAGCGGGCGCGCGGCCCGCATGGCCACGAAGCGCTGCGCCAGCGCGACCACGTCGCCGCGCCGCTCGCGCAGCGGCGGAATCTTCAGCGGGAACACGCTGAGCCGGTAGTAGAGATCCTCGCGGAACGTGCCGTCGCGCACCGCCAGCTCGAGATCGCGGTTGCTCGTGGCGATCACGCGCACGTCGAGCGCGATGGGCTTGCTGGCGCCGAGCGGTTCCACCTCGCGTTCCTGGAGCACGCGCAGCAGCTTCGACTGCAGCGCGAGATCCATCTCGGTGATCTCGTCGAGCAGCAGCGTGCCGCCGCTCGCCTGCACGAACTTGCCGATGCTGCGCGCCTGCGCGCCCGTGAAGGCGCCCTTCTCGTAGCCGAACAGCAGCGCCTCCAGCATCTGCTCCGGGATCGCCGCGCAGTTCACGGCCACGAACGGGCCGGCATTGCGCTTCGAGTGCGTATGGATGAAGCGCGCCAGCACTTCCTTGCCCGTGCCGCTCTCGCCGTTCAAGAGAACCGTCACGTCGCTCTGGGCAACGCGCAGCGCGAGCTCGAGCAGCGCGCGGCTGCGCGGATCCTCGGCCACGGGCTCGGAGCCGCCGCGCCCGGCAGCCGCCGCCGGCCGCGCGTAACGCGCGACGCGCCGCTCGAGCTCTTCGGCCTCGAACGGCTTCACGAGATAGTCCGCGGCGCCGTCGCGCATGGCGGCCACGGCCTGCTCGATCGTGCCGTAGGCGGTCATCAGCAGCACGGGCGGCGCGGATGGCCGCTGCTGCAGCCGGCGCAGCAGCTCGCGGCCGTCGACCGGCTGCATCTGCACGTCGCTGACGATGAGGTCGACCGGGGTGTCGTTCAGCACTTTCAGGGCTTCGCCGCCGTCCGCGGCCGCGAGCACGTTGAACCCCGCGGTTTCGAGCGTGCTGACGAGCGCGTCCTGCAGAGGGCGGTCGTCTTCGACGACCAGAACGGTGGCGTGGCTCATGCAACCTCCCGGACTTCGCCGGCGGCGGGCAGTGGCGGATCGACGGCGGCGTTGCGCGGCAGGTCGAGCTCTATGCTCGTGCCGCGCTCCGGCGTGGAATTCAGCACCAGGGCGCCGCCGTGAGCCTCGGTCACGGTCTTCACGACGGCGAGCCCGAGACCCGTGCCGGCGGCCCGCGTCGAGAAGAACGGCTCGAACACACGCGACTGGAGGCTCGGCGCGATGCCAGGGCCGTTGTCGTGCACCGTGAACTCCACGCGATCGCCGCGAACCCGTGCCTTCAGCGTCACGACGACGTTCGGTGCGGACTCGAACGCGTTGTTGATCAGATTCGTGAGCGCGGCCGTCAGCGCGGTCCGGTTGCCGTCGAGCTCGACCAGCGTGTCGGTGCCGTCGATGACGAGATGCGCGCCTTGCGGCTTTACCGCCGTCGCGGCGTCGTGCACGGCCCTGAACAGATCGGCCACGCGGACGCGCTCGCCCGGGCCCTTGCCGCGAGCGAACACCAGCATGTCCTGCACGAGCAGGTCCAGGTGCCGCAGCCGGTCGATGCCTTTCTCGAGCAACACGGAGCGCTGTGCTTCGTCGCGCCGGGAGCGGCACTGCGAGAGGTACAGCAGCGCACCGGCGAGCGGCGTGCGGATCTGGTGCGCGAGGCTCGCGGCCATCTTGCCGATGGCCGAGAGCCGTTGATTGCGGCTCACGAGCTCCTGCAGCGCCCGCGTTTCGGTGACGTCGTTCAACAGAATGATGCGGGCCGACTGCTGCGGCAGCAGACTCGTCGCGATCGACACGCGCCGCCCGCCTCTCGTGAGCCAATCGCCGCCCGCGGAGAGCGGATGATCGAGCATCGCTCGCGCCACGTTCTGCCACGGTGTTCCCGCGAGATTCGGGCCCAGCAGCTCTTCCGCCGCGCGGTTGTATTCCTGGATCAGACCGGCCTCGTCGACGACGACCACGCCTGCCGGCAGCGTGCCGAGCAGCGAGCGCAGCCGCTCCGCGGTTCGCTCCGCTTCGTTTGTCGCGCGCTGGCGTGCGCTGCGCGCCTCCTCGAGCTCGGCCGTCAGGGCCGCGGCGCGCTGCTGCAGCACCTGATACGAGCTCTTGAGCTCCGCGGAGAGACGATTGAAGACGGCGAACGCCTTCTCGAGCTCGCCGAGCGGCGCTGCCGGTTCGATTGCCAGACTTGGGTCGGCCATTGTTCAGTACCTCGCAACGCGCTGGAGCAAGATCCATGCCTGCTCGAAAAACCGAGCAGCGGCGCGGGTTGCACGACCCGTGGAACGCTCGAGCGTCAACAGATTGACGCCCGCGGCGCGGAAAATCGGCTGCCCGTGACGAAACGACGCCGCGAAAGCCGCGCCCGCGCAGCGGGTGTCGCGGCGCGGGACGGACTACGTCAGGTGGGCCTTGCGGCTACGCGTGCGCCTGCAGATCGTATTTGCGCAGCTTCTCGACGAGCGTCGTGCGACGCAGCTTCAGGAGGCGGGCCGCGTGCGCGACGGTGCCGTCGGTTTGCGCGAGGGCGCTCGAGATCAGCTGCTTCTCGATGTTGCCGAGGTGCTCGCGCAGATCGATGCCCGTGCTCGGCAGTGCGGTGATCGTCGTCTGCGGCGCCCTGCGACGCTCGCCGATCACGATCGGCAGGTGCTCCCGGTCGATCGTCTTGCCGGGGTACAGGATCGACAGGCGCTCGACCAGGTTCTGCAGCTCGCGGACGTTGCCCGGCCAGTCGTAGCCGCGCATGCAGTCGAGTGCGGTGGGAGTGAACTTGATCGAGGGCCGGCCTTCGGCTTCGCCGCGCTTCACGAGATCGGCGACGAGCTGGGGCAAATCATCGAGCCGGTCGCGCAGCGACGGCACCGCGATGGGGAATACGTTCAGGCGGAAGAACAGATCCTCGCGGAACTCGCCGGCGCGCGTGCGCGCCTCGAGATCGCGGTGGGTCGCCGCCAGGATCCGGACGTTGGAACGGCGCGTCTCCGTGCTGCCGACGCGCTCGAAGCTGCGCTCCTGCAGAACACGCAGCAGCTTGACCTGCATGTCGACGCTCATGTCGCCGATCTCGTCGAGGAACAGCGTGCCGCCGTCCGCGAGCTCGAAGCGACCCACGCGCGCGGTCAGCGCACCGGTGAAGGCACCCTTCTCGTGGCCGAACAGCTCGCTCTCGAGCAAGTCGCGCGGGATCGCGCCGCAGTTCACGGGCACGAACGGTCCGTTCGCCCGCCCGGAAAGCTCGTGGATGCGACGTGCGACCAGTTCCTTGCCGCAGCCCGACTCACCCCGAATCAGCACGGTGCTGTCGTAGCCCGCGACCTGGCGCATGAGCCGGTCGAGATCGTGGATGGCGGCCGACGAGCCGACGGGAAAGACCTGGGCGCTGACGCTCGCATCGATCATTGACTGCACCTTCGCGGCCTCTTGCCGCTGCGCGGGTCGCTCGTCCAGCCACCGGATCGAGCCCCGACCAACCCATGTGACGCGAAATCAGCTACCTGGCTGTTCCATCACGTGTTTCGTCCGACGGGCGAACCCGTCGCCGGGAGAGACCGCCGTCACGAACCCTGCGATCTCCATGGCTCGTTATGTTATGCAGCGCGGCCGAAAATTATGTGCAGTGGCTCGCAATTTTGACAGTTGCAGTGGCTGCCGAGCCCGTTTGTTGCGTGCGGAAGCTAATCCGAGGGCCCGTCGCCCCCCTGGGTCTCCACGTAGCGCGCAGCCGCGGCGTGCCCCGTGCTGACCATGGTGGCCTCGCGCAGCACGCGCCGCCGGTGGTGCTCCACGAGCCCGACGAGCCGGTAGGTACGGTCCCGCAGGCTGGCCAGAGCCGGCGCCAGCGCGGCGGCATTGCGCTGCGCGAGCACGAGATCCTCGAGCTGCGCGCGCCGTTCGACCTCGAGCTGGTTGGCGCGCTGCCAATCGCCGGTGTCGATTGCCGCCTGTACGCGGTCCGTCAGTTCGAGCAGGGTGTCGAGCGTCGTCGTCACGGCGTCAGGCCTTCGCTGCCGGCGCGATGCCTTCCCAGCCGAGCTTGATCTCGCGCAGCAGCGAAGTGACCTCCTTCAGCAGGTCGCTGCGATTCTCGAGCTGCGCGCGCAGCAGCGTGCGCGACATGTAGTCGTACAGCCGCTCGAGATTGGCGGCGATCTCGCCGCCGCCGGCCTTGTCGAGACCGAGCGTCAGCGCCTCGATGATTCCGAGCGCCTTGCCGATCTTCTCGCCCTTGGCCGCAACCTCGCCGCGCTCGAGATGCCCGGTGGCTTCCGCGACACGGGTCAGCACGGTGTCCAGCATGAGCTGGACCACCTGGTACGGTGTCGCGTCGGCGAGGTGGGTATAGGCCCCCATTGCCCTGTAATTCTGCAGTCCCGAATGGCTCATGACTTCGTCCTTCGTGCGCTTCGCCGCCTGCTAACCGAAACCCGGCAGCTTGCTGAGTTGTTGTGTCAGATAGTTGCTGTCGCTCTGCAGCTTCGCGAGCAGGCTGTCGAGCGCGTTGAACTGCTTGGTGTAACGGTCCTTCAACGCATTCAGACGATCCGTCAGCTGGTTGCGTTGATCGTCGATGTCCTTGATCGACGCGTTCAGGCTCGCGGTGCGCTTGTCGAACAGTCCGTCCGTGCCGACGTACTGCTGCAGCAGGCCGTCGAGCTTGACCGCGACGCCGGCGCCGTCCTTCGAGAACAGCTGGCCGATGGCGTCGAAGTCGTTCGTAAACGCGGCATCGAGCCGCGTGCTGTCGACGGTCAATGTGCCGTCCAGCTGCGCGCTGATGCCGATCTGGGCCAGTGCCTGCGTGGACGTGTCCGCCCCGGCCACGTTCGATGCGATCACGCGCCGCAGCTGCGACGCGATGTTCTGCACGCCCGTGTCGCCGAACAGCGGCGCTCCCTGCTTCGTCGTCGCGTTGTAGCTGGTCAGCGTGCCGATCGTCTTGACCAGCGAGTTGTAGGCGTTGACGAAGCTGTCGATCGACTTGCGCGCGGCCGCGCGATCGTAGTCGACGTTCAGGGAGGTGGTCTCGCCCGAAGCGTTCACGGCCTTCGCCGTCAGCGTGACGCCCTGGATCGCGCCGGTGATCGTGTCGGTCGGGCTCGTGGCCACGACGCCGTCGATCAGAACACGTGTATCGAGCGCGGCCGTCAGCTGCGTCATGCCGCTGCCGGACGGCGGATAAGTGAGCTTGGCGAGCCCGCCGTCGCCGCCGCTCTGCGTGATCGTCATGCCGTTCGCAGCGCCGGTATCGCGCGCGGCGATCGTGAGTCGCGACTCGCTCGCACCCGTGATCACGCTCGCGATCAGCTTGCTGCCGGCCGCCGAGGAATTGATCGCATTCGCGATCTGGGCCAGCGTGTTGTTCGTGCCGTCGATCGTGATGTCGTAGTTCTGACCGCCCGCGACGATCCGCAGCGTGCCGGTGCCGACCGCCGTGGTCGGCGACTCGAACGCCGCGGACTGCAGCTTCTGCGCGCTCGCGAGCTGCTGCACCTCGATCGAGTAGCTGCCGGGTACCGCACTGGAATCCGTCGTCGCCGTCAGGAAGTCAGACGACGACAATGTCGCCTGGCGGCCCTGAAAACGGTTGATGTCCTTCAGCGCGCTGACGGCGTCGTTGAACGTCGACAGTGCGGAACGCAGGCTGCCGATCGCCGACAGCTTGCCCTGGACGTCGGCCTCCTGCTGATTCAGGCGCGTGGTGGGCGCCTGACCCTCGGCCGTGACGAGCTTCGTGACGAGCCCGGCAACGTCGAGCCCGGAGCCGACTCCCGATGTGACGATGGTGCCCATATGCCGATCCGTGTGTGCCTCGACCGCGCGGCTCAGCGCCGCTCGCCAGCGTTGAGCAAGATGCGTGCCACGCTCAGGCTTCGGCGTCGAGCAGACCGCCCGAGCGCTCGAGCGCATGCGAGAGGGCCAGCATGTCCTCCGACGGAATCTGCCGGACGACCTCCTGCGTGGCCGCGTCCACCACGGTGATCACGGTCCTGCCGCTGCCTTTGTCGATGCGGAAGCTCAGGCTCCGGTTGGTCGCCGCCAGCGTCTCGTTCAGCCTGCGCGCGGCCCGCTCGATCTGCGCGGCGGACGCCGCGGCCTGCCCCACCGGCAAACCTTCGCCGGTTGCTGGCGCACTCTTGCCGGCTTGCGCCGCGGGAGCCGCCGCATTCCTGGCCGACGGCGCGGACGCCTTTGCAGGGGCCGCGGTAACTGCAGTCAGGTTACCCACCATCGTTGTGTCCCCGGAGTGCGAGGCCGTTGGCGCACCTCGCGTGGTTGGCAAAACGGGGCGGCACGTTTGCGCGTGCCGCCCCGCTACCGTTACCTCTTCAAACGCGGGCTCCGTCCCGCGTCATGCGCTCACTCCCTAGCGGAGCAGCGCCAGAACGCTCTGCGGCGCCGAGTTGGCCTGCGCCAGAATCGCGGTGCCGGCCTGCTGGAGGATCTGCGCGCGGGTCAGCGAGGCCGTCTCGGCCGCGAAGTCCGCGTCCAGGATCCGGCTGCGCGACGCCTGCAGGTTCTCGCTGATGGCCGAGAGGCTGGCGATCGTCGAATCGAAGCGGTTCTGGATGGCGCCGAAGGTGCTACGCAGGCCGCTGACGGTCGTCAGCGCGGCGTCGACACGGCCGATGGTCGTGTTGGCACCGGCCACCGTCGTCACCGACGTCGAGTTCAGCGCCGAGTTGCCGAGCGCGTAGCTCGTGGCACCGAAGCCGACGCGCGCGACGGTCCCGCTCACGGCGATCGTCTGCGCGGCCGTCAGGCGGATGCTGCCGCGGTACGTGTTCGTCGTCGTCGCACCGGCGGCGGCGGCCATCGAGCCCGTGGTCACGTTCGTCGAGTTGTTGGTGCCCTCGAGCGCGAGCAGGCCCTGGTTGCCCGTCGTGGCATTGCCCTGGGACAGCGCGATGTCGCGGCCGTCGGACGCCGTCAGCGTCACGCGCGTGTTGCTCGAGTCGTACGTCGCGGTGACGCCGGTCGACGCGGAATTCGCGTTGATAGCCGCAACCACCGAGTCGGCCGACAGCGCACCGTTGGCCGTTGCGTCGTAGTTCGAGTAGATCGACACGCCGTTGATGCTGAGATCGTAGTCGGTGACCGTCGCGGCAACCGCGGTGGCCGCCAGATCGAACACGGCCGTCGTGTCGGCCGTGGCCGTCAGACCGGCAATACCCGACGAGTTGATCGCGGCAGCCTTGGCGTAGGCACTCGAGGTGCCCTGGCCGGCGCCGGCACCCGCGGTCGCGGCGACCACGGACACGGCCTGGCCCGAACCCAACGTGATCGAGATGTCGCCGGCGCTGAGCGCCGTGCCGTCGACGCCCGCGCCCTGCTGACCGACGGCCAGCGTCGAGTTGTAGGCGGCGCCGCCGACGTAGTCCGCGGTCTTGCCGATCGCGGTCGCGCGGACGCTCGTCGACAGGTTCAGCGAGATGGCCTCACCGACGTTCGCACCGACCTGGAAGGTCGCCGTGCCGAACGTGCCGTCGAGCACCTTCTGGCTGTTGAACGAAGTCTGCGTGGCAATGCGGTCAATCTCGGCGATGCGCTGCTGGACTTCCTGATCCAGAGCGGCGCGGTCGGACGCGCTGTTGGAAGCGTTCGCAGCCTGCACCGCGATTTCGCGGATGCGCTGCAGGTTGTTCGTGAGCTCGCCGAGCGCGCTTTCTGCGGTCTGCGCGAGCGAGATACCGTCGCTGGCGTTGCGCACCGCCTGGTTCAGACCGCGGATCTGCGCGGTGAACCGGTCGGAAATCGCAAGACCCGCCGCGTCGTCCTTCGCGCTGTTGATGCGCAAGCCGGACGACAGGCGCTGCAGCGACGTCGCCAACGACGACTGCGAGGTCGTCAGGTTACGCTGCGCGTTCAGCGACAGCACGTTCGTGTTGATTACCTGAGCCATTTCCTACTCTCCTCAAGGTTGAATGCCAGACGGCCGTCTTTGGCCTCTTACGACCGAGCCGCCGTCCGGCTGAAGCTCTGTCGTCTTGCCCACCTTATCGGGCCGGCCAGAGATTCCTTGAGGAGCGGAAGTGAGACGCCGTTAACGTCCCGCCACGGCAAGCCGGGCGCGGGACGTGAACCAGGTCGCGAATCAGAGGTATCTGAACAAGGAGAGGTTCTGTGTCTCGGCGAACGACTTCTGCGCCGCGTCGAGACCCAGCAGCTGCTGCGACAGCTTGCTCAACGCGTCGGCGTAGTCGAGATCGCGGACCGACGACAGCGTGGTGTTCAGGTGCAACGAGAAATCCGCGTTCAGCGAATCCTGCTGATCGAGCGCGCGCACGCGCGCCCCGATCTCGCCGCGCGCGTCGATGACGTGCGACAGCGCGCTGTCGACGTCCGCGATCCGTTGCCCCACGTTGCTGTGCATCTGCGCACGGCCCGCCGCATCGGCGGACGGCGTCCGCAGCGCGCCGATGAGGTCGTCGAGCATGCCGAAGATGTCGCGATTGGCGGCCGGGGCGGCAGTGAATTTGTCGCCCGCAGCGGGCGTGCCGTCGATCCGGAATTCCACGCCACGGAACGCGATCGACTGCCCGTCCGCGAACGTGCCCGAGGACACGAGCGCGTTGGCGCTGTCGCGGACCTCGTAGCTCGTCGGCGTCAGGAACGTGACGGTGTAGGTGTCGCGCACCCACGCGGTCGGATCGGTCACGCTGCCGGCGCCGAGCGTGCCGGTGCCCGTATTGGCGCCGTCGGCGCCGATCACGAACGTGCCGTTGCCCTGCGCAACCTGCTGGAACACGGCGGCACCGGAGTCGTTGATGGCGACGAAGCGGCTGTCGCTGATCTGCAGCGTGCGCTGCCCTTGATCGCCGTTGTAGACGACGGTGCCCGTGGCGGTCTTGACGAACGGCGTGGCCGCCTCGTCGTAGCCGCCGAAGAGGTGGCGGCCGTCGACGTCGGTCGTGTTCGCGAGCGCCAGCAGCGCGTCGCGAATCTGCCCGATCTCGTCGGCGATGACCTTGCGGTCGGCGTCGCTGGCCGTGCTGTTGTTGCCCTGCAGGGCGAGCTCGCGAACGCGCTGCAGGTTGTCGATCACGCTCGTGAGCGAAGACTCCTCGAGGCCGAGCTGGTTGCGCGCGAACACGGAGTTCTGCTGATACTGGTCGAGTCGCGACAACGACGCGTCGAGGTGCGCGATGCGCGCGGCCGCGACGGGGTCGTCGGACGGCTTGTTGACGCGCTGACCGCTCGAGACTTTCTCCTGGGTATCGATCACGCGCCGCTGCGCCGCGTCGAGCGCCGCGAGGAATGCCGAACGCAAAGTGTCGTTGCTCACTCGCATGGATCAGCGTCCCACTGCGGCCAGTATCGTCTGGAACAGGGTGTCGGCCACGGACATCATCTTCGCCGCGGCCTGGTAGAGCTGCTGGTACTGCAGCATGTTGGCGGCCTCCTCGTCGAGGTTCACGCCGCTGACCGACTCCAGACGCGCCTTGCTCTGATCGAGCACCGTCTTCTGCACGTCGCGCTGGCTCGTGACCTCGGCCGTACGCGAGCCCACGTCGCTGATCAGCGAGGCCGTCGCGCTCTGCAGGGTCACGTCGCCGTTGAACACGCTCTGGCCGAGACGATCGATCATCGTCTGCATGTTGCGGTTGTCGCCCGTGCCGCCCGTGTTCGACTGGATCACGAACTGGTCGCCGGCCGCGGGCGCGCCCGTGATCTGCACGCGCGTGCCGTTGACGTCGATGTCCGAGCCGGGCGTGTAGGCGAACGAGCCCGCGCCATCGACGCTGTACGTCGTCGCGTCGATGAACCGGATCGTCGCGGTCGAGAGCAGATTCGGATTCGCGGCGTCGATGACCTGCCCTGCCGAGATCGTGGCGGTACCGGTATTACCGAGGGCGGCGCTCGTCCGCGTGGGCGCCGCGGCCGCGATGTCGGCCGGGCGGGTGACCAGCAGCTGCATCGTGCCGGCCACACCCTCGAGGGGTTTGAGATAGAACTGGTCGTTGGCCGCCGGCGCGCCGCTGACGACGATGCTGAGCCCGTCGGCCACGAACGGATCCGCGGCAGTGCCCGAGCCCGTCATCGCCACCGTCGCGCCGTTGTCGACGCGCTGCAGCAGGTAGCCCGTGCCCGAGTACGTCAGCCGGTAGCTGGTCGGCTCGAGCGCCGCGACGCCGGTGATCGACACGGCGACGCTGCCGCTGCCGGTGTTCGTGGCGTTCGCGAACGCCTGCGGCGCGGCAATCGAGAAGAAGTCGCCGCCGAGCTGCCCCTCCGCGTCCATGCCGCTCGTGTGCGCCTGGTTCACCGTGTCGACCAGGCCCACGGCGATGCGCCCGAGCTGGGAGCGCGCGGGCGCGAGCATCTCGCGGTTGAAGTCGAGCGCCCCGCCGATCTCGCCCCCCGTGAGGAACTGCGTGACGTTGACGTCGGGGCCGAGCCCGCGCAGCACGACCTGCGGCTGCAGGGGATCCGCGTTGCCCGGCGTCACGGCCAGCGTCGCCGAGTCGGCACCGAGCACGAGCACCTGCCCGGAGCCGATGAATACCGACGTCGTGCCGTCGCGCTGTGCCGCCGTCTGCACCTGCACCAGGCTCGACAGCTGCTCGAGCAGCTGATCGCGCTGATCCAGCAGGTCGGAGGGCGGCGCATTCCCGGAGGCCGCGCCGGACGTGATGATCCGCCGGTTGATGTCGGCCAGGGCCTTGCCGATGGAGGTCACCTTGTCGGCGTTCGTCGAGAGCCGCGACCGCACCTCGTCGCCGAGCTCGTTCAGCCGCTGGTCCATGGAGTCGAAACGCGCGACCAGATTGCGCGACTCTGCCAGCAGCGTCTGCCGGCTCGACGTCGAGGACGGATCGTTGGCGACGTCCTGCAGCGCGTTGACGAAGGACTGCACGGTCTTGCTGAGACCCGTGTCGGAGTCGGCCAGCAGATTGTCGAGGGATTCGGCCATCGACACGAACGCGTCGGCGCGGCTGTAGCTGCCGGACGCACTGCGCACCTGGCTCGCGAGGATGTCGTCCGACACGCGGCGAACGTCCGAGATTTCGACGCCGGTGCCCACGTAATTCGGGCCGAGACGCTCGGCCGCGCGCTGCGTGAGCTCGACCCGCTGCCGGCTGTAGCCGGGCGTGTTCGCATTCGCGATGTTGTTCGACGTGGTGCTCAGCGCCCGCTGCTGCGCGAGCAGTGCGGAGAGGCCGATGTTCAGCAGGTCTGCCATGACGAAGTTCCCGACTCGTTACGGTTCAAGGTCGCCCAGGGCATCGAGCGCCGCCGTAGCGGACACGGACGAGCCGGTGCCGCCGGCACGGCGCAGCGCGGCGTCCAGGCGATCGCCGTGGTAGATCGAGAGCCACTTGTCCGCGTACGCCGGATCGGTGGCATAGCCCGCGGCGCTGACGGCACGCGCGTACGATTCCGGATTGCCCGCGCTCGCGAGCGCGTCGGCGTAGCGCGGCGTGTTGCTGATCAGATCGACGTAGTCGGCGAAGCTCGCGGACGTGCTGGGATACGCACGAAACTCCGCGCGCCGCCGTTCCGTGACGCCATTCTGCTGCTCGAGCGTCCACTGTGCGGTGCGCGCCCCGAGCCAGGCCGCGCCCGCCTTGATCCCGAACAGGTTGTTCGCCGGGGCGCCGTCGGAGCGCTGCGGCGTGGCCTTGCCCCACCCCGTCTCGAGCGCAGCCTGTGCGAGCAGCACGCGCGGCTCCACGCCGAGCGCGGCCGCCGCGGCTTGCGCTTCCGGCAGCAGCTTCGCGACGAAGGCGTCGGCGGCCGACGGCGCCGCAGCCGTTTCGCCGCCTGGGAAGGCCGCCGGGTCCGCGGCCAGCGCGGCCGCAGGGTCGGCGGCTGCCGCCGGCTGCGCGGTGGACGCCTGCGGCGCGTCCACGCCCGTGGCGGGCACCGCAGTAACGGGCGCGGCTGCGGGCTGCGCGGCGGACGCCGGGGCGAGCCCGCCATTCGGGCGCCCCTGCGCGCCCGGCGTCAGCTGCTGCATCAGCAGCTTGCCGAAACCGAGGCCGCCATGCCGCGCCATCTCGAGCGCGACCTGCCGGTCCATGAGCTCCATGTACTGCTGGGTCTGCGGACCGTCGAACAGGCCACCGCCAAAACTGGCCTTGCGGGCGCTGTCGAGCATCATGCCGATGAACAGCGCCTCGAACTGCACGGCGGCTTCCGACAGCGCGGCCGGATCGTTGCGCGCGGCACTGCGCCGGAGCTGCTCGAGCCCGGACGGATCGACTGCGTTCGGCGCGATCGGCGATGTCGTCACGATGCTTCCTAGATCACGATCAGCTGCGCGTGCAGGGCGCCGGCCTCGCGCAGCGCCTCGAGGATGGCCACGAGGTCGCCGGGCGCGGCACCCACCTGGTTCACGGCTTCGACGATCGAGTTCAGGCTCGTGCCGGGCTCGAACACGAACATGCGGGCGTTCCCCTGATCGACGTTGATGTCCGACTGCGGCACAACGACCGTCTGGCCGCGGCCGAGCGGGTTCGGCTGGCTCACGAGCGCCGTCTCCGTGATCTTCACGACCAGCGAACCGTGCGCGACGGCCGCGGGCGACACCCGCACGTTCGAGCCGATCACGACCGTGCCGGTGCGGGAATTCACGATCACCTTCGCCGCCGCCTCGGCCGGCTGCACCTCGAGATTCTCGATGTGCGACAGGTACGCGACGCGCTGCGACGCGTCGGCCGGCGCGCGCACGCGCACCGAGATCGCGTCGATCGTGTCGGCCGTGCCGGCGCCGACCGACGCGTTGATCGACTCGGTCAGCCGCGCCGCCGTGGTGAAATCGGGCGTATTGAGGTTCAGCACCAGCGCCCCCTCGGAACCGAGGCTCGTCGGCACCATGCGCTCGACCGTGGCGCCGTTCGGCACGCGACCCGTGCTCGGCACGTTGACCGTCACCTTCGAGCCGTCCTCGCCCGACACGCCGAAACCGCCGACCACGAGATTGCCCTGCGCCATCGCATAGACCTCGCCGTCCGCGCCGCGCAGCGGCGTCATCAGCAGGCTGCCGCCGCGCAGGCTCTGCGCGTTGCCGATCGACGAGACGACGATGTCGATCGTCTGACCCGGTTTCGCGAACGGCGGCAGCGTGGCCTGCACGGTCACGGCCGCGACGTTGCGCAGCTGCGGGTTCACGTTGTCGGGCACGAGCACGCCGAGCTGCGCCAGCATGTTCTTCAGCGCCTGGATCGTGAACGGCGTCTGGCTGGTCTGGTCGCCGGTGCCGACCAGGCCCACCACGAGGCCATAGCCGATGAGCTGGTTGCCGCGCACGCCGGCGACGGTCGCGAGATCCTTGATGCGCTCCGCGTGACTCGCGAGCGGCATGAACAGGACGGCGCCGGTCACGGCGCCGAGCAGCATACGGGCGATCTTCGTCGTCATTGCCAGACCCTGCCCGTTCAGAACGGGAACCATGGAGAGTTGAAGAAGCGCGAGAGCCAGCCCTGCCGGTTGCTGTTGGCGAGCGTGCCCTTGCCGGTGTACGTGATCGTCGCGTCCGCGATCTTCGTCGACGGCACGGTGTTGGCCGGGCCGATGTCGACGGGGCGCACGATGCCCTGCAGCCGGATGAACTCCTGGCCCTGATTGATCGTGATGCGCTTCTCGCCGCGCACGAGCAGGTTGCCGTTCGGCAGCCGCTCGGCGACGGTCACGGTGATGCTGCCCTGGAGCTTGTTGCTCTGGCTCGAGTCGGACTTGCCATCGAACGATCGGTCACCCGAGAGCTCGTTGCTCAGCAGCGGCTGACCCTTGTACGTGATGGTGCGTCCGGCGATCGTGCCCGCATCCGCCGCCACCTTGCCGGTCTTGCCGGTGGCCGTGCTCGACTCCTTCGACGCATCGGTCCTCTCGACGAGCAGCACCTGCAGGATGTCGCCCACGGCGCGTGCGCGCAGGTCCATGAACAGACCGAAGCCGCTCGCCGGGTTGTAGATGGCGCCCGCGGCGGGCGGGGGCACCGTGTACACCTCTGCCGGCGGCGCGTAACGCGGGTCGCGCGCGTCTTCCGCGTCGGACTGGCGACCTGCGTAGGCGGTGGACAGCAGCGGCAGCAGCAACGAAACGGCGATGATCCTGTGCACGATTCGGGTCCTCACATGTTGGTGGTCAGCGTGCGCAGCATCTGGTCCGCGGTCTCGATCGAGCGCGAGTTCATCTCGTACGCGCGCTGCGTCTCGATCATGCTCACGAGCTCCTCGACCACGTTGACGTTCGAGGTCTCGAGCGAGCCCTGGCCGATCGTGCCTAGACCGTTCAGGCCGGGCGTGCCGGGCTGGGGCGGTCCGCTCGACACCGTTTCCTTGAACATGTTCTGGCCGCGCGCCTGCAGGCCGGCCGGATTCACGAAATCCGTCAGCTGCAGCGTGCCGACCTGGGTCGAGTTCGACTGGCCGGCCAGAACCGCCGTCACGGCACCGTCGACGCCGATCGACACCGACTGCGCGCCGGCGGGAATCGTGATGGCCGGCTGCACCGGGTAGCCGCTCGACGTGACGAGCGCGCCGTCCTGATTGATCTGGAACGTGCCGTCGCGCGTGTACGCCTGCGTGCCATCGGGCAGCAGGATCTGGAAGAAGCCCCGGCCCTGGATCGACAGATCGAGCGGGTTGCCCGTCTGGATGATATTGCCCTGCGAGAACTGCTGATCCGTGGCGACCACGCGCACGCCGGTGCCGATGTTCAGGCCCGTCGGTGCCTGCGTCTGCTGCGAGGTCGAGCCGCCGCTCTGCACGACGTTCTGGTACAGCAGATCCTCGAACATCGCGCGCTGGCGCTTGTAGCCGGTCGTGTTGACGTTGGCGAGGTTCTGCGACACGACCGTCATGCGCGTCTGCTGCGCCTCGAGGCCGGTCTTCGCTACCCAGAGAGATTCCATGGCTCAATACTCCTAGTTCAGGCTCGCGAGACTCGCGGCGCGCGTGGCGTTCGTGTCCGCGGTCTGCATCATGCGTACGGTGAGATCGAACTGCCGCGCGTACTCGATCATGTCCACGAGCGCGCTCGCGATGTTCACGTTGCTGGTCTCGATGGCGCCCGACACCACGCGCACGTCGGCATCGGCCGGCGCGCGGGCGCCGGTCTTCAGGTGCGCGAGGCCATCCGGCCGCTTCTCGATCTGCGCGGCCGGCGGATTCACGAGCTTGAGACGTCCGACCTGCGCGAGCGTCTCGGAGCCCTGACCCTGCGGCACGATCGCGATCGTGCCGTCCGGGGCCAGCGCGATCTGCGTGTACGGCGGCAGCGACAACGGGCCGTTGTCGCCCATCACGAGCTCGCCGCGCTCGGTCGTCACCTGCCCCAGCGCGTTGACCTTCAGGCTGCCGCCGCGCGTATACGCCTCGCTGCCGTCGCGCGCCTGGACCGCGAGCCAGCCCGGGCCGTCGATCGCGACGTCGAGCACCGACCCGGTCTGCACCAGCGTGCCCTGCGTGCTGTCGAAGCCGACGCCGGCGGCGACGGTGTTCACGCGGCTCGGGTAGCCGGGGCCCACCACGGGCTGCGCATCGAAGCGTGCGAGATCGGCGCGGAAGCCCTTCGTCGAAACGTTCGCCAGGTTGTTCGCGACCAGGGCCTGCGCCTGCATCAGCTGCTTCGCGCCGGTCATCGCCACGTACACCATGCGGTCCATGCTCGCCGTCCTCTACGTCAGTGCGTGCGTCAGCGGATGTTGATGATGGTCTGAGTGACCTGGTCGGCCGTCGAGATCATCTGCGCGTTCGCTTGGAAGTTGCGCTGCGCCGTGATCATGTTCACGAGCTGCTGCGTCAGATCGACGTTCGACGATTCGAGAGCGCCCGACTGGATCAGGCCGAAGCTGCCGGTGCCCGGCGAGCCGCGCACGGCATCGCCCGAGGTGTACGTCTCGCCCCACGACGTGCTGCCGAGCTGACGCAGGCCCTGCGCGTTCGCGAAGTTCGACAGCGCCACCTGGCCGAGCGGCACGGAGCGGCCGTTGGTGAAGCGCGCGAAGATCACGCCCGTGGAATCGACGTCGATGTTCGAGAGGCGGCCGGACGCGAAGCCGTCCTGGCTCAGCTGGTTCACGCCGAACGTCGAGCCGTACTGCGTCGAGTTCAGCAGATTGGTCGTCAGTGTGATGGGCGCGGCACCGCTGGCCGGCGCGTACGCGGGCAGCGTGATGCCGCCGCCGACCGGCGACTGCAGCACGCCGAGGTTCGAGTACGTCAGCGTGTTCGCGCCGCCGACCGCGTTGCCGTCCACGTAGAACCGCACGTCCCACTGGTTCGGCGTGGCCGTCTTCACGAAGTACGCCGTAGCCGTGTGGGTGGCGCCGAGCGAATCGTAGATCGTCACGGCCGTCGAGTGGTTGTAGCTCGACGCGTTCGCCGGATCGAACGTCGGCACCGCCGGCACGTCGGCGTTGGCCGGCAGGTTCACGCCGAACTCCGCCGTCGTCGTGGCCTGCGGCGGCGAATCCACCGTGGCCAGCTGCAGGTCCGACAGCGTGCCGGTATTGAACGTGCCGTTGCTCGCGACCGGGAAGATCTGCAGGCGCTGGTTCTGGGCGTTCACGACGTAGCCGTCGCGGTCCACCCCGAAGGCGCCGGCGCGCGAGTACGAGATCACGCCGCGGTCGCGCATCGTGAAGAAGCCTTCGCCGCTGATCGCGAGATCGAGGCCGCGATCCGTGAAGTTCACGCCGCCCTGGGAGAACTGCTGCGACACGGACGACATCGACACGCCGTTGCCGATGTCCTGCGCGCCGACGGCGAACACGTCCGCGAACTCCGCACGCGAGGCCTTGAAGCCCGTGGTGTTCGCGTTCGCGATGTTGTTGGCCGTGACGCTGAGATCCGCGGACGCCGCGTTCAGTCCGCTCAAAGCTACTGCGAATGGCATGGTGATTACCTCGTGGGGATGTCGTTAATTGCCGTAGATGTTGTCCATGATTTCGCGCACCGACGAGAACGGAATGTCGCCGATGCCGCGCAGCGCGACGCTGAACCCGTTGCTGTCGAGCTTCACGCTGTCGATCGGCGCCGCGAGCAGCGTGGTGCCCGCTTCGGTCTTGCTGCCGTTGCGATACGCCGCGTTGAACGTGTACTGGCCGGCCGGAGCCGTGCCGCCGCCGTCCGTCATGCCGTCCCAGACGAACTGCGCCTGGCCGGCGCCATGTGCGCCGAGCGGAATCGTGCGCACCACCTGGCCCGTGCTGTCGAGCACGGTGACCGTCAGAGAGCTCGTGGAAGCCGGCAGGTCGACGGCGCCGAGCACCGGCTGGCCGTCGACGATGCCCATCGTCGAGCTCTCGACGACCGCGGAGCGGCCGACCAGGCTCGCCGCCTGCAGCGCCTGATTCGAGACCAGCGACGTCTTCAGGGAATCGAACGAGGTCTGCAGCTGTGAGAGCCCGGACACCGTGCCGAACTGCGCGAGCTGCCCCAGGAACTCGCTGCTGTCGAGCGGCTTGAACGGATCCTGGTTCTTCAGCTGCGTGAGCATGAGGTGCAGGAAGTCCTCCTGCCCGAGATCGGTCTTCTTGGTGGTCGTCTGTGGCACACCGAGACCGAGCTTGCCGTAATCCGTGCCAGTGACTGCGTCTACCATGGCTTGCCTCCTAGGCCTGACCGAGCATCAGCGTCCGCTGCAGCAGCTGCTTGGCGGTGTTGATGACCTCGAGATTGTTCTGGTACGAGCGCGACGCCGAGATCATGTTGGCCATCTCTTCCATCGGGTTTACGCTCGACGCGTAGACCATGCCCTGCGCGTTCGCCTGCGGATTGCCGGGGTCGTAGCGCTCGATCGGCGGCGTCGTGCTCTCGACCACGCCGAGCACGTCGACGCCGGCGAGCACGTCGCCGAAGGGCTGGCCCGAGGCGCGAAACACGGCCTGGCGCGGGCGGTACACGGCGGCCGGATCGCCGGCCACGTCGTGCATGTTCGCGAGGTTGCTCGCCGTCAGGTTCAGTCGCAGCGACTGGGCGGACAGCGCCGAGCCGGCGATGTCGAAGGTGCTGAAGGTGCTCATCAACGGCCTCCGGTGATGGCGGCGCGCAGCGTGCTGATGCGGCTGCCCGCAAACATCAGGCTGGCCTGATACGACACGGCGTTCTCCGCGTAGCGCGCGAGCTCGAGATCCGTCTCGACGGTGTTGCCGTCGAGCGAGGGCTGATGCGGCACGCGGTACTTGAGCTCGTTGCTCTGCGTCACGGGCCCGGGCGCGATGTGGCGCGGGTCCGTGGCCTTGAGCCGGGTCGCCGCGGCGAACGTGCTGTCGAGCGTGCCCGCGAACTCGAGGTCGCGGGCCAGGTAGTTCGGCGTATCGGCGTTCGCGAGATTCGCCGCGATCACGTCCATGCGCCGGGCGCGATACAGCAGCGCGGCTTCGTGTATCCCGAGAATCGAATCCATGGTCGTTGCGTTCCGAGCGCGGCAAATGGCCGCAGCACCCATCAGCAACAACCGTGCCACACGGCCGGAACCCGCGACGCCGCTGGGGCTCGTGCGCCGCGGAGCCTGGCGGGCGGAAGGATCTTGCCGGTCGTTCGCGGGTCCGCGGCGAGCGGTTGCCGCCGGCAGGCCACGACGCGCACGAACACGGCGCCGCCCGCGTGGCATACGTCTTGCACCCCTGCTGCGCAGGATGACGATGGGAGCTTCGATGATCTGCGCAGCCAAAGGATGGGGCCGCCTCGCCCGCGCCGCGCTCGTCGGCATTTTGACGCTGGCCGCCGGCACGTTGACGGTTCGCGCGGTCGGGTGGCAGTCGCCCGAAAGCATTCGCGACGCCGCGCGCACGGCCGCATCGAGGAACAGTGGCGCCGAAGTGGAAGCCGTGGCCGTGGACGACCGGCTGAAACTGCCGGAGTGCGGCTCGGCGCTGAAGACCGAGATGCAGCGGACGATCCAGCGCGGTCAGGGCACCGTGGCCGTGAGCTGCGCGGGGCCCGACGCGTGGCGGCTGTTCGTGCCCGTCCGCGTGCTCGAGCAGCTGCAGGTCGTGGTCCTGCGCCGCAACGTCCAGCCTGGCGAGGTGCTGACCGCCGACGATCTCGAGGTCCGACAGCAGGCCGCGGGTGGGCTGCCGTTCGACTACGTGAGCAAGCCCGAGCAGGCCATCGGCCGGACGGTCCGCCGCAGCCAGCAGGCCGGCGCGCTGCTGCTGCCGGCCACGCTCGAGCAACCGGTCGGCGTCGAGCGCGGTGCGCTGGTCACGCTGATCGCGGGCGGCTCCTCGTTCGAGGTCAAGGGCGAAGGCGTGGCGCTCGAGCCGGCGCGCCTGAAGGACCGGGTGCGTGTGCGCAGCCCGTCCGGCCGGATCGTGGAGGGGCTCGTCGAGGCACCCGGCCAGGTGCGCGTGGGGTTTTAGTTGAACGCAGGCCTAAAGTTATCGGGTCAGCAGCCGATAAGCGGCCATGAAGGCGCGGGAAGCGCCCGAGGACACGTTATGACACAGAAGATCAACGGCCAGGGTTATCGCCCGGTGGATTCGGCCGGTACGCCGCGCTCCGAAGCGAGCAAGGCGGCGCGGCAGGAGTCCGCCACGGGCGCACAGGGCAACAAGGCCGTGCCGTCCGGCGATACCGTGAACGTGAGCCGGTCCGGCCTCCTGATGAGCCGGCTGCAGGAAGTCGTGCGCGGCAGCCCGGTCGTGGACTCGCAGCGCGTCGCCGCCATCAAGGAAGCCGTGGCCTCCGGCAGCTACAAGATCGACGACCAGCGGGTCGCGGACAAGCTGCTGCGCCACGAACGCAACCTCGGCTGAACGCCACGCAGATGCAGCACGTCAGCGAAGGTCTGATCGCCGTCCTGAAGGAGCAGATTCACTGCGCCGAGGCCATGCTCGAAACGCTCGGGCGGGAGAATCGGGCACTCACGAGCGGCGACGCCGAGGAATTGAACGCCGCCGGCGCGGACAAGGCGCGGCTCGTGGAGGCGCTGGAGTCGCTCGAACGGCAGCGCCGCAGCCTCACGGCGGCCGTGGCCGCCGCCGCGCCGCCGGAGTGGCGCCGGCTTCTCGATCTGATCGGCCAGTGCAAGGTCCGGAACGAGCGCAACGGCGCGCTCGTGAAGGCGCGCAGCGAGCAGGTGCGCGGAGCCCTGCGCGCGCTGCGCGGCACGCAGCCCGATCTCTATGGCCGCAGCGGCATTGCGCCCGCCACGGCCGACGGACGCTCGCTCGGCAGCGCATAAGGGGAGAACGACATGCTGGTCGTGAGCAGACGGGCCGACGAGGCCATCCAGATCAAGCTGGCGGACGGTGCCGACGGCACGCTGACGCTGAACGACTTGTTCGCCAAGGGCCCCATCGAGATCACCCTGCTCGGGGGCAACGGGCGGCGCGTGAAGATGGGCATCGCAGCGCCACCCGAGCTCACGATCCTGCGGGTCGACAAGGCCGAGTGACGCGCGCCACACGCCGGCAGGCGCGGCTTGCGCTACATAATTGGCGGGAGCCGCCGGCCGCTCGAAGCGCCGGCCGCGCTCGCCCGCAGACCCCGTCCCGGGGCTTGATTTCCACGGTGGCGCGGGCATCCTGAGCATCGTCCGCGTTACCTAGAAGAACTAAAGGACCTGCCAGATGGAACGCCGTCTCCTCGAGCGCAACAAGGTCTCGACGACCGTGTATTTGTCGATCCCCGGTGGCCGTTTTCACCGCTGCCGCGCGCGGAACCTCTCCGCGATGGGCGTGTTCCTCGAGATCAAGTCGCTCGGCCTGCCGGCCGGGACGGTCGTGAATCTGGTGTTCGCCGTGAATCTCGGCGACACCATCCGCCTGCACCGGCGCAAGGCCGTGCTCGCGCACGTGTCCGAGCGCGGCGCCGGCCTCATGATGCAGGGCCGCTCGCAGCTGCGCCCGAGCGCCTAGGCGGCCCGCGCACCTTCCCGCCCGACGCGCTTCAGAACGCGTCTTTCAGCGCGCGCGTCCTTGCGAACACCTCGACGTCCGAGGCGTTCGGCAGCCCGATCGTCGCCCTGAGCCCGGCGCTGCCGGCGCGCAGGAACGGGTTCGTCGCACGTTCCTCCCCCAGCGTCGAAGGCACGGTCGGCAGATTCGCGGCCCGCCGGCTCGCCACGGCCGCGGCGCGCTGCTGCAGCGCCTCGTTGCCGGGTTCCACAGTCAACGCGAATCGCGCATTGCTCTGCGTGTACTCGTGCGCGCAGTAGAGGCGCGTGGCGTCCGGCCAGCGGAGCAGCTTCGAGAGCGAGCTCCACATCTGCTCCGGCGTGCCCTCGAACAGCCGGCCGCAGCCCAGCGCGAACAGCGTGTCGCCGACGAACGCGACGCCCGCGTCGGCGAAGTAGTACACGATGTGACCGCGCGTGTGGCCCGGCGTGTCGAAGACCACCGCACGATGCGCGCCGATCGCGACGACGTCGCCCTCGCCCACCTGCACGTCGATGCCCGGAATGCGCGCCGCGTCCGCCCGCGGCCCGACGATCGTGCAGCCGGTCTGCCGTTTCAGCTCGAGGTTGCCGCCCGCGTGGTCCGCGTGGTGATGCGTGTTCAGGATGTGCGTCAGGCGCCACCCCTTGGTCTCGAGCTCGGCCAGGATCGCCGCCGCGTCCGGCGTATCGACGGCCGCCGTGACCCCGGAGTCCGCGTCGTGCAGCAGGTAGCCGTAGTTGTCCTTGAGGCAGGGAAACATGTGGATCGCAAGCTCGCTCATCGGGCCTTCCGCTCGTCGTCGGTGGTCACGGGTATCGTACAACGGGTGATTCGAGCACGGCGCCGCAACGTGCCGCGAGGCCGCCGTTGCGCGCGGTTGGCGTACAATGCGCCCGGGCGCAAACGCCCCGTTTCGCCGTCCTTCAACACCGGTTCGATATGCCAACCATCAAGCTGCCTGACGGCTCCGAGCGAGCCTTCCCGACCCCCGTCGACGGCCTGGCCGTGGCGCGCAGCATCGGCTCGCGCCTCGAGCGCGACGCCGTCGCGATCCGCGTGAACGGCGAGCTGCGCGACCTCACGCGTCCCATCGAGCACGACGCGAGCGTCGAGATCGTCACGCGCGGCACGCCGGACGGGCTCGAACTGCTGCGCCACGACGCGGCGCACGTGATGGCGGAAGCCGTGAAGGAGCTCTACCCCGAGACGCAGGTCACGATCGGCCCGGCCATCGAGAACGGCTTCTACTACGACTTCGCGCGCAAGGAGCCCTTCACGCCCGAGGATCTCGAGCGCATCGAGGCGCGCATGCACGAGATCGTGGCGCGCGACGAGAAGATCGTGCGCGAGGTCTGGGATCGCGACGCGGCCGTGCAGTTCTTCCTGGATCAGGGCGAGAAGTACAAGGCCGAGATCATCAGTGCGATTCCGGCCGGCGAGCCGATCACGCTGTACCGGCAGGGCGCGTTCATCGATCTTTGCCGCGGCCCTCACCTGCCGAACACGGGCCGCCTCGGCGCCGGTTTCAAGCTGCTGAAGCTCGCGGGCGCCTACTGGCGCGGCGACTCGCGCAACGAGATGCTGCAGCGCGTGTACGGCACCGCGTGGGCCGACGCGAAGGAGCTCAAGGCCTATCTCGAGCGGCTCGAGGAAGCCGAGCGGCGCGATCACCGCAAGCTCGGGCGGCAGATGGATCTCTTCCACTTCCAGGACGAGGCCGTGGGTGCCGTGTTCTGGCACGCGAAGGGCTGGACGCTGTTCCGCACGCTGGTCGAGTACCTGCGCGCCAAGCAGGGCGCGGCCGGCTACACGGAGGTCAACACTCCGGAGCTGATGTCGCGCTCGCTGTGGGAGGCGTCCGGCCACTGGCACACGTTCGGCGAAAACATGTTCGTCAGCGAGACGCGCGACGAGCACACGCTGGTCGTGAAGCCCATGAACTGCCCGGGCCACATCCAGGTGTTCAAGAGCGACCTGCGCAGCTACCGCGACCTGCCCTACCGCGTCGCGGAGTTCGGCAAGGTGCACCGCTTCGAGCCTTCGGGCGCGTTGCACGGGCTCATGCGCGTGCGCGCGTTCACGCAGGACGACGCGCACGTGTTCTGCACGGAGGATCAGATCACCGCCGAGGCCGGCAACGTGTGCCGCCTGCTGCTCGACATCTACCGCGACTTCGGCTTCGACGACGTGGTAATGAAGCTGGCCGACCGGCCGCCGAAGCGCGTCGGCAGCGACGAGGTGTGGGACAAGGCCGAGGCCGCGCTCGAGAACGCGATGCGCTCGCTCGGCCTTGCGTTCACCTACAACCGGGGCGAGGGTGCGTTCTACGGCCCGAAGATCGAGTTCGTGCTGCGCGACGCGATCGGCCGCGACTGGCAGTGCGGCACGCTGCAGGTGGACCTGAACATGCCGGGCCGGCTCGGCGCCACGTACATCGGCGAGGACGGCAACCGGCACACGCCGGTGATGCTGCACCGCGCGATCTTCGGCTCGCTCGAGCGCTTCATCGGCATCCTG
Organism: Gammaproteobacteria bacterium; assembly: GCA_035548835.1. GTDB lineage: Bacteria > Pseudomonadota > Gammaproteobacteria > Steroidobacterales > Rariloculaceae > FEN-1219. The sequence continues at coordinate 67,153 of DASZSB010000086.1, read as the reverse complement.
CTCGAGAACTACGCGGGCGCGCTGCCGTTCTGGCTGTCGCCCGTGCAGGTCGTGGTCGCGACGATCACGTCCGACGCGGACGCGTATGCCGCCGAGGTGGTCGCGCAGCTGCGCGCCGCGGGCCTGCGAGCGGAAGCCGACGTGCGCAACGAGAAGATCAACTACAAGGTGCGCGAACACAGCCTCGCGAAGATCCCGGTGATCCTCGCGGCCGGCAAGCGCGAGGTCGCCGAGCGAACGGTCGCGCTGCGCCGGCTCGGGCACCAGGGGCAGTCGAGCCAGCCGCTCGCCGCGGCCATCGAGCAGCTGCGCGCCGAGGCCGCGGAACGCGGCCGCCCGGCCACGCAGGCGGCCGCCGCCGCGAACTGAACGATTGCGATGAACTGACGGGAAGCGGAGAAGGACTCATGCGTCTGATGAGCTTCGAGAAGAACGGCCGGACGGGCTACGGCGTGGTCGTGGGCGACGGCGTCGTCGACGCCGGCCGGCGCCTCGCGGGCACCCCGCGCACGCTGCGCGACGCGCTGCTCGCCGGCGCGCTGCCCGAGCTGCGCAAGCTGGCCGGCGAAAAGCCCGACTTCGCGCTCGCCGACGTGAGCTTCGCGCCCGTCGTCGACGACGCCGCGGCGAAGCTGCTGTGCGTGGGTGTGAACTACCTGCCGCATATCAAGGAGATGGGCCGCGAGCGGCCGAGCCATCCCGTGCTGTTCGTGCGCTTCCACGACAGCATCGTGGGTCACGGCCGGCCCCTCGTCCTGCCGCGCGCCTCCGTACAGCTCGACTACGAAGGCGAGCTCGCCGTCGTGATCGGCAAGCGCGCGCGCCACGTGCGCAAGGAGCAGGCGCTCGACTACGTTGCGGGCTACACGTGCTTCAACGACGGCAGCATCCGCGACTTCCAGCGTCACTCGCAGCAGTTCACGCCGGGCAAGAACTTCCATCACAGCGGCTCGTTCGGCCCTTGGCTCGTCACGAGCGACGAGATCCCGGACCCGCGCAAGCTGACGCTGACCACGCGGCTGAACGGCCAGGTCGTGCAGCACGAGAGCGTCGGCGAGCTTTGCTTCGACATCCCGTCGCTGATCGAGTACTGCTCCACGTGGGCGCAGCTCGAGCCGGGCGACGTGATCGTCACGGGCACGCCCGGCGGCGTGGGCGCCGGCCGCACACCGCCGCTGTGGATGAAGAGCGGCGACACGGTCGAGGTCGAGATCGGCGGTATCGGCGTGCTGCGCAATTCGGTCGTAGCCGAGGCCGCCTGATCGCGCGCTGATGCCGACCGCCCCGCCGCGCGCTGGCACGATCGTGCAACGGTGGAGGCGGGCCGTGGCGCTCTCCGCACTCGTTCTGCTTGCCGTTTCCGCGGCGCGCGCCGAGGAGCCGGACCTCTCCTGGATCGACCGCCAGGCCGTGGCCTCCGGCATGGTGTTCCTGCTGACGGAGCGCGCCGAGCGGCCGCAGATCGTGCTGATCAAGCTCGCGATCGACGTCGCCGCCCCGCCGCAGGCCATCTGGGACGTGCTACGGGCGTGCCAGATAGCACCGGAATACGTGCCGAACGTACAGAGCTGCCGCCGCCTCGAGGTGCTCGACAACGGGCGTGCGGAGCTGTTCGTGCAGGTCATCAAGCCGATCTTCTTCGTGCCCGCGTTCGAGCACGTGTTCAGGCTCGACTACACTCCCTACACGCGCATCGACGTGCACCGCGTCAGCGGTCCGATCGCGCATATGGACGGCACCTGGTGGCTGCTGCCGCAGCCCGGCGGCCACACGCTGCTCGTGTACGACCTGGCGCTCGACCCCGGCTTCCCGATCCCGCGATTCCTCGTCCGCGCCACGCTGCGACGCGACCTGCCGAAGGTCATGCAGGCGGTCCGCGCGCGCGCGGAAGCGGCCGGTCGCGCGCCGCCCTGAGGGCGCCTGTGACCGGAGTCACCGCTGAATCGCGGCCCCTTTGTTACGTTGCGCTGCTGTGGAGCAGCCCGCCAACAACGCGCCGCGCATCCTGATCGTCGAGCCGGACGCCAAGGTCCGCTCGACGCTGCTGCGCTTTGCCGTCAAAGGCTTCGAAGGCGCGTCGGTACAGTCGACGAGCGGCACGCTCGCGGACGTGCTGGCCGACCACACGCGGCTGCCGACGTTCGACGTCCTGCTCGTCGGCTGCGACTTCGCGTCGGACGGGACGGCGGACAACCCCACGCTGCGCGCGCTGCGCGCGATCGCCGCGGACCCGAACAACCCGGCCGTAATCCTGCTGACCTCCAAGGGCAGCGAGTACACGGCCGTGCAGGCCATCAAGTCGGGAGCCTACGACTACATCCCGAAGGCGTTGCTCGGCCGCGAGCAGGTGCTCGGCGCCGTGCAGCGCGCGCTGCTGACGCGCAAGGGACCGGTCGGCAACCGCGACGGCGGCGTATCCGGCATGGTGCGTCTGTTCGGCTACGACATGCGCCGTTGCCTCGCGAGCCGGGAGAACATGTCCGTCCATGTGGCGTTCAGCGCGGAACGCGGCAAGGAGGTCGTGCTGAAAGTGCTGCACCGCGGCCGCGGCGCGCTGTCACGCGACGACAACTTCGACCGGTTCGTCACGGAGTTCAAGCTGCTGTACGACATCGCCGATCGCGCCGTGGCCGAGATCTACGACTTCCGCGTGACGAATCAATACTCGTACATCGCCATGGAGTACTTCGCGCGCGGCCATCTCGGCACGCAGCTTGCCCAGGCGCTGCCGCCCGACGTCGCGCTGAAGCACGCGGCCGAGATCGCCCACGCGCTGTCGATCATCCACACGGCCGGCATCGTTCACCGGGACCTGAAACCCGGCAACATCATGGTGCGCGACGACGGCACCGTCGCGCTGATCGATTTCGGCATCTCGCAGCACATCGACGACGCGGCGAACGCCGCGGCACAGCCGATCGCCGGCACGCCGTACTACATCAGCCCCGAGCAGGCGCGCGGCGAGCCGACCGACGCGCGCACGGATCTCTATGCGCTCGGCGTCATGCTGTATCAGATGCTCACGGGCGAAAAGCCCTTCACGGGCGAGACCACCGACGCGATCCTCGACCAGCATCGTCACGCCGCGGTGCCACGCCTGCCGGCGCACCTTGCGATCTACCAGACCCTGCTCGACAAGCTGCTGGCGAAAGACACGAGCCAGCGACTCGCGAACGCCCGCGAGGTGTCGGAGATCATCGAGCGGCTCGTGGCGATCGACCCCGAGCCCACCGCACTGCCGATGCCGGCCGTGTTCGTCGGGTAGCCCCGCGATCCGGCGCTAGTCGTCAGCCGCCGCGAGGTTCTCGAAGTCGAACAGCGAGGTGTCGGCCAGGTGCGAGGCCGTGACGTTCTGCAGGCTGCGGAACAGTCGCTCCGTGCGCCCCGGATCCTGCTGCTCCCACGCCGCGAGCATGGCCTTGATCTCGCGGCGCTTCATGTTGTCCTGCGAGCCGCAGAGATTGCACGGAATGATCGGGAACTCGCGGCCGCGGGCATAGCGCGCGATGTCGCGCTCGGCGCAGTAGGCCAGCGGCCGGATCACGACGTGCCTGCCATCGTCGCTCTTCAACTTCGGCGGCATGGCCTTCATGCGGGCGCCGTAGAACATGTTCAGGAACAGCGTCTCGACGATGTCGTCGCGATGGTGTCCGAGCGCGATCTTCGTGGCGCCGAGCTCGTCGGCCACGCGATACAGGATGCCACGGCGCAGGCGCGAGCAGAGTCCGCACATCGTCTTGCCGGGCTCGATCACGCGCGTGACGATGGAATACGTATCCTCGGTCACGACGCGGTGCGCCACGCCGAGCCCCGTCAGGTACTCGGGCAGCACGTGCGCCGGGAAACCGGGCTGCTTCTGGTCGAGGTTCACGGCCACGAGCTCGAAGCTCACGGGCGCCTTGCGCTGCAGCGACAGCAGCATGTCGAGCAGCGTGTACGAATCCTTGCCGCCGGACAGGCACACCATCACGCGGTCGCCGTCCTCGATCATGCGGTAGTCGCCGATGGCCTTGCCCACGAGACCGCGGAGCTCGGCCGAGAGCTTCTTCCAGCGGCCGGACGGCTCGGCCAGCGCGGCCTCGCGATCGGCATCGATCGCCGCGGGGGGCTCGAGGAGCGGTTTCAAGGGCTGGATGGGCTGCACGGCTTCAAGTCCGGTAACGCGGAGCGGCGCCATGATAACGGACTCGTGGGCCGCGGGGCACGGCTCGCCGGGGCGGGCGCCGGCGGGCCGAGGGCACCCGCTCCGTCCGGCCGTCACCGGCAGGTCCGCAGCGCCCCCGCCGGCGTCGCGGCGCGCGCCTGACATAACGGCACGTCGCCGCATGGCGACGATCACCCACCTCTGTGAAGCCTATCACTGCAACGGGCAGGCCTTTTGCCTAGTGTTCGAGCACTCGATTACGTAAATCGGTCGGCCATGAAGCGTGCAGTCATCGCACTCGTCCTCGCGCTCGCGGCGCTGGCCCTGCTGGTGTCTCTTGCGCTCGAGTCTCGTCCGCTGCCGGTCGAGACGCACGTGGCGCAGTACACGATCGACGCGGACTTGAAGCGTATCGACGAGGACTTCCGCTCGCTCGCCGGCGCGCTCGAGAAGGCATGGCAGGAGCAGCAGCCACCGGGTGAAGGCGCACGCGCCCTGCTGACGCGTGTGACGGCCGCGCCGTCGCAGCTGCCCACCGCGCTGTTCGCCCTGCGCGGCAACTCCGGCCAGGAAGCGCGGCTCGCGAACAGTCACGAAACGTTCGTCAGCACCATCACCAGCGCCACGACGCTCGCCGGCGAGCTGATCGATGACGAGACCGAGTACGCGGCCAGCGTCGCGTACCTGCGCGAATCCGGCGCGGGCGTGATCCAGAAGCTGCGCGACGCCGGCTTCGACCGGGCGGCCACCGACACCTTCCAGCTGGTCGTCGGGACGCTGGGATACGCCGGGCAGAACGCGTCGGTGCGTCCCAACGAGCTCGAACGCCTGCTCGTGACGCTCGGCCGCGACTCGCGCGTGGACCAGATGCCCGGTGACGTGGAACGGCTGCGGACCGCGGTCTCGAGCATCCTGAAGAACAAGACCCTGATCGACAGCAAGCTGAAGCAGCTCGTCGGCGCGCCGATCGGCGAGTTCGGGACGGCGCTCGGCTCCGCCTCCGCGGACCTGTACGCCAGCGCCGTCACGCGCGTGGACCAGGCCCGGCTCATGCTGGCCGTGTACGCGGTCGTGCTGCTCGTGGCCGTCGCGTTCGTCGCTTTGCGCCTGCACGCGAGCTACCGCGAGATCAACGCCGCGAACACGGAGCTCGCCGTGCTCAACGAATCGCTCGAGCAACGCGTCGCGGAGCGCACGCACGAGCTCAGCAGCGCGCTCGGCGACCTGAAGGAATCGCAGGTACAGCTCGTACAGGCCGAGAAGATGTCGTCGCTCGGTCAGCTGGTGGCCGGCATCAGCCACGAGATCAACACGCCGCTGCTGTACCTCACGAACAACGCCGAGCTCGTGCAGGAGCGCCTCGGCACGCTGCGCGAGTTCGTCATGCGCAGCGCCGCCGCATTCTCGATCAAGTCGGAGGATTTCCAGGACCGCACCACGTATCAGACGCACTTCGTGAACGCCCTGAAGGACGTGAAGGCGCTGCTGCGGGACGAGGAGCTCGAGGCCGCGGTCGAGGAAATCCAGGACCTCACGCGCGACAGCATCGCGGGGCTCGTGGACCTGACCGAGATGGCGCAGAGCCTGAAGGACTTCAGCCGCCTCGACCGCGCGCCGATCGCGAGCTTCGACGTGAACGGCGGGCTCGACAAGACGCTGCTGATCGCGAAGAACGTGATCAAGCACAAGGCCAACGTCGTGAAGCACTACGGTCAGATTCCCGAGATCGAGTGCTCGCCTTCGCAGATCAACCAGGTGTTCCTGAACATCATCACGAACGCCGCTCAGGCAATCGAAACCCAGGGGACGATAACGATCACCACGCAGCTGCACGAGCCGGCCCACGTCGCCATTCGCATCGAGGACACGGGGTGCGGTATTCCGGAGGAGAACCTGGGGCGCATTCGCGACCCGTTCTTCACGACGAAGGAAGTCGGCACCGGCACCGGCCTCGGCCTGTCCATCGTCGACGAGATCGTCCGCAGTCACCACGGCCAGCTGCTCGTCGAATCGGAAGTCGGCAAGGGCTCGGCCTTCACGGTCGTGCTGCCGATCAAGCGGCCCGCGGGTGCGGCCATGCCGCAGCCCGAGCCCGCCGCACAGGCGGACGACGACTTCGGCCTGCCGCCTCTCGCGGAGGCGGTGTAACCCGTGTCCCTGGAAGCCGCAGAGACCGCAGACCGCCCCCGCCTGCTGTTCGTCGACGACGAGCAGCGCGTGCTGAACTCGATGCGGATCATGTTCCGCCGCCAGTTCGACCTGTACCTCGCGTCGCACGGCGCCGAAGCGCTCGACATCGTCAGGAACAAGGACATCGACGTGATCGTCGCCGATCACCGGATGCCGAAGATGACGGGCGTCGAGGTGCTCTCGCAGGTGCGCACCCTGTCGCCGCGCACCGTGCGCATCCTGCTGACGGGCTACGCCGATCTCGACGCCGTGGAGGGCTCGATCAACGACAGCGAGGTGTTCCGCTTCCTGACGAAGCCGTGCGCGCCGAAGCAGCTGCGCGAGACCATCGAGCTCGCGGCGAAGCTGGCGCGCGAGGCGCCCGCACCCGAGCCGCAGGCCGAGCTGTCCCCGGGCGACACGCTCGAGATCATCATGGAAGCCGACACGATCCGCGAGGTCGGTCCGGCGGCGGCACAGATCGAGTCGCCGCGCGCGGGGCGCACCGACATCATGGAGAAGCCGGCGTTCGCCGCTCCCGCGGATGCCGCGAAGCCGGTCCGGAGCGCGGACGCCACGGCCAAGCCCAGGCTCGCGACGGGTCTCGGCATCGTCGTGTTCTCGAGCGACAACGAAGTCATCGACACGGTGCAGAAGGCCGTGCGCGGCCGGCTGCCGGTGCACTCGGCCGGCAACATCGTGCAGGTCGTGAAGATCCTGACCGAGCACCGCCCCGGCGTGCTCGTGACCGACGTGTCCGAGGACAAGGCCACGATCCAGTCGATGACCGCGCGCCTCAAGGAACATCTGCCGCAGCTCGTGACGATCGCTGTCTCGCAGCACCGCGACGTGCTCGACATGGTGTGGCTCATCAACCACGGCCAGATCTTCCGCTTCCTGCGCAAACCACTGTCCGCCGGCCGCTGCGCGATCAGCCTGCAGGCGGCACTGCAGCATCACCGGCTGCTGCTGAAGAATCCCGAGCTCGTGAAGCGTCACGAAGTCGATGTCAGCCCGACGAGCGAGTCCGGCATCGTGGACGGCGTGCTCGCGAAGCTCAAAAGCATGACACGTCTATGGGCGAGCACATGAGCGCACCGCGAAAGACCGCCGGGAATCAGGGTGACATTCTGCTGTGGGTCGCGGGCGGCGCAGTGGCGGCGGTCGGCGCTGCCTGGCTCGCGATCATGAAGCCGTGGGCGGGCTCCGGCGAGGCGCCTCCGCAGGCACACCCGACGACGGCACCGGTCACGCTCGCGATGGCCGACGGCGGGGCGCCGCCGCCGCCCGCGGACGACGCGGCCGCCGGCGACGCTGCGCTCGATAACCCGCTGCGCATGGCGCAGCTCGCGTACGAGGCCGGCATGCTCGTGGAGCCCGAGGAGTACAGCGCGTGGACGTTGTACGCGCGCGCCGTCAAGGCCGAGCCCAACAACGCCGACGCGGTGGCAGGGCTCACGAAAGTCGCCGACGATCTCGTGCGCCGCGGCGAGACAGCGCTCGAGCAGGGCCGGTTCGACGACGCGCGGCGCATGGTCGAGCGCATTCGCGCGGTGCTGCCCTCGCACGCGGGTGCGAAGGCGCTCGGCGCGAAGATCTGGCCCGAGGTTGCGCCCCAACCGCCGCCGGCCGAGAGCCTGAAGGCACCGGCGGAGACACCCAGGGTCGCCCGCGTCGAGGTCGCGCCCCAGACCCCGGCGAAGCCGGCGGTGGATCCGCTCGTGAAGGCCAGCGACGGCTTCAATGCCGCCATGACGGCGGGCCAATTGCTGACGCCGGCCGACACGAGCGCAAAACACTACCTGAGCGTGCTGATCGCGACGAGTCGCGACAGCGAGCTCACGCAACGCGCTCGCGCGACGCTGTCGCGCGAGCTGCTGGCGCGCGCGGCACAGTCGATGGAAGCGCAGGACGACGAGGCCGCCACCGTCTGGATCAACGAGGCCGAGTCGATCGGCGCCGACGCGGAAGGCGTGCGCAAGGCGCGCGGCGCGCTGACCGAGCGCCAGGTGGCGCGCGAGTCCGCGAAGACGGTTCCGGCTTCGGCGTTGAAGATCGTGACGTACGTGGCGCCGAGCTATCCGGCGCGTGCGATCGAGCGCGGTCTGCAGGGCTGGGTCGACGTCGAGTTCACCGTCGGCACCAACGGCAAGACGCACGACATCGTCGTGACGGGTTCCTCGAACGAGGCCATGTTCGGCCGCGAGGCCATGGACGCCGTGAAGCAGTGGCAATTCGAGCCGCGCGTCTTCATGAATCGCCTGATCGAGCAGCGCTCGTTCACGCGCATCCGCTTCGTCCAGTAGCGGCTGCATGCCTGTGACGGCAGCCGCGCGCCGCGCGGTTGCCCGTCATTGAACATAATCGCAACGACCCCTGCGGTCACGGCGGGCCGATTCCGCTAAGATCTCCGCAAAGTCTCTCGAAGAAGACTGCGGAGCTCACCGCCATGAATCGTATGCATGCCTTCGCGCTCGCTCTGCTGCTCGCGGGCGGCGCGGCTCACGCCCAGTATCGTTGCGACTGCACCAGCGTGGTCGATACCTGCACCGCCAACGTCACGGCGCACGGCAGCTTCCTCGAGGTCAAGACCGACCGGCCGCAATGCGCGCGCGTCGACTACTTCGTCGATGGCCAGCCGTTCGTGTCCGTGGCGGTCGACGGCGAGGATCGCCAGAGCTGGCCCGCGCGGACCGCGAATCCGAAGATCCTGGTGCAGAGCTGCCAGGTGTGTCGCGACAACGGCGCGAACGCTGCCGCTCCCGCCACCCGTACGCCGCCCCCCGCCGCGGCTCCGGCCGCCGCGGCCGAGGGCGCGAACGCCGGCCTGAAGCCGCTGATCGCGGTGGTGCCCGTCTACCCGGCGTCCGCACTGCTGCGCGAGCTCAGGGGCCACGTCGATGTCGAGTTCACCGTGAACGCGGCGGGCCGTGTGGAGAAGGCGCACGTCGTCGCGGCGGAGCCCGCCGGCGTCTTCGATTCGGCCGCGCTCGCGGCCGTCGAGCGCCGGCGCTACGCCGAGGATCCCGCGCGCGCGCCGCAGGTCTTCAAGGAACGCATCGAATTCCAGCCGCCGCGCGCCGCGAGCCGCCGCTCGGCGGCAGCGTACGGTCCGCGCAATCAGTGCGTGCGACAGGACGCGGTCTACAACTACGGCGAGATGGTCGACGTCGGCCTGATCAACGCCTGCCGCGATCCGCTCGTGGTATTCGGTTGCGCTCAGGGCACCGGCCGCAACCTCGGCCGCTGGGTGTGCAGCACGTCCGAGGAACGCGGCGACATTCTGGCCGCCGCCGGCGACCCGCGCGTCGGCAAGAGCTACACGCAGCGCGATGCCGCCGAGGTCCGCACGTACACGTACACGGACAGCTTCTCGGTCACGCGCGCTCCGAACTCCGAGTACTGGTGGGTGGCCTGCGCCGAGAACGACGCCGAGTGCCGCGCCGACGCACGCCAGTGGACGCGCGCCGTCGGCGGGCAGGACGCGAGCGTCGATCCGCAGGACCGCAGCACGATCGCGGTGGCGCGCTCCTACTGAGCCGGCGCGGCCGCGTCTCCGCTGCGCGGCGCGGCCTCCGCCGCGCCCGGCTGCGGCGCCTCGGAGACACGCGTTTCGATCGCGTCCGGACCGATCACGATCACGGCGGCGCCCAAGCCCTGCACGTCGTCGACCACGCGCATCGACACGTCGAGATCGCCCTGCGCGCCGGCGACTCCGGCCGCCGCGAGCAGCAGCGCTCCGCGCAACAGGGCCCTGCGCCGGCTCACCGCCGCACCCCGCCTACGGCGAGATCGACCACGAACGTCTTCTGCGCCGCGCCGTGCTGCAGGCGGGCCGCGAGCTGTCCCCCGTGCCCCGAGAGCGCCACGAGCTCGAGCGGCAGCACGTTGTTGCCGGCCGCGAGCGGCGCCGTCCAGACGACCCTGCGCACGCCGGGGCGGCCGCGCAACTCGATGCCGGGCGGCAGCTCCAGGGTATACCGCACGTCGTTGAGACTCACTCGCGATTCGAACAGCAGGTTCACCGTCCGCGCCTCGGCGGGCACGAGCGACACCACCTCAGGGTCCGGGGCCCGCCGGGCGGCCGGGCTGCGCACCCAGAGGCCGGTCAGCACCACCGTCAGGATCGTCAGGCCGAACGCGGCCAGAAACGCGAACGCGGCGATGCGCTGACCGCGCGAAGGCGGCGTGGCGGCCGCACGCACCGTGGAGGCTCGATCTCTGGTCGAATCGGTCACGCGACGGATCGGTTTGCAGAGTTGAGATCGGTTACGATGACTCGTCGCCGCGATCATACCCTGGCGCGCACGAGGGCCTGAAGACGCGGCAACCAAATCCGGCAACTCGGGTCTTAATCGCAGGACGGGCGGACGCACGATGACACGCACGACGATCGCGGCACTGCTGATTCTCGGCGCGGCGTGGCTGCCGCGCGCGGACGCACGCGACCTGCAGCAGGTGCTGAACACCGGCACGCTGCGCGTGGGCGTCACCCTGTATGCCCCGTGGGCCGCGCGGGCCGCCAACGGCGAGCTCGTAGGCTTCGAGGTCGACGTCGCCAAGCAGCTCGCGACCGACCTGCGCGTGAAGGCCGATCTGCGCGCCTACGACATCGACCGCCTGATCCCGGCGCTCGAATCGGGCGAGATCGACCTGATCGCCGCCGGCCTCACGATCACGCCGGCCCGCGCGCTGCACGTGAACTTCAGCCAACCGTACGCCGAGGGCGGCGTCGGGCTCGCGACGCACGTCGCACGCACCGCCAACGTCACGAAGCTCGAGGATCTCGACGACGACCGGCACACGATCGTCGCCCTGGACGGCTCCGTCGCCGCGCAGGTTGCGCGGCGGTTGCTGCCGCGCGCCAAGCTCAAGCTCGTCTCCTCGCCCGACGTCGCGAGCCGCGCGCTCGTGGCCGGCGAGGTGGACGGCTACCTCGAGGACGAGCCCGTGCCGACGTTCCTCGTGCTCGACAACCCCGGGGTCATCGACAAGCCGCTGCCGCGCCCGCTGCTCGTCAGCCGATCGGCGTTCGCGGTCAACAAGGGCGATCCCGACTTTCTCGCCTTCCTGAACGCGTGGATCGTCGCGCGCGACGCCGACACGTGGCTGCCGACGACCACGAACTACTGGTTCAAATCGCTACGCTGGCGGGAGCGGCTCGGCAATGCATCACGCTGACACACTGGCGTTCCTCGGTGCGCTGATCGTGGCGGGTCTGCCGCCCGCGGCGCTGGCCCAGAACGATCCGCTGCTGCGACCGCCGCGCATCGAGCGCCGCGCCGATCCTCCTGGCGAACCGGCCCAGGCTCCGGCCGTCGCCGCCCCGACACGCGGCCCCACGCCGCCGCCGATCCTGGGCTCCCTGCGGCCACCGAACGCGGCCACGCTCGCGCCCCTGCCCGAGGACCGCGCAGGCAAGCCCGACGAGATCATCGTCATCGGCCGGGGCTGGCGGCTGCCCGATCTCGGCAGCGAGTGGCGCAAGAAGCAGGAAGAAGCCGACGACACCGGGCGCTTCCACGTGACGTTCATGCCGCTCTACGATCCGAACCGGCCGCCGCTGCGCAGCGACATCATGCTGGCGACGCCCGAGTGGCAACGCCACGGCTACATCGAGCTGTTCCGCATGCGCTTCGGCAGGCGGGGGGCGCCCGAGCCGCAGGAGTGACATGTCGTCGCAGGATCGTCCCGCCACCCATCTGCCGACCGTCAAGCAGCTACGCTACTTCGTCGCGCTCGCGGAGGCGAAGCACTTCGGCCGCGCGGCGGCACAGTGCTTCGTGTCGCAGTCGGCGTTCAGCATCGCGATCCAGGAGCTCGAGACGCTGCTCGGCGCCAACCTCGTCGACCGCACGAATCGCCGCGTGACCATCACGGCCGCGGGGCGCGAGATCGCCTCGCTCGCGAAGCTGTGCCTGCAGGACCTGACCGCGCTCGTGGAGCACGCGCGCGGCCAGGGCCGGCCGCTGCAGGGCTCGCTGCAGCTCGGCATCATTCCGACGATCGCGCCGTTCCTGCTGCCGCGCGTGCTGCCGGCGCTGCGCCGCGCGTACCCCGAGCTGAAGCTCTACCTGCACGAGGACCTGACCGAAGTCCTGCACCGGCAGCTGCTCGAGGGCACGCTCGACGTAGCCGTGCTGGCGTTGCCGTACGACGTGCCGGGCACCGAGCAGATGCCGCTGTTCAACGACCGGTTCCTGCTGGCCGCGCGCGCCGGCACGCAGCTCGTCGACCCCGCGAAGTACCGCTTCAACCGCCTGAACTCCGGCACGGTGCTGCTGCTGCGCGAAGGCCACTGCATGCGCGAGCACGCGATCGAGGCGTGCAAGCTGCGCGACACGCGCAAGACGAGCCCCGTCTCGGCCTCGAGCCTGCTGACGCTCATCGAGATGGTCGACGCCGATCTCGGCATCACGTTCCTGCCGGAGATGGCCGAGGATTCGGCGCTGCTGCAGAGCACGCAGGTACGCATGTACCCGCTCGGCGACAAGAGTCATCGCACGATCGCGCTGATCTGGCGGCGAGGCAGCGCACGCGCGGACGAGTTCCGCACGCTCGGCAAGTTCATCGCCGAGCATCGTCACGGCTGAGGCGCCGATTCCCGCGGTTGACATGCGCCGCGGCCGCGCGCTCAATCGTGCGCACACCGCTCCCGGGGGAATACGAACATGCGTAGCGCTGGAACACTCGCGGCCGTCGCGGCCGCGGTCATGGGACTCTTGGGCTCGGCTCACGCGCAACCGTTCGCGGAGGCCAGGACCTCGCGCAGCGGCTATTCGGGCGGCACGCTCGCGCCGAAAGGCGCCTGCGACTCGCTCGGGCAACTGAAGCTCGACGAGCTGGTCGAGATCAAGGCCACATCGATGCCCGCGGCGGGCGAGGTTCCGGCGTACTGCCACGTGACCGGCACGCTCGCGCCCGAGATCGCGTTCGAGGTGAATCTGCCGGCACCGTGGAACGGCCGCTTCTACATGATCGGCAACGGCGGCCACGCGGGCGAGCAGCTCGACGACGCGAACCGCGTCGCGCAGCGCAACCAGGCGCTCACGCACGGCTTCGTGATCGCCGGCACGAACACGGGGCACTACGCGAGCAAGGAGCCCGGCGGCACGTTCGTGCTGAGCAACCCGCAGAAGGCCATCGACTACGCGTATCGCGCCGTGCACCTGACCGCGACCACCGCGAAGGAGATCGCACGCCGCTACTACGGCCAGGCCGTCGCGCACTCGTACTGGAACTCGTGCAGCAACGGCGGCCGCCAGGGCCTGCTCGAGGCGCAGCGCTACCCCGAGGACTTCGACGGCATCGTGGCCAACGCGCCGTGGGTGGACCAGACCGGCTTCACGATCGGCGCGCTGTGGAACCAGCGCGCGTTGACGGAGACGTCCGTGTCGGCCGGGAAGATCGCGCTCGTCGCGAACGCCGTGATGGCCAAGTGCGACGCCGTCGACGGCCTGAAGGACGGTCTCATCGACGATCCGCGCCGCTGCTCGTTCAAGGTGGCGACGGACGTGCCGAGCTGCCCCGTCGGCACCGATGCGGCCACGTGCCTGACGCCCGCGCAGGCGGCTGCGATCCAGAAGGTGTACGACGGCCCGAGCTCGAAGGGCAAGCCGCTGTTCCCGGGCTTCATGATCGGCAGCGAGGCGCTCAGCGCCGGCCCGAACGGCACGACGGCCAGCCTGTGGACGAACCTGATCCTGCCCGCGACCCCCGACGCGAAGCCCGCGGATTTCTCGCTGGCCGAGAACACGATGCGCTACCTCGTGTTCCAGCCGCCGCGGCCCGACTACGACTACAGGACGTTCGACTTCGACCGCGACCCGCCGCTGCTCAACCGCTGGGGCAAGATCGCGAACGCCACGGACACGAACCTCAAAGCGTTCCGGGCGCGCGGCGGCAAGCTGATCATGACCTACGGCTGGGCCGACACGATCCTGCAGCCGTTGATGGGCGTGAACTACTACGAGGCCGCGAGCAAGGCAAACGCGCCGAACGCCGACGGCTTCATGCGCCTGTTCATGGTGCCCGGCATGGCGCACTGCGCCGGCGGCATCGGCCCCGACCAGAACGACGCGGTCACCGCCGTAATCGACTGGGTCGAGAGGGGCGTGGCGCCGCAGAAGATCGTGGCGAAGAAAATCGTGGACGGCGCAGTCACGCGCTCGCGGCCGCTGTGCCCTTACCCGCAGGTCGCGCGCTACCAGGGCCAGGGCAGCATCGACGACGCCGCGAATTTCGAGTGTCGCGCGCCCTAGCCTGTGCGGGACGCTGCTTGGTCCAGGCCTCGGTCGCGTAGGGTTCCGACCCACACGTGATGCCGAGGCCCCTTGCCCGCGCGATGCGGGCGCACGACGTGCTCGCGCACGTCGAAGCCGGCTTGTCGCAGTCGTTTGCTGAAGGCTCGATCGGGGCTCGCGGACCAGACGGCCAGCACGCCGCGGGGGCGTAGCGCATCGCGCGTGGCCCGCAGCCCCGCGGCGCTGTAGAGCCAGTTGTTCTCCCGGCGAACGAGGGCTTCGGGTCCGTTGTCCACGTCCATCAGAATGGCGTCGAAACCGCCTCGCTCCCGTCGAATCAGCACGCCTACGTCGCCGACGTACACCTTGCTACGCGGATCCGCCAGCGGGTGACCCGCCGGCGCGCCGATCAACGTGCGATTCCAGGTGACGACCTCCGGCACGAGCTCCGCCACGACGACCTCGGCGTCGGGGCCGACCGTCTTCAGCGCGGCGGCCAGCGTGAATCCCATGCCGAGTCCGCCGATCAGCAGGCGCGGCTTCCGCCTGCTCCCCAGCTGCTCACAGGCGAGATCCGCAAGCGCTTTCTCGGAGCCGTGCACACGGCTGTTCATGAGGTCGCCACGACCTGGAATCATGATCGAGAACAGATCGCCGGACCGGAACAGCTGCAGCTCCGTCGTCGTATCGGGAATCAACGCGGTCGCGAGCAGCATGCGGGGAATCATCGGGGCCTCGCTCGGAGTGTCGCACGCCCCGGACGCGGGCGCCGACGGGACGACCGCGAGCCGCGGCCGCGGCGCCATCGTGCCGGAAGGGCTCCGGTGCGCAAGTCACCGGATGCTACGCGACAAGCGCGGCGCTAGAGCGCCGCGCCCGTCGGATGCGGACTGCCCTCGTGTTCTTCATGCGCGTGACCGCCCCACTTGCGGGACAGCCACTGCTGGAAGTCGTCGATCACCGTGAACATGGCCGGCACGATGAACAGGCTCATGATCGTGGAGACGAGGAGGCCGCCGATCACGGCGATGCCCATCGGTGCGCGAAAGCTGGGATCGCCGGCCCACCCCATGGCGACCGGCATCATGCCCGCACCCATCGCGATCGTGGTCATGACGATCGGGCGCGCGCGCTTCGAGCAGGAGTCCACCAGCGCTTCGAAGCGGGACAGACCCTGATCGCGCTGCGCCATGATCGCGTACTCGACCAGCAGGATCGAGTTCTTCGACACGATGCCCATCAGCATCAACAGGCCGATCAGGGAATTGATCGCAAGGCCGTTGCCCGTGAAGTACAGCGCCACGGCCGCGCCCGCAGCCGACGGCGGCAACGCGGTCAGGATCGTGACCGGCTGGATGAACTTGTGGAACAGCATCACGAGCACGGCGTAGATCGACAGCACGCCGATCGCCATCGCGATCGCGAACTGGCTGAAGATCTCGACGATCCAGCGCGCGTTGCCCGTGCGCATGTGGCGCACGCCGTCCGGCAGGTTCTTCATCGACGGCAGGTTCTCGACCGTGTTCAGCGCGTCGCCGAGCGCCATGCCGTTCAGGCTCACGTTCAGGTTGATGTTGCGGCTGCGGTCGATGCGCGTGATCTGGACCGGACCGGCGCCGAGCGAAACGTCGGCGATGTTCATCAGCGGCACGGTGCCGAGCTTCGAGGGCACGGCCAGCAGCTTGATGCGCTCGAGATCGCCCCGCGACTGATCGTTCAGCCGCACACGGATCGGGATCTGCCGGTTGTCGAGGTTGAACTTCGCGAGCCCGGTGTCGACGTCGCCGCTGGTGGCGATGCGCGTGACGAGCCCGAGCGTCTCGGTGGTGACGCCAAGGTCCGCGGCGCGCTCCGGATCCGGCCGGATCACGATCTCCGGCTTTTGCAGGGCGGCGCTGCTCGTGATCGTGCCGAGACCGGGGATCTTGCGGATCTCGCGCTCCACGTTCGCGGCCGCGAATGCGAGCCGCGCGCCATCGTCGCCCGAGAGCGTGACCTGCAACCGGTCGGCATCGCTGCCCTGGAACTGCAGACGCGCACCCGGGACGTCGCGCAGCAACGCCATGGCCTTGCGCTCGAACGCCTGCTGCGCGCCGCGCGTGCCCGTGGGGTTGTTGATCTGGATGGTCATCGTGCCGCGGCGAACGGTGCCTGCTCCGCCGCCACCGCCACCGGGGCTGCTGCGGCCCTGCGTGCCGATGGCCGTGTAGACGCTACCCGTGTCCGGCAGCGTCGCGAGGCGCTTGCGCACGTTTTCGGCCACGGCGATGGTGTCCTCGAGGGACGAGCCGGGCGCGAGCTCGACCGTGAGGCGCGTGAAGCCGTTGTCGCCGGCCGGCGAGAACGCGGTCGACAGCAGCGGGAACACGGCCAGCATGGCGCCGATGATCACGGTCGCGAGGCCCAGCGTCTTCCAGCGGTTCATGAGACACCAGCGGACGGTGGCCAGGTACCGCGGCATGACGATCGCGCGGCCCTTCGGCTTCTCCTCGTGCGGCTTCAGGAAGTAGGCGGCCATCATCGGCGTGAGCGTCCGCGCCACGAGCAGCGAGAACAGCACCGACACCGTGACCGTGAAGCCGAAAGGCCGGAAGAACTGTCCGGCGATGCCGCTCATGAAGGCGACGGGGATGAACACGGCGCAGATCGTGAGCGTGGTGGCGACGACGGCGAGACCGATCTCGATGGCGGCGTCCATGGCCGCCGCCTTCGGCTTCTTGCCCATGCGCAGGTGGCGCACGATGTTCTCGACCTCGACGATCGCATCGTCGACGAGGATGCCGACGACCAGCGTCAGCGCCAGCATCGTCAGGATGTTCAGCGTGAAGCCGAGCGCCCAGATGGCCCAGAAGGCAGGAATGATCGACAGCGGCAGCGCGATGGCCGACACGGCCGTGGCGCGCCAGTCACGCAGGAACAGCCACACCACGATGATCGCGAGGATCGCGCCCTCGACGAGCATCTCCATCGACGCGTCGTACGACGTCTGAATGTAGCCGACCGTGGAGCTCGCCTCGGCGAAGTGGACGTGCGGATACTCCTTGGCCAGCCGGTCCACGATCTTGCGCGATTCCTTCGCGACGCCGAGCGCGCTGGCGCCCCAGGCGCGCACGATCTCGAACCCGATCACGGGCTTGCCGTCGAGCAGCGCGGCCGCGCGTTGCTCGCCCGCCTGGTCGCGGACGTCCGCGATCGTGTCGAGCCGGACACTGCGGCCGTCGGGCAGCGAGATCGGCAGCGCACGCAAATCGTAGACGGACGTGATGATGCCGGTCGTGCGCACCGTCTGCTCGAGGCCACCCACGCGGCCCTCGCCGCCCGGGTATTCGGCCTGGATGCGCCGCAGCTGCCGCGACACGTCGCTCGCCGTGGCACCGAGCGAGGCCATGCGGTCGGGATCGAGGTCGACGCGGATCTCGCGGTCCACGCCGCCCACACGCGTGATCTTGCCCATGCCGGGGACCGAGGAAAGCTCGCGCTGGACGACGAGGTCGACGAACCAAGAGAGCTCGGTGTCGCTCATGTTGTCGGACGAGACGGTCCAGGTGACGAGCGCGTCGCCGGCCGTGTTCACGCGCGAGACGATGGGCTCGTTCGCGTCGGGCGGCAGATCGGAGCGGATGCGCGTCATGGCGTCGCGCACGTCGTCGATCGCCTGGGACAGGTCGGTGCCGAAGTGGAACTCGATGCTGGTCGTCGAAGCGCCTTCGTCGACCGTGGACGTCATCTGCTCGATGCCGGCGATCGTCGCAACGGCGTCCTCGACCTTGCGAGTGATCTCCGACTCCATCTGCGTGGGCGCCACGCCCGGGTACGTCACCGTAACGACCACGGCCGGAAACTCGATGTCCGGGCGGTCCTGCACACCGAGCTTCGGGAAGCTCAGCAGGCCCGCGATCGTGAGTCCTACGAACAGGACGATGACGGGGACCGGGTTGCGAATGGACCAGGTGACGAAGTTCATGAGCCGCTCACCGTGCCGACGTTGACGAGATCGCCGTCCTTCAGGAAGCCGGCGCCCTTGATCACGACCGATTCGTTGCCTTGCACGCCGCTGACGACTTCGATCGAGTCACCGAGCACGGCCCCCGTCTCGATGCGCCGGCGCTCGACCGTGTTGTCGGGCCGGACGATGAACACGTAGCTGTAGCCGTCGGCGCTCACGACGCTCTCGAGCGGCACCGTGAAGCCGGGGCCGCGGCCGATTTCGATTTCGCCGCGCGCGAACGTTCCCGGGCGAATGCGGTCATCCGGCGGCAGGTCCACGTAGACCAGCCCCGTGCGGTTGCCCGTGGCGACCGTGGGCGAAACCACGCGGATCTTGCCGCGCACGACGAGACCTTCGACCGTCGTGACCGTCACCTCCTGCCCCGGCGCGAGCTCGCCGAGCCGCATTTCGGGCGCTTCGCCGCGCCATTCGATGCGGCTGTTGCGCAGCAGGCGCAGCATCTCGCTGCCGGCCTGCGCGATCTGCCCGACCGTGACCGTGCGCGACGTGATGACACCGTCGTCCGGTGCCGTGACCGACGTGAACTTCAACCGCAGCTGCGAGGTCTCGAGATCGGCGCGCGCGGACGCGAGCGCTGCGCGCTTCGCGAGCTGGTCTGCCGTGAGCTTGTCGAGATCGGAATCCGACAGCACGTGCGTCTCAGCCAGCATCTGGCCGCGGTGCAGCGCGGATTCCGCGTTGTCGAGCTCGGCCTTGCGCTGATTGACCATGGCCTGCTTCGTGGCGACCTCGGCTTCGAGCAGCGAGGTCGACAGAACGACGAGCTTCTGGCCCGCCTTCACGTGGTCACCGACGTCGACGAGCACTTCCGCGACGCGATAGCCGCCGACCTCGGGCGCGATGATGACTTCCTGCCACGCGTACACGGAGCCGTTCATCGCGATCTTGCGCGCGAGCTCGGTGCGCTCGAGCGGCGCGGCCGTGACCGTCATGACTGCGGACCGTTCGGTGGTCGGCGTGGCGCGATCGCCGCCACCACGGGAACAGCCGGACAGCACGAGCACACCAGCGCCGAGCAGCAACGCGGCAAGAGCCCATCCCTGGACCCGGCGTGTGCGTGAGCGTTGTCGTTGCATCGGAAGGTCGTCCTTGATAACCATCAGCTTGCTGATATGATATCAGTTCGCTGATATTGAGCAATCACGGAGCGATGCCCAAGAATCCTAAAGCCGTTGGTCCCGTAGTGAAACCCGAGCATACCGTGGGCTTCCTGCTGCGATTATTGCAGCACACCCTGCGCCAGACCATGGACGACGCGCTCCGCAAACAGGGCGTGGAGCTGTCGTTCGCGGCCGTCGTGGCACTGTTCGGCCTGCACTTCGAGCCCGGCATCACGGGCGCCAAGTTGGCCCGCCGCGCCTTCGTGTCGGCCCAGACCATGAACTCCGTGTTACGGCACCTCGAGATCGACGGGTTGATCGAGCGGCGGCCGCATCCCGACAGCCGCCGCGCCGACAGCTGGTCCCTGACCGGGTCGGGCATCGCCGAGCTCGAGCGCGCACACAGCGTGGGCACCTCGGTGTTCACCAAGATGCTCGCGTCGTTCAGCGAGGACGAGATGGCAGCCTTCTCGGAGGACTTGCGCCGCTGCATTCACGCGCTCGGCGGCGACGATCACGGCCTGCCGAGGGAGTTGCGCGCCCGTGAAGGCGCCACGGCGGCGCCGCGCAGCCGCCGCGTCAGCGCTTCCAGAACGCCGGCGTCAACAGCACGAGGAACGTGAAGATCTCGAGGCGCCCGAGCAGCATCGCGATCGCGAACATGATCTTGCCGTGCGGGCTCACGCTCGCGAACGTCATCGCCACCGAACCCAGCCCCGGTCCTGCGTTGTTGATGGAGGTCGCCACGGCGCCGAAGGCCGAGACCTGATCCATGCCGTCCATCATCGCGAGGACCATGAAGATCACGAACACCACCACGTAGACGGCAAAGAACCCGCCGACCGCCTCCACGACGGAGTCGGGAACCGGCTGGCCGTCGAGCTTCATGCGGCGGATGGCCTGCGGATGGATCAGCCGGTGGATGTGCACGCCGACCTGCTTGAACAGCACGACGTAGCGGATCACCTTCATGCCGCCGGCGCTCGAGCCCGCGCAGCCGCCGACGAACATCGAGAAGATCATCAGGGCCGGCAGCGCGAGCGGCCACGTCGCGAAGTCCGCGATCGCAAAGCCCGTGGACGACACCGAGGCCACCGACGCGAACAGCCCGTGACGCAGCGCGGCCGGGAGGGACGGATAGGTGCCCTCGAGATACAGCACCGCCGTCGTCACGAGCGCGAGCGCCACGACCAGGGCCAGGAACACACGCGTCTGCGTATCGCGCTGATAGCGCTGGAACTGCAGCGAGCGAAGCGCCAGGAAGTGCTCGTTGAAGCTGATGCCGCCGATCAGCGAGAACACGATCGTGACCAGCTCAACGGGCACGCTGTGGAAATAGCCGATGCTCGCGTCGTGCGTCGACGAGCCGCCGGTCGAGATCGTCGAGAAGCTGTGCGCCACGGCGTCGAACAGGCTCATGCCGGAGAACCAGAAACACGCCGCGCACGCGAGCGTGAGCACGACGTACACGTAACACAGGCTGCGAGCCGAGCGCGTCACGCGCGGTGCAATCTGCTGGTCCTTGAACGGGCCCGGAGTCTCGCCCTTGTACAGCTGCATGCCGCCGATACCGAGCATGGGCAGCAGCGCAACCGCGAGCACGATGACGCCGAGCCCTCCGAGCCACTGGATCTGCTGCCGGTAGATCAGGATCGACGGCGGCAGCGCGTCGATACCCACGAGCGTCGTGGACCCGGTCGTGGTGTAGCCCGCGACCGATTCGAAGAAGGCCGCCGGGAAATCGAGCCCCAGCGTGAGCATGAACGGCACGGCGCCGAGCAGGCCCATGACCGCCCATACGAGCGCCACGATCACGAAGCCGTCGCGACTGCGCAGCGCGATGGCGCGCTGGCGCAGCGGCAGCCACAGCGCCAACCCGGCCGCGGCACCGACGACGCACGCCAAAGCGAAGTGCGGGAGCTCGCCGTCGCCGTAGAGCAGCGAGACGGCCATCGGCGGCACGAGCGTCGCGGCGAACGCGAGCAACAGCAGACCGAGCGTTCGCAGGACGATCGAGAAGCGCATGTTGCCAGTGTCAGTGGGCCGTGAGCCGAGCACGCATCAGTGAGTGACGACGCGACGCGCGGCGTCCGGGGCGGACGCCGCGCGTCGCGTCGTGCTCGCGGCTCAGCCCATGCAGAACGCGTTCAGCTTGTTGCCGTCCAGGTCCCGGAAGTAGCCGACGTAGAAGTTGCCCCAGCGCACTCCGGGGGGACCCTCGTCCTTGCCGCCGAGCTGCAACGCCTTGTTGTACAGCTTGTCGACCTTCTCGCGGCTGTCGACGACGAGCGCGACCATCGTGCCGTTGCCGAACGTCGCGGTCTTGCCGTCGTACGGCTTGATCACACCGAGACCGGGCGAATGCTCGCCGGCCGACCACGACACGAAGCGATCCGACTCGAGCATGCGTTTGCCGCCGATCTCGGCGAGCAGTGCGTCGTAGAATTTCGAGGCGCGAGCGAGATCGTTCGTGCCGAGCGTTACGTAGCCGATCATTTTCAGACTCCCATCGAGATTGAGCGAGGCGGCATTATGCCTCGCACGACCCGGGGACATAAGCCACCACCCACCGGGCTCGGGTCGAACGCGCTTACCCGGAGTGCTATGCTGGCGCCGGCTCGCGGCCGGCCCGACTCCCCACACAACGGTGCGCCGCGAAACCCGAGCTCCCATCCGTCCGAACCGTCGCAAGGTGGAACCGTGTCCGCGCAACTGAGTGTCTTCGCCCGTTCCCTGTCCGTCGAGACCGCATTTACCGTCCTGGCCATGGCCCGCTCGCTGAAGGCGGCCGGCAAGGACGTCGTGGAGCTCGAGATCGGCGACAGCCCGTTCGACAGCACGGCGGCCGCGCGTGCGGGCGGCATGGACGCCATCAGGAACAATCAGTCGCACTACTGCCCTTCGCCGGGCATCCCGGAATTTCGCGAGGCAGCGGCGGAATTCGTGCGCACGGAGTTCGGCATCCCGGCCGAAGCCGGCAACATCGTCGCCGGTCCAGGGGCCAAGGTGTTCGAGCAGTTCTTCTGCGAGACCTTCCTGAACCCTGACGACGGCGTGCTGGTGTTCAGCCCCTACTTTCCGACCTACCTGCCGAACATCGAGCGGCGCGGCGCGCGCGCCGTCCTGACGCCGCTCAGGCAGTCGAACGGCTTTCGCCCGGACATTGCGGACATCGAGCGCTTCCTGAAGGAAGACCCGTCGCCGCGCGCGATCTTCCTGAACTCGCCGCACAACCCCACGGGCGGTGTCACGACGCAGGACGACCTGAAGCGCATCGCAGACGTGATCCGCGGCCGCGACATCGCCGTTTTCAGCGACGAGCCGTATTGCCACATGGTGTGGCGCGGCAGCCATCACTCGATCCTGAGCCAGCCGGGCATGCTCGCGCAGTGCGTCGGCGCCTATACGTTCAGCAAGTCGTACAGCATGAGCGGCTGGCGGCTCGGCTTTGCCGTCGCTTCGCCCGAGGTGGCGGACGTGATCGGCAAGATGATCAACACCACGCTGTCGTGCACGCCGCCGATCGTACAGCTCGCCGGCACGGCCGCGCTGAAGCGCGATCGCAGTGAACGCGACGAGGTCATGCTGAAGTTCCGCGAGAAGGTCGTGCTGCTGACCGAGGGCCTGAACCGCATCCGGGGTTTCAACACACTCGACCCGACGGCCACGTTCTACGTGTTCCCGAACGTGGCACCGGTGTGCAACGAGCTCGGAGTCACGAGCCACGGTCTCGCGCTGTTCATGCTGCAGGGTGCCGACGAGAAGTTCGGCATCGCCTGCCTCGGCGGCGAGTGTTTCGGCCAGGCGGGCGCCGGTTTCCTGCGCTTCAGCTGCGCCGAGCCGAATGACCGGCTCCGGCAGGCACTGGACTTCATACCGACGGCCATCGGCCGCAAGGACCGGCTCGCCGCCTGGCTGAAGCACAACCCGCAGCACCGGCTCGCGAAGCCCTATCCGGTCGGCTAGTCGACGGCCGGGCGCCGGGCGCGCGCGCTTATGTCAAAGCTGTGACCTGGTTCACGGGCGCGGGCGCCTCACGCGGGGATACTGTCCCGCAAGTTTCGGAGACTTGCTCCTGACGGTTTCCCCCAAAGACTCGCCCGGCCCATGGCCGGGCTTTTTTTTGGCGTGCGTTACAGCGGCGGCCGTCGCTGCGCGTGCCGGGTGGCCCGCTCGAAGGCATGGGCGAGCCGCAGCACGTCCAGATCCCGACCGCGGCGGCCGACGATCTGCAGACCGACCGGCAGCCCTTCCGGCGTGAACCCGCACGGGACGCTGACGGCCGGCAGGCCCGTGCAGCTGATCGCATAGCAGGTGGCCATCCAGTCGATGTACGTCGGCATCGACACGCCCTCGATCTCGCGTACCCACGGCACGTCGACGGAGAACGGCACGACCTGGGCCACCGGCAGCGCCAGGAACTCGTAGCGCTCGAAGAACGCCGCAATGCGCGCGTCGAGCGCCGTCTTGATCGTGGCGGCCCGCTCGAGATCGTCCTTGGTCAGAGCCAGACCACGCTCGATGTTCCAGACGACCGTGTCCTTCATGGCTCTGCGATGCCGCTCGAGGTCGCGTCCGTGGGTCGCCGCGTAGCCCGCGGCGCGCAGCGTCTGGAACAGCTCGTCGACGCCGTCGAAGTCAGGCTCGTCGTCCGCCACGTCGCAGCCGAGGCGCGCGAACTCGGGCCGCGCGGCGTCGCAGACGCGCGTGACGGCGGCTTCGACGGGATAGCGGCCGAGATTGCGGCTCCACGCCACGCGCACGGCACGGAAGTCGCGCTCGAGCGGCGCGAGAAACGCGCTGCCCGGCTCAGGCAGCGACAGCGGATCGCGCGGATCCGGCCCGGCCATGACCGCCAGCAGCCAGGCGAGATCGGCCACGTTGCGCGCCATGGGTCCGTGCACGCCGAGAAAGTCGCCGGCGCGCGCATTCAGACGCGGCACACGCCCGGGCGACGGACGAAACCCTACGACGTTGCAGAAACTCGCCGGATTGCGCAGCGAGCCGCCGAGATCGGTGCCGTCGGCCACCGGCAGCATGCCGCACGCAAGCGCGGCCGCGCCTCCGCCCGTGCTGCCGCCGCTGGTCTTCGTGAGGTCGTAGGGATTGCGGGTGGCGCCGAACACCGCGTTGAAGGTCTGCGAGCCCGCGCCGAATTCCGGCGTGTTCGTCTTGCCGATGATGATGGCGCCGGCGTGCCGGCATCGCTCGACGTACAGCTCGTCGCTCGTCGGCACGAAGTCGCGGTAGATCGGCGAGCCGAACGTCGTGCGCAGCCCGCGCGTGAGGGAAAGATCCTTGATGGCCATCGGCAGGCCATGCAGCGGTGGGGCTTCGGCGCCGTCCGCGAGCCGCTGGTCGGCAGCCTCGGCCTCCGCGAGCAACTCCGCGGCCGGGCGCAGGCTCACGATCGCGTTGACGCGCGGATTCAGCCGTTCGATCTGTGCCAGGAACGCGCGCAGCACCTCGACGGCGGACAGCTCGCGGCGCGCGAGCAGCGCCGCGAGCTGCCGTGCGTCGAGATACGCCAGCTCGGCAGACGCTGCAGCGCTCACAGAGCGGCCAGAATCAGATGGCCTGCCGCAGCGTCTGCGAAGCCAGCGCACGGCCGATCGCCGAGAGCGTAGCCTGCAGCGACGCGAGCGAAGTGTCCTCGTCGATGCAGCAGGCGCTCGCCTGCTTGCCACCGGCCTCGACCGTCACGGAAGCCAAGGCCTTGGCCTCCGTTCCCGGTGCCATCGCGTGCTCGTCGAACTCGACGACCGCAACCGTCGTGCCGAACCGACGGTTCACGGCGTCGATCAGCGCCTCGATCAGGCCCTGCCCGTCACCGTTCAGCACCACCTCGGCGCCGGCCGCGGCCAGCCGGAACCGGCCGTGCGTGCGCTGCGCCTCGGAATGCAGGTCATAACCGGAGAGCTTCCAGCCATCGGGAATCGCGAGGAACTCCTTCTCGAACAGGCTCAGCACCTGCCGCGACGACACCTCCTCGCCGCTCGCGTCGGCATGCGCCTGGATCACGCGACTGACGGCAGGATGCAGCCATTTCGGCAGCGTGATGCCGTGATCGCGCTCGAGCACGAGCGCCACGCCACCCTTGCCCGACTGGCTGTTGATGCGCACCACTTCCTCGTAGCGCCGGCCGAGATCGCGCGGATCGATGGGCAGGTAGGCCACCGACCAATGCGGCAACTGGTGCTCGCGGTGGTACGTCATCGACTTGCGAATGGCGTCCTGGTGGCTGCCGGAGAACGCGGCATAGACCAGGTCGCCGGCCCACGGATGCCGCGCGTGCACGGGCATGTCGGTGCAGCGCTTGTACACGTCGATGATGCGCGCCATGTCGGCGAAGTTCAGGCGCGGGTCGATGCCCTGCGAGTAGAGGTTCATGCCCATCGTGACGATGTCCATGTTGCCGGTGCGCTCACCGTTGCCGAACAGCGTCCCCTCGATGCGATCGGCGCCGGCCAGAATGCCGAGCTCCGCCGCAGCAACCGCGCAGCCGCGATCGTTGTGCGTGTGCAGACTCACGCGAATGTGCTCGCGGTACTTCACGTTGCGGCAGAAGTACTCGACCTGATCGGCGAACACGTTCGGCGTGGTCATCTCGACCGTCGCCGGCAGGTTGATGATGCACTTGCGTCCGCGCTGCGGCTGCCATACGTCGAGCACGGCGTTGCAGACTTCGACCGCGAACGCGGGCTCGGTGCCGGAGAAGCTCTCGGGCGAGTACTCGAACAGCCATTCGGCGCCGGGGTGCTTCGCGGCACCCTCTTCGAGCAACCGCGCGCCGTTGACGGCGATCGCCACGATCTCCTCCTTGCTGGCGCGGAACACCTGCTCGCGCTGCACGGGCGACGTGGAGTTGTAGACGTGCACGACTGCACGCTTCACGCCGCGCAGCGCTTCGAATGTGCGCTCGATCAGCTCGCGGCGCGCCTGCGTCAGCACCTGCACGGTGACATCGGCCGGGATCAGATTGCGTTCGATCAGCCGCCGCGCGAAATCGAACTCCGTCTGCGAGGCCGACGGAAATCCGATTTCGATCTCCTTGAAACCGAGTTCGACCAGCAGCGCGAACAGCTCGAGCTTCTTCGCGACCGACATCGGCTGCACGAGCGCCTGGTTGCCGTCGCGCAGATCGACGCTGCACCAGTCGGGCGCGCGCTCGATCGTGCGGTCGGGCCAACGCCGATCCGCAAGGGAGATCGGACGGTAGGGGCGGTACTTGCGGTAGTCGAACTGGCTGCTCATGACGACGGTCCTCGAATTGCGGCGGAGGGGCCACCTGCGCAGCCCTCACTCCGAGAAGCGCCATTCTAGGCCGGTTGCGGTGGCAGAATCGGTCTATTTTTCCCGCTATCCGGGGTTTTACGCACGAATCATGCGGATTTTTCGGATTTCATGACGTAGGATTGCGGGATGTCGGAAAAACTCGATTCCTTCGACCTCAAGATCCTGGCCGAGCTGCAAGCCAACGGCGGTTTGAGCAACCAGGAGGTCGCCGACCGCGTCGGCCTGTCCGCGTCCCCCTGCTCGCGGCGCATTCATCGGCTCGAGACGGCCGGCGTCATTCGCGAGCGCGTCGTACGCCTCGAGCCGCGCGCCATCGGCCTCGATCTGACGGTGCTGATCCACATCCGCATGGACCGGCACACGCCGGAGCGCTTCGCGCAGTTCGAGAACGCCGTGCGCACGTATCCCGAGGTGCAGGAGTGTTATCTCATCACGGGCCAGGAAGCGGACTACCAGCTGAAGATCACGGTGCCGAACATGGACGAGTATCAGCGTTTCCTGCTCACGAAGATCACGCGCATCGAAGGCGTGATCGGCGTGCACTCGTCGTTCGTGCTGCGCAAGGCCGTCGATACCACCGCGCTGCCGCTCAGCTACGCGCGCACGTCGGCGTCGTGACCGCGCCCGGCCAGTCGGCCCGTTCCAACAGCCACCGTTCGTGATCGCGCCACCGGGTGCCGATCTTAAGGCTGACGCGCCGGGCCTGATCGCAGCGGAATCCCAGGCGCTGCGCGAGAGCGCGTGAGCGCCGGTTGCCGGGCTCGATATCGGCCGCGAGCCGGGCCAGGCCGACGTCGCGAAACGCGGCGTCCACGGCCAACCGCACACCCTCGCACATGAGCCCCGTCCCTGCGTGCGGCACGAATGCGCAGTACGCGAGGCGTCCCGCGAGCGCCGGCTCGGGCAGCATGTCGAGGATCTCGACGACGCCCGCGAGCTCTGCCGTCGCGGCCGCGATCACGAAGAACGAGCGCCGGTCGGGACGGCCAGCGCGATCGAGGAACTCGGCGTACCGGGCGGGGCCTGGACCGGGAGCCACCAAGCCGCGGTGCAGCGCGCGGCTGCGAAGGCAGGCATCGAGATAGTCCCGCTCGCGGCGGGCGCTCGGGGCCTCGAGGTATACGCGCGCTTCGGTCGGCCGCACGACGGGACGTGACGCCCGCCTAGGGCAGCTCGTCGACCCTTTCGGTCTTGGTTTCGGTGAAATCGGCCGGCACGATGTTCAGCACGAGCGCCATCGAGCTCGCCACGTACACGGACGAGTAGGTGCCGACGACGATGCCGATGATCAGCGCGAGCGAGAAGCCCTTCAGGGCGTCGCCGCCGAACAGGAACAGCGCGATGACCGTCAGCAACGTCGTGCCGCTGGTGATGACCGTACGCGACAGCGTCTGGTTGACCGATGTGTTGACGATCGCCTCCGGCGCGCTGCGACGCATGCTGCGGAAGTTGTCGCGGATACGGTCGTAGATGACGATCGTGTCGTTCAGCGAATAGCCGAGCACCGCGAGGATCGAACCGAGCACCGTCAGGTCGAATTGCCAGCCGAACACCGCGAATGCACCGGCCGTGATCAGCACGTCATGCAGCGTCGCGACGATGGCGCCGAGCGCGAGCTTCCAGCGGAAACGCACCATGACGTAGATGAAGACCATGGCGAGGGCGAACACCATGGCGAGGAAGCCCTGCTGCGCGAGGTCCTCGCCGACCTGCGGGCCGATGTTTTCGAGCCGCTTCAGGGTAACGTCGGAGCCCGCGGTCTTCAGCACGGACACGACCTGATCCTGCACCGCAACGGTGCTGCGCTCGCCGATCGGCGGCAGCCGGATCATGACGTCCGAAGTCGAACCGAAATTCTGCACCTGAACCGACTGGAATCCGGCGCCCTCGAGACCCGTGCGGATCGCGTCGAGATTGGCCGGCGACGTATAGGAAGCCTCGACGACGACACCGCCCGTGAAGTCGACGCCGTAGTTCAGGCCATGGATGATGGCCCCGATCGCGATGAGGTTCGCGATCGTCGAGCCGATCATCGCAACTCGACGCCATTTGACGAAATTGAAATTAGGCGTGCGCCACTGCATAGCTGAACGTTCGCGCGACAGGAATGGAGCGCGGGCGACGACCCGGAGGTTCGCAGCCCACGCCGGGCAGGGAGTTTACTTCTTTTCCTGGTTTTCTTGGGGCTCTTCGCGCGTCAGCTGCTTCGGAGGACCCGCGTTTTCGTCTTCTTCCACCTGGCTCATGGCCTTGCGAAAGCTCTTGACGGCGCCACCCAGATCGCCACCGATGTCCTTCAGGCGCTTCGTGCCGAAGATCATCGCGACGATCAGCAAAACGACCAGCCAGTGCCAGATGCTAAGTGCGCCCATACGTTCTCCGTCCGCGGACCACGCAAGTGCGCGGCCCAAAATCATATTTTGCTCGTCATGCCGGGAAATTGCCAATCCGAGCGCGGACTTCCGTCACGTCTGGCCTTCGATTGGCGGCCGCGCCGGCCGGCGCTACGAGACATATTGACCGGCGTGCCGCGCGGTTGGTTCAGCCTGCAAACTGGGACGCGCCGTCCCGGATTCGCGACCGGCGCTTAAGGCGGGTCTCCCGCCGGCTGCCGTTGAGTATCGGGGAGGAAACACAGCAGGCGGCTCGGTTCGGTTGGTCAGACCTCTGCAGAGCTCACGACGGGAGACCCGCTGTGTCATTAGCAGGATTCGTGCCAGTTGCGCGGACCTCGACCGCCGCCTTGGCGGGTCGGGCACCCGCGACTCGCGGCATGAGAGCCGCTCGCGCGTTGCATGGCCGATCCGGCCAGATGTTGGTTCAAAAACGTAACGCTGTGCGACGAAACGCAGCCTCACAAATAGAGAGGGCCGCGCTCGGCGGCCCTCCGTGAGACGGGGTCTCAACCCTAAGGGTCAGTTGCTAAGTACCTCGCCTTGCGGACGGCACTCACAACGTACTGAAACCCCAAGAATCTCACTAGACATGGGATCACCTCCTTCGGGCTGTTGGACCTTCGGTAAGCGTCTCTAAGAGCGGGGAAAAACGCAAGTGCAACGCGCGGCAATTCGCCGCCGTGATACGGTGTGGCCATGGCCGTGAAGGATCGCCTTCGGCGCTTCGGCAGACGCCCCGGCGTTCGCTACGTCGCATCACTGCCCGAGCGTCTCGTGCGCTCGGCATCCGCATTGACCGCCGGCGTCGTGCACGAGGTGGCCGTCGTAGCGCTGCCGGTCGGGCTGCGCCGCGGCCGGCTGTACCGCAATCTCGTCGACGTGCCGCTCAAATTCCTGCTGGCCGACGTCGGTCAGGTTCGCGGGGTCGCCCCTACCGACGAGGAGATCGGCCAGAACTTCCTCGCGCGGCGCACGGCCGGCAACGGTATCGAGATCATGGGCATCCTGGCGTTTCGCGCGTCGCCGGTCTGGGTGCTCGCCGCGCTGGCCGACGTCTGCGGATTCGGCCGGCGCATCATTCCGGGCATCGCCGCAGAATTGCAACGCGAAGGGCTGCTCGAAGCCGGCAGCACGTTCGCGTCGATGGAGCAGCTGCTGGCGGGCCTCGAGCGCAGCGCCGCGCACCTGGCCGACACGGTGGCGATGCCGCCGCTCGACGTTGCGAGCCTGCGGCGCGAGTGGTCACGCTTCGCGGCCGAGGCGCGACACCTGCCCACGCCGCAGCTGCCCTTGCCCACCGCGGTGACCGGCCTGTGGCGGGACCTCCGCATCACGGCGCACGACGAAGGCCGCTCGGTGTTCGAGGTATCGTCCCTGCTCGCGGTATCCGCCGTCAGCGAGCTGCCCGAGCGGGCGCGCGTCCTGTCGCGCTCGGCCGCGATCGTCCTGAAGCACGGCGGCACGGCGCTGTCGGGCGCGCTGCTCGCGCACTACAGGCAGTCGCTGCGGGAGATGCACACGGCCGGCTTCGTGCGCTACGGCGTGCGTCAGCTCACACCCTACACGCACGCTGCACGCGCCGCGTTCGACAGCCGGCGTGAAACGACGACCGGCCGCTGGCTCGATCGCCTATGAGCGGGACTGCGGCGGCCGCGGCGCGGGCCATTCCGCATCGAACGGGAACGGTCGCACCTCGGTGTTGAAGGTCAGGTACTCGATGACCTGCCGCACGTACTGCGCGAGCGACAGACCCACGTCCTTCAGTCGGTCGTTCGGCGCGCCCGTGAACAGCACGTGCAGGAACTGCAGGATCACGACCACCGCACCCACGAGGCGCGCGAGCTCGTGGCAGATACCGAGCACGATCATGAATACCAGGCGCAACCAGGTGGAACGCGCGGTCAGGTGTTCCTCGAGCGGCCGCGGCTGATCGGACGACGAACGGTCACCAGACTCCTCGGTCATGGCTCGAGCCCCTCGCAGTGGATCGTGTGGTGATATTACCGTGCCGCCGGCGCGCCCCGTTCGATCTCGCGCGCGGCTTCGAGCAGCTTCGTCAGCGTGTTCCAGTTGCGGGCGGTGCCGGCGACCTCGAGATGGCTCTCGATCACGGCAGCGGTGAGTCTCGAGCGGCCGACGCCGTCGGGATAGTAGAGGTACACCTCGGGGCCACGGATCTCGAGCATCTCCGGCCCTTTGTGAGACCTGGCGAGCCGGGCCTGGGCCTGGGCAGCCGGCACGCCGGCGAGGAACATCACGAGCAGCTTGGCGGGGTCCGCCTGCGGGGACAGCACCGGGCTGCGCTCGAAGATGCTCTCGAGCTCCGCCAGCGTGCGGATCACGACCTCGATCTCGAGCCCGAACCGCCGTTCGAGCTCCTGACCGATTCGCCGGGAGAGCTGCGCACGGTCCCTGACGCTGCTGCGGAACAGCACGTTGCCGCTCTGCAGCAGCGAGCGCACGTCCCTGAATCCCATGGCTTCGTAGGCCGTGCGCAGCGGTTCCATCCTGATCCGGCTCGTGCCGCCCACGTTGACGGCGCGCAGCATCGATATGAAGACCGTCATCGCCCCTCGTACGGCTGACTCGGAGCCGCCACAGTAAGGAGCTTCCTGCGCAGGCGCCAGCCAGCTAGTCAGAGTGGCGATACTGGAAGACCTGCTCCAGCGGCACACCGAACACCGCCGCGATCCGGAAGGCTACCTCGAGCGATGGCGAGTATTTGCCGAGCTCGATCGCATTGACCGTCTGCCGCGTGACCCCTATGCGCTCAGCGAGCTGCTGTTGCGTCATCTCGCCGTGCTCGAAGCGCAAACGGCGAATCCGGTTGTCGATGGGCAGACCCGGCATGTCAACCACCCCGCCGGTACAACGCGACCTCGCTGCCGAGTTTCAGGAGCCATGCGACCAGGATGGCCAGCAGCACGGTATTCATCAACGTGAACGCACGGCCGTGCGCGTGGAACAGCGCCATCGCCACGAACTCGCCGATCACGAGGGCGTAGAAACCCACCCGCGCAGCACGCAGCTCTATCAGTCGTTCGCGCTCGTCCTTCGGCGTGCGCGCATCTCGCGGCGCTCGCAACACGACGATCAGGTGCAGCACCGCCTGCAGCAGCAGGAACCCGCCGAGGATCGCGAGCACCAGGTGCAGAGGGTTCACGAGGTCATGGCCCTGCGCGTCGTGCGGGTGGAAGTGTTGACCGACGGTGAACGCCACCGTCGGCAACAGCAGGCAGACGAGCGAGATCCAGGCGCTTTTCTCGCGGAACGACATGGCACGCGCTCGTTGTATGTTTTTCTTTACATACAGTGCGAAATCTTCACCTCACTGTAAAGTATTTTCGACTAACCGCCCCACCGGTGCGGTGATACCCTGCTCGCCGTACTGGCACCACGCCTCCGCAACGACCCACGCCGCCGATGCATTCCACCGCCGTCCAACCCCTGCTAAGAGCGCCCGATCTGTTCGGGTACCGCAAGTATTGGGCGCACCGACTGACGCCGGCACCGTTCCTGCCGATGTCGCGAGACGAGATGGACGCCCTGGGCTGGGACCAGTGCGACGTGATCCTCGTGACCGGTGACGCCTACGTCGATCACCCGAGCTTCGGAATGGCCATCGTCGGCCGCGTGCTCGAGGCGCAGGGGTTCCGTGTGGGCATCATCGCGCAGCCGGACTGGCGGTCCACCGCCGACTTCGAAAAGCTCGGCACGCCGAGCCTCTTCTTCGGCATCACCGCCGGCAACATGGACTCCATGGTGAACCGCTACACGGCGGACAAGCGCGTGCGCAGCGACGACGCCTACACACCGCACGGCGCGGGCGGCGCCCGCCCCGATCGCAGCGTGATCGTCTATTCGCAGCGCGTGCGCGAGGCGTTCGCCGATACGCCCATCGTCATCGGGGGCATCGAAGCCAGCCTGCGCCGCATCGCCCATTACGACTACTGGCAGGAGAAGGTGCGCCGCTCGATCCTGCTCGACTCGCGTGCCGACCTGCTCGTGTTCGGCAACGGCGAGCGCCAGATCGTCGAGATCGCGCATCGACTCGCAGCCGGCGAAAAGCCGGCGGACATCCGCAACGTGCGCGGCACCGCCCTGCTCGGTGGCCCGCTGGACGGCGACTGGACGGAGATCGACTCCACGCATCTCGACACACCGGGGCCGGTCGACGGCCACCCCGATCCGTACGCCGCACAGCCGCCGCACGCACCCACCGCGGGCGCGGGTGCAGCGCCCGGCGAAGCGCACGTGCACGTCGTGCGTTTCGCACGGCGCGTGCGCGCGGCCGACCGCGACCGCAGTTACATCCGCCTGCCGGGCTACGAGCAGGTCCGGGACGACCCCGTGCTGTACGCGCACGCGTCGCGCATCCTGCACATGGAGGCGAACGCCGGCAACGCGCGCGCGCTTGTGCAACGCCACGGCGTCAGCGACGTGTGGCTCAATCCGCCGCCGCTGCCGCTCACGAGCCCCGAGATGGATCGGATCTACGAGCTACCCTACGCGCGCGTGCCACATCCGTCCTATGGCGACGCGAAGATCCCGGCCTACGAGATGATCCGGTTCTCCGTCACGATCCAGCGGGGCTGCTTCGGCGGCTGCACGTTCTGCTCGATCACGGAGCATGAAGGGCGCGTCATCCAGAACCGCAGCGAGGACTCGATCGTGCGCGAGATCGAAACGATCCGCGACACGGTGCCGGGCTTCACCGGCGTGATCTCGGACCTGGGCGGCCCCACGGCGAACATGTACCGGATTGCGTGCAAGAGCCGCGAGGTCGAAGCGGCCTGCCGGCGCCCGTCGTGCGTGTACCCCGCCGTGTGCCCGAACCTGAACACGAACCACGCGCCGCTGATCAAGCTGTACCGCCGCGCCCGCGAGCTGCCGGGCATCAAGAAGGTGCTGATCGCTTCAGGTGTGCGTTACGACCTCGCGATCGAGTCGCCCGAATACGTGAAGGAGCTGGCCCAGCACCACGTCGGCGGGTACCTGAAGATCGCGCCCGAGGCGATCAGCGAGGGGCCGCTCTCGAAGATGATGAAGCCCGGAGTGGGCACCTACTACAAATTCAAGCAGCTCTTCGACCGCTACTCGCAGGCCGCGGGCAAGGAGCAGTACCTGATCCCGTACTTCATCGCCGCGCATCCCGGCACCACCGACGAGGACATGCTCGAGCTCGCGCTGTGGCTGAAGAAGAATGGTTTCCGCGCGGACCAGGTGCAGGCATTCCTGCCGAGCCCGATGGCCACGGCCACCGCGATGTACTACTCCGGCAAGAACCCGCTGAAGCGCGTGTCGCGTACGTCAGAGGAAGTCGTGATTCCGCGTGGACTCAAGGTTCGCAGGTTGCACAAGGCGTTCCTGCGCTACCACGACCCGAACAACTGGCCCATGCTGCGCGAGGCGTTGAAGCGCATGGGCCGCGCCGACCTGATCGGCAACGGCAAGCACCAGCTGATCCCGCGCTTCCAGCCGAAGGGCACGGGCCGGCCGACGGCGCCCGAGGGTAAGCGCGGCGCGAAGGGCAAATCGAAGCCGTTCCGCACGCAGCACGTGCGGTGAGAGTCGTGCCGAAGCGGAAAGCGCGGCGCTAGGCGCGCGCGACGTTCAATTGAATGACGTTGCTCGGCTCAGGAGCCGGAGCCGGGCTCTCGACGGGGCTGTCGCCGGTCAGCCACTGCACGATCGGCTGGAACTCGCGCAGCTCGCTCGCGCACTGCTCGGGCGGCAGGTCGAAGATCCCGAGGCCCTTCTCGGCCGCGTCGACGTACACGTCCGAATCGCTGACGCGCGTCAGGAACGCGATGCCGAGCGACGCGACGAACCGCTCGAGAGGCTCGTACACGGGCCGCGCGTTGCGCACGCGGTTCGCGATCACGGCGACGCGGATGTGGCGGAAGCGCACCTGCCCGACCAGCAGCAGCTCCTTGATGAAGTTCGCCGTCGCGTGGATGTCGATGGCGGAAGGCGCCACGGGAATCAGGATCGACTGCGTGCGCTGCATCAGGTCCTGCAGCAGCAGACGCGACGGTCCTGCCGGCGCGTCGATGATCAGCTGGCGGGTGCTGAGAGGAATCTGCCGCCGGCCGTTCTGCAACGTGAGCCCGGCACGTGGCGCGAGGTCCGCGCCGTGGATCGTCGGCGCCTCGGCCGAGCGCTGCGCGAGCCAGTTCAGGCTCGAGCTCTGCGGGTCGTAATCCGCGATGGCGGTGGAAACGCCCCGTGAAGCGAAGTAGCTCGCGAGATTCGTGGTGATCGTGGTCTTGCCCACGCCACCCTTCGCATTGATCACCAGCGTCGACTTCATGCTCATGACCGGGATCCCGCTTGCCTGCGCCTATTTTGTGAAAAGAATAGGCGCGTCCGGCGGTTCAACCTAAGACACGCGTCACACGGGCAGGGGCGCTCATCGCCCCGGGAGGGTGCAGGCGCCGCGCTAGGCGGTTGCCCGGCGGTAGACCACGTCGTAGTAGTGGCCTCCGGCGGCCCGGCTCGCAAACCGGTGCCGGGCAAGCTCCGCGTAGCCGCGGGCGGCGAGGAACGCCGTGAGCTCCGCAAGCTGCACGCATCCCTCGTACGCCTCGAAATCCGGGACCTCGGTCTTGATGTACGCAAACCGCGGCAGCAGCGGCTCCGCGCCCTCAAGCACGAGCAGCTCCGAGCCCTGCGTATCCATGACCAGCGCATCGTAGAGGCCGGGGTCGATCCCCTCGCGCTCGAGCAGCGCCGGCAGCGTCACGCTCCGCAGGTTGATCGAGCGCGTGAACGCGACCTTCGGCCACACGTCCCTGTGCTGCTTGAGCTCGAGGATCGACGACGACTCGCCCGCATTGCTCGCGACGTGGAACTCGTACGCGTGACCGTCGCGGTCCGTGACCAGCGCCTGCACCGCACGCTGCCGCGGGAAGCCTTCGAGATTCGCACGCAGCGTGACGAACACCTCGGGAATCGGCTCGATCCACAGCACGTCGAGACCGTAACGCGCGTACAGCTCGCGTTCCTGGCCGACGTTCGCACCGACGTGAATTACGCCGCGCACGGAACGCAGGAAACGATTCGGGTCTGGCCCGAACCAGCGACGCAACCGGCGCAGGATTTTCATCGGCGCGCAGCATACCATTCGGCCGGGACACCTCCCGCCGAGACGGCACGAACAACCCCATCGACCATGAACGAGCTCGCAACGATCCGTTCCCGGCTGCGCGCGCTCAAGGACCCCAACGCAGCCGCGCACTCGGTGCGCTTCTTCAAGACCGGGCCCGGCGAATACGGCGCAGGCGACCGGTTCCTCGGCATCCGGGTGCCAATGCTGCGTCGCCTCGCCCGCGAGCACCGCGGGGCGACTGCGACCACCGCGTTCGCGCTGTTGCGCTCGGCATGGCACGAAGAACGCCTGCTCGCCCTGCTGCTGCTCGTCGCACTGTTCGAGCGC
The DNA here is from genome assembly GCA_035548835.1 of Gammaproteobacteria bacterium. GTDB lineage: Bacteria > Pseudomonadota > Gammaproteobacteria > Steroidobacterales > Rariloculaceae > FEN-1219. The sequence goes on along the minus strand of DASZSB010000086.1, from coordinate 30,358 downwards.
TCCGACGAGCGCGGCCGCGAGCAGATCTATTCGCGCTACGTCCGGGCGATCCGCCGGGGCGTGAACAATTGGGATCTCGTCGACACTTCGGCGCCCGCCATCGTCGGCGGCTTCCTCGAGCAGCGCAGCCGCAAGCCGCTGTACGCGCTCGCGCGCTCCGCCGATCTCTGGGAGCGGCGCGTCGCGATGCTCGCCACGTTCCGGTTCATCCGCCGCGGCGATTTCGCCGACGCACTCGCGATCGCGGAGCTGCTGCTGGACGACGCACAGGATCTGATCCACAAGGCCGTCGGCTGGATGCTGCGGGAGATCGGCAATCGCGATGCCCGCGCGGCCGCGCGATTCCTCGACCGTCACTGCCAGCGCATGCCGCGCACGATGTTGCGCTACGCCATCGAGAAACTGCCGCCCGCTACGCGGCGCGCCTATCTCGAAGGCCGCGTCAGCGCGGGGACGTCGACGTCGGGCTAGGCTCGCGGAGCGGCGCCAGACCGGCTCTGCTCGAACACCTTCGTAGCCATCGCGATCATGCCGGCGATGTCGCTGACGTTCGCCGGCACGACGAGCGTATTGCTGCTGCGCGCCATGTTGCCGAACTGCTGCACATACTCCTCGGCCACACGCAACTGCATGGCATCCCGGCCGCCGGGCGCGCTGACGACCTCGGCCACGCGGCGCAGGCCTTCCGCCGTGGCGGACGCGACCGCGAGGATGGCCTCGGCCTGGCCGGCCGCTTCGTTGATCTGCCGCTGGCGCGCGGCTTCCGATTCCTTGATGACGCGCTGCTTCTCGCCTTCGGCCTGATTGATCTTCGCGTCGCGCTCACCCTCGGACGTCAGGATCAGGGCGCGCTTCTCGCGCTCCGCCCGCATCTGCTTCTCCATGGCCTGGATGATGTCGCGCGGGGGGTTGATGTTCTTGATCTCGTAGCGCAGCACCTTCACGCCCCAGGGCTCGGTAGCCTTGTCGAGCTCGGTCACGACGTTGGCATTGATCGTGGAACGCTCCTCGAACGTGCGGTCGAGATCGATCTTGCCGATCTCGCTGCGCAGCGTGGTCTGGGCGAGCTGCGAAATCGCGAAGTGGTAATTCGAGATGCCGTACGAGGCGCGTGCCGCGTCGAGCACCTGCAGGTACAGCACGCCGTCGATGCCCACCTGTACGTTGTCCTTCGTGATGCAGACCTGCTCGGGAATGTCGAGCGCGTCCTCCTTCAGGCTGTGGCGGTAGGCCACGCGCTCGACGAATGGCACGAGGATGTGGAAACCGGCATTCAGCGTGCTGCTGTACCGGCCGAGCCGCTCCACGATGAACGCGCTCTGCTGCGGCACCACGACCGCGGTCTTGACCAGGATCGTGAACGCGAGCGCCGCGACCACGAGCACCAACAGCAACAACCCCTGATCCATGCGTCCCTCCTGAAGTGCCCGCGCCTAGAGCGCCCTGACGTGCAACGTGAGCCCGTCGATCGACTCGATCCGCGCCTCGCCGCCGGCAGGAATCGCATCCTTGCCGACGTTGACGGCCGTCCAGCCCGTACCTCGATACTCGATGCGGCACGACCTGCCGGGCTCGAGACTCTGACCGATGACGACGTGCTGGTGGATGTCCGTGCTGACCTTGCCGGCAGGCTTGCTCAGCAGCTTCTCGTAGACCTGCCTGCGGATCGTGAACATCGCGACCAGCGACAGCACCGCGAACGCGATCCACTGCGCCCAGTCGGGCAGCGGAAGGCCGATCAGCTGGAGCAGCCCCACGACGATCGCGGCGACACCGGCGAACACGAGATAGAACTGGGCGTCGATGCCCACGAGCTCGAGGAAGAGCAGCGCGAAGCCGAAGATGCCCCAACTCCACCAAGCCATGTAGCTACCCCCGCGACCGAGCGCCCGTGCGCAGCCCGGGTCGATTATCGGAGCTGGCCGCGGCGCCGTCGAGCTTGGCGATGCAGCCGCGAGCGCCGCGCGACGCTGCCGCCGCGGCGAGTGATCATCGAGGTAGCACGCGAACGGGTTGCCGTGCAGCCGGCACGCCGCTTGGTCGCCGCCTCGGGGGCGCCGGACCTCCGGCAGCATCCGGTGTTGCGATCGTATACGTACTATTACCTATGGCTGGGGGCAGCCACGGCGGCAACACTGCCCCAATCTGGTGCGTTCGATTTTCGGAGCTTGGGTTTGAAGACTTTTCTCGCAGCTTCAGTGGGTTGCATGACTTTCGCCGGCCTTTCCGGGTGCGAGCGACCGCCGGCGCCGCCCGCCGTGCAGCAGGCCGCCCACGAGGTCAGCCAGCCGCCGGGCTGGGCGGACGATCTCGCCATGCCGCAGCCCGTGGACCTGAACCCCGATCCCCACGTGCTCGAGTTCAATCTCGAGGCCAAGCCGGCCGAGCTCACGATCGTGCCGGGGCACACGACCACCGTGTGGACCTACGACGGCAAGATCCCGGGGCCGCTGATTCGCGGCCAGGTGGGCGACCGCGTGATCGTGCACTTCAAGAATTCGCTGCCGGAGGAGACCACGATCCATTGGCACGGCCTGCGGGTGCCGAACGACATGGACGGTGCGCCAGGCGCCACACAGGCCCCGATTCCGCCGGGTGGCGAGTTCCGCTACGAGTTCACGCTGCGCGATGCCGGCACCTACTGGTACCACCCGCACTTCGACTCCTCCGCGCAGGTGGGTCGCGGCCTGTATGGCGCGATCGTGGTCGAGGACCCGAAGGATCCGAAGGCATTCGGCGACGATCTCGTGCTGCTGCTCTCGGACATGAGCCTGGGCGATAACGGGGAGATGCTGCCCGCCGACAGCGGCGGCGGCTTCGGCGATCTGTTCGGCCGCGAAGGCTCCGTGCTGCTCGTGAACGGCAAGGTGCTGCCCACGTTGAAGGTGCGCGCGGGGAAGCAGCAGCGCTGGCGCATCATCAATGCCACGCGCGCGCGTTACTACAACCTGCGGCTGCGCGATCATCGCTTCATCCGCCTGGGCGGCGACAACGGCCTCGCGGCCCGCTCGACCGATACCTACAACCTGCTCGTGACGCCGGGCGAGCGTGCCGACGCCGTGTTCACGCCCGCCGACGCGCCCGGCAGCCACGACGTGCTGCGCTGGGTGCCGACGGAACGCGGCTATGGCAGCACGTTCAACCGTTCATCGGTCGACATGCTGAAGATCGACACCGTGGCCGATGCGCCCGTGAAGCCGGAGCCGATCCCGACCGAGCTGCGCAGGATCGAGCCCATCGACGTCGCGGGCGCGACCGAGCGCGACATCAACCTGACGATCGCCATCAACAGCGGCAACGTCGAGATGGGTATCAACGGCATTCCGTTCTGGAAGGCACAACCCTTCGAAGGCAGGATCGGCGAAACGCAGGTCTGGCACGTCAAGAACGACACCGACTTCGCGCACCCGTTCCACCTGCACGGCTATTTCTTCCAGGTGCTCGACCCCGACCGCGTGCCCGAATGGAAGGACACCGTGAACGTGCCGACGCATTCCGCGCTGACGCTCGCCGTGCGCTTCGACGAGCGGCCCGGCACGTGGATGTTCCATTGCCACATCCTCGACCACGCGGAGGCCGGCATGATGGGGCATCTCGTGATCCGCGATCCGAACGCGCCGCCGGCGCCAGCGACCGCGCAGCCGCACGCCGGCCACGCCCACCACGGAGCGCCGTAGCGCGCGACGCTACTCGCCGACGTACTCGGCCACCTCGACGAGGTTGCCGTCGGGGTCGCGGAAGTAGATCGACTTGAGCGCGCCCATGGCGCCGCGGCGGGGCACGGGACCGGCCTCGAGCGGCACGTTCGCGGCCGCGAGGTGCGCGATCACGTCGTCGAGCGGCACGGCCGCCAGCAGGCAGAAATCGCCGGAGCCGAACGTCGGCCGCTGCGCCTTCGTGGGCGTCTGCGTGTCGCGATCCTGCAGGTTGATCTTCTGCTGTCCGAACTTCAGCGCGTAACGCGGCGCGCCGTCCGGCCCGCGGAAGAACTCGCGCGTGAATCCGAGCGCGCGCTCGTAGAACTGCGTCGTGGCCTCGATATCGGCCACGGTCAGCACGATGTGATCGATGCGATCCGTCAGCGCTGCCATGCGCTAACTTTCGGGCTGGACGCGCTTTTGCAGCGTCAGCAGGCACTTGTACCGGGCCGAGCGCAACATCTTGTACGCGGCGCGCGCACCCTTCACGTTGTTCCACTCGCGCAGGTTGTTCTCGATGGTCTCGGCGGGCGTCCTGGCGAGATACGAGACCAGCGGCTGCTGCGTGTCGTTGCTCGTGTCCACGCCGCAATCCGAGCAACGCCAGCGACGCCGCATGACGGCGGCCGTGCGATCGACGTTCAAGCACACGGTGCACAGCGTCCAGCGGTCGAGCGGCTCGCGTTCCTCGAGCAGGATCTCGTAACGCATGCTGTCGCTCGCGCCGCCCGCGTGCTGACGGCCCTCGCGCCAGCGTTCGAAGAAATCCTTCACGAGCCCCGACAACATGCCACCCACACCCTTCACCGTTCCCCCGAACCGTTCGGTCTTCCCGCGGCCACTAGACCACGCGCCGCCGACAGGCGTCAATGCGAGCAGGCGCTCGAATTGGCCATGACCCTGAGCCACAATGGCGCCCCCGCGGCGGCGGCGCCACGCGCCGCGACAAGGAGATTCCCGATGCAGCTTTCGACCGACCGGATCCTGACGACGCACGTCGGCAGCCTGCCCCGCAGCGCCGCCGTCGTCGATTTCCTCTACAGGAAGGAGAACGGCGAGTCCTACGACCGCGCCGCATTCGCCGCCACGATGCGTACCGGCGTGGCCGAGGTCGTCGCGAAGCAGAACGCCGTCGGCATCGATATCGTCAGCGACGGCGAGACCAGCAAGGTCGGCTACGCCACGTATATCAAGGACCGGCTGTCCGGCTTCGACGGCCACTATCCGCGCCCGCCGCACCTCGATCTGCAGCCGTACCCGGAATTCCGCGAAGCCATGGCGCGCATGATGGGCAAGCAGTCGTTCAAGCGTGCCGCCTGCGTCGGTCCGGTCGAGCTCGTCGACCGCGACGCGATGCGGGCGGACGTCGACAACCTCGCGGCCGCAATCGCGGCGCATCCGCCGGTCGAGGCGTTCATGAACGCGGCGTCGCCGGGCGTGGTGTCGGCGTTCCAGGGCAACCGCTACTACCCGACGCACGAGGCCTACGTCGACGCGATCGCGGCGGCCATGAAGCCCGAGTACGACACGATCGTCGCGGCCGGTTTCGTGCTGCAGCTCGACTGCCCCGATCTCGCGATGGCGAAGCACACCGGCTTCCAGGAGCTCGGCGAGGCCGAATTCCTGAAGCGTGCCGCCTACCAGGTCGAAGCGCTGAACCATGCGGTCCGCGACATTCCGGCCGACCGCATGCGCATGCACATCTGCTGGGGCAACTACGAAGGCCCTCACGACTGCGACATCGCGCTCGAGAAGGTGCTCGACATCGTGCTGAAGGCGAAGCCGGCCGGCATCCTGTTCGAGGCCGCGAACCCGCGCCATCGCCACGAGCTCGAGGTCTGGAGCAACGCGAAGCTGCCGGACGACAAGGTGCTGATCCCGGGCTGCATCATGTCCACGTCGAACTACGTCGAGCATCCGCGGCTGATCGCGCAGCAGCTCGTCGAGTACGCGAACATCGTCGGCCGCGAGCGCGTGATCGCGGGCACGGACTGCGGCTTCGGCACGTTCGCCGGCTACTCGCGCGTGGATCCCGGCATCGCGTACAAGAAGCTCGGCGCGCTCGTCGAAGGCGCGGCGCTCGCCTCGGCGAAGCTCTGGAAGAAACGCCGCTGAAACGGCGCGCGCCGCGTCTCGCTCAGGCGAGGTGCCGCGCGACGTGCTCCACCTCGTCCGGGCTGCCGATGATGACCGGCGTGCGCTGGTGGATGTCGGTCGGCTGGATCTCGAGAATCCGCTGACCGGGTGCCGCAAGCGCCTTCCCTCCGGCCTGCTCCGCGAGCATCGCCATCGGGTTCGCCTCGTACATCAGGCGCAGCTTGCCGTTCGGCGCCTTCTTCGTCGGCGGATACATGAACACGCCACCCTTCAGCAGGATGCGGTGGATATCGGCCACCATCGCGCCGGCGTAGCGGCTCGAGTACGTCTCGCTCTGCGCCCAGTCGAGATAGCGCTGATAGCCCTCCGGGAACGTCTTGCGATTGCCTTCGTTCAGGGAGTAGCTCTTGCTGGCCTGCGGGATGCGCACGCCCTGCTCGACGCGCATGAACGCGCCATACGCCGGATCGAGCACAAACAGATCCACGCCGCGGCCGATCGTCAGCGCGAACACCGTCGACGGCCCGTACAGCACGTAGCCCGCGGCCACCTGCCTGAGGCCCGGCTGCAGCAAGGAATCCTCGGCGCGCTGCGAACGGCGATCCTGACGCAGGATGCTGAAGATCGTGCCGACGCCGCCGCACACGTCCAGGTTCGAAGAGCCGTCGAGGGGATCGAACAGCACGCAGTACTTCTGCTCGCCGCCGAGTCCTGTGCGCAGGATGACCGGCTCCTCGTTCTCCTCCGAGGCCACGATCGCCACGCCATCCCGGCCGCCGAGCGTGCGCAGCAGGATCTCGTTCGCGATGACGTCGAGCTTCTGCTGCTGCTCGCCCTGGACGTTCTCGCTGCCGACCGAGCCCAGCACGTCGTCGAGCCGCGCGCGGCGCACGTGCGCGGCGATCATTTTCGCGGAGATCGACAGCGCCGACAGGATCCACGAGAACGTGCCCGACGCCTCGGGGTAGTGGGCCTGCTGCTCGAGGATGTGCCCCTGCAGCGTGACGAAACGGGTGTGACGGGTCGGAACGTGGGTGTCTCTTTGGGCGGCGCTCATTGGAACTCGCGGGTCGGGGCCAGATACTGACGCGCAAGCATGCCACAGGAGCGCCACCGGCTCCGGGACGCGGCGCACGCTCCCGTGGCCGCGCCGGGCCGGCGCTCCTATCAGCGGCGGCTTGTGGCATAGTCATCCGGCGCCGTCCGCAGCCGCAGCGGGTCCGCTGCGTACACAAGGGGAACGGCCGGAACACGCCGAATCGAGAGGGGAACACGCATGAAGACGTCCACGGCCCTTGCCGCCATCGCCATCCTGACCTTGGGCTCAGCCGCGTCCGCGTTCGCCGCCGAATCCGCGGCTCCGCTGCCGGTGCCGGGCTACCCCGCCGCGCACGACGTGCCGGGCGCGCACGAACTGCCGGACCCGACCATCGACTACAAGGTGGTCTTCTCGATCGGCAGTGGCGCCATGGACATGACCGCCGAGGTCAATCCCACGCTTGCGCAGCTCGCCCGCTACGTGAACACGCTCGCGAAGTACGGCGTACCGGCCGAGAAGCGGCACCTGATCGTGATGTTCCACCAGCGCAACCCCGACTTCGACATCACGATGACGAACGCGGCGTTCAAGGCCCGTCACGGCAAGGACAACCCGAACGTCGCGCTGATCCGGGACCTCAAGGCCGCGGGCGTGCAGTTCCGGGCCTGCGGTCAGGCGCTCGACAGCCGCAAGATCGCGGCCGCCGACGTGAACCCGGACATCCAGATCGACCTCTGGGCCATGACGTCGATGCTGAACCTGCAGATGAAGGGTTACGTGCGAACGGGCAATTAGCCGGCCACTGGCTCAGGCCGCCACGAGCAGCCAGGCGACCCCGGCCACGACGAGCGCCATGCCCGCGAGCTCGCGCGGCGCCGCCGTCTGGCCGAACAGCCGCCGCGACACGGCCTGGGCCAGCACCACCTCCACGAGCGCCAGCGTGCGGACGTTCGCGGCCGCGGTCAGTGAAAAGCCGAGGAACCAGAGCTGCGATGCGAACGCGCTCATGAACCCGGCGGTCAGCGACTGGCGCCACACCGCGAGGCTGCGCAGCAGCGCTTCGCGGTTCGTGATCGCGAGCCACACGCCGAGCACGGCGACCTGAATGCCGAGCGACCACACCAGTGCCGTCGTCGCGCGCAGGAAGAAGGGCGCGTCCGGCAGCGCGATGATGGCGCCCCGAAAGCTCACGGACGCGAGCGCGAAGAAGCCCCCCGACAGGATGCCGAGCAGCGCGGGCTTCAGGCTCCGGTTCCACGCCTGATCGGGCCGCACGGCCATGATCACCACGCCGGCCGTGGCGATCACGATCGCGGCCGCGCGCGAGGCCGTCAGCGCGTCGCCGAGCACTGCGAAGCCAAACAGCGCCACCTGCACCGCCTCGGTCTTGCTGAGCGCGGTCGCGACCGAGAACGAGCGCGCCTGCATCGCGGCGAGCAGGAACGCCGTGCCCGCGATCTGCGCGAGCCCGCCCAGCACCGCGAACGCCAGGAACCTGCCCGTGGGCGGCGGCACGTGCGCGTGCGCGAACGCGGTCATCGCGATCAGGAACAGCACGGCGAACGGTAGACCGTAGACGAATCGCACCTGCGTCGCACCGAGCGTGCCGAGCGTCGCCGTGAGGCTGCTCTGCATCGCGTTGCGCGCCGTCTGCGCGACCGCGGCGATCAGCGTCGTGAGCACCCAGAGCACGTTGGCTACGCCGGCATGCGCCCCACGTACACGCTCTGCGGCCGGATCAGCCGGCCGAGCGCGCGCTGCTCGAACGCATGGGCGGTCCAGCCCGCCATGCGGCCGATCGCGAACGTGGGCGTGAAGAACGCGGTGTCGAGCCCGAGCCCGTGCAGCAGCAGCGCCGTGTAGAACTCGACGTTCGTCTGCAGGCGCCGGCCGGGCTTGTACTCTTCGAGCAACCGCAGGGCCACGGCCTCGACCGAGCGCGCGAGCTCGTACAGCTTCGCGTCGCCCGCGTGCGCGAACATGCGCGCGGCCGCGGCCGCGAGCGCGTCGGCCCGCGGGTCGCGCACCTTGTACACGCGGTGGCCGAAACCCATGAGCCGCTCGCCGCGCTCGATCTTCTGCCGCAGCACGGCTTCCGCGCGCGCGGCCTCGCCGATCTCGAACACCATGTCGAGCGCCGGCCCCGGCGCGCCGCCATGCAGCGGGCCCTTCAGCGCGCCGATGGCGCCCGTCGCGGCCGAGACGAAGTCGGAGCCCGTGGACACGATCACGCGCGCGGTGAACGTGGACGCGTTCAGGCCGTGATCCGAGACCGTCGCGAGGTAGGTGTCGAGCCCGCGCACGAGCTCGGCGTGCGGCTCGGCGCCCGTCAGCATGTACAGGTAGTTGGCCGCGAGGCCGAGATCGGCCCGCGGTGGCAACGGCTCGGCGCCGCGCAGCAACCGCGCGTAGGCGGCGGCGATCGTCGGTGCGGCACCGACCAGCACCTGCGCGGCGTCGAGATCGCCCGCCGCCGTCAGCGTGCCAACAGCCATGCGCAGCGCGTCCATCGGGTCCACGCGGCGCGCCGCGGCGTCGCGCAGCAGCGCGATCGTCGCCGGGGAGACGGGAGCCGCGGCGACGCGCTTTGCACCGTGCGTGCCCGCGGCTTCCCACAGTGCCGCCACGACGTCCTCGAACGGCCGCGCCGCGAGCTGCGGGAGCCGCATGCCGGCGATCACGAGATCCCCCCGCTCCCCGTCCACCATGCTGAGCCGCGTGGCGGCCGCGACGACGCCCTCGAGACCACTCGAAACATTCACTTCGGTTTGCGCATTCATGGCGAGTACCGTATGTTTGAGTCAGTCTTTCGTCAATATTGATTGACCAATCAACATGCAAACCACGAACGACTCCTGGGTCAGTGCCGCCGAAGCCACGAAGCTGCTCGGCGTGAGCCGCGCCACGCTGTACGCGTACGTGAGTCGCGGCCGCATCCGCTCCGAGGCCACGGCAGGCAAGACGCGCAACCGCCGCTACGCCCGCGACGACATCGAGCGCCTGCGCGCACGCGCCGACGAGCGCCGCAATCCGGGCAAAGCCGCCGAGCACGCGCTGCACTGGGGACTGCCGATCCTCGAGTCCGCGATCACGCTGATCGCGGACGGCCGCATGTACTACCGCGGCCGCGATGCGGCCGAGCTCGCGCGCACGACGTCGCTCGCCGGCGTCGCGGCGCTGCTGTGGACCGGCGCCGAGGACGGACTGGCGCTCGACTCGGCGTCGAAAACGACGGCGCCGAGGCTCGCCGGCGACGCGCCGTTCGTGGCGCGCGCGCAGGCCACGCTCGCGCTGGCCGCGGCGAAGGATGCGGCCGGCTACGACCTGCGGCCGCGCGCCGTCGCCCAGACCGGCTGGCGGATCCTGAAGCTGCTCAGCGCCGTCGCCAGCGGCGGCCGCACCGACGAGCCGACGCTCGAGGCCGCGCTCGCGCAAGCCTGGCGCGTTCCAGCCGCCGCGCCACTGCTGCGGTCGGCGCTGATCCTCTGTGCGGACCACGAGCTGAACGTCTCGACGTTCACCGCGCGCTGCGTGGCATCCGCGGGCGGCTCGCCGTATGGCGTCGTGATCGCCGGCCTCGCTGCCCTCGAGGGCACGAAGCACGGCGGCACGACGGGCCGCATCGAGGCGTTGTTCACGTCGCTCAAGCGCGCGCCGGACCTGCATACCGCGATAGCGGACAGACTGCGCCGCGGCGAGCACGTCGACGGGCTCGGCCATCCGCTGTATCCGGCCGGCGATCCACGTGCCGTGGCGCTGCTCGCGATGCTGCCGAAGTCGAAGAGCGGCGCGTTCTCCCGTCAGGTCGCGGACGCGGCTGCGAGCGTGCTCGGCGAGGCCCCGAACGTCGACTTCGCGCTCGTGGCGCTCGCCAGGGGGCTGGGACTGCCCGACGGCGCGGCGCTGACGCTGTTCGCGATCGGCCGCACGATCGGCTGGATCGGCCACGCGATCGAGCAGTACGCGCACGATGCAATCATCCGGCCGCGCGCGCGTTACGTCGGCGAGAAACCCGCGTGAGGGCCGCGGCCGCGCGGGCTCAGTGCGTCATCGAATACAGGATGTAGTTGATGAACGTGCGCATGCCCTGCGCGGAGTACTTCTCGGGATACAGCGGATTGTCGGAGTGCTCGACCGAATCACCGAGATCCATGTCGTGGCAGATGGCCACCATGATCCGGCCCTTGTCGTCGTAGATCGCGCGCCAGTGCGGGACGACGCCGTCCTGCTCGTAGACACGGTGGCTGTACAGGAACTGGGCGCCCGGCACCTGCACGCGGTCGTCCAGGTCCCAGAACATGTGGAAGATCTGGTCGTCGTTCGGAATCTCGACAATGGGCCGGTCCGGGAACACGCGTCGCATGCTCTCGACGAACACGGCCCATTCCTGGCTGCCATGGAAATCGTCGACCATCAGGAAACCGCCGCGCGTGAGGTACTCGCGCAGTTTCGCCGCCTGGGCGTCCGTCAGATCCCAGTGGCCGACTTCGACCGCGTACAGCCACGGCCAGTAGAACACGTCGTCGTCGTCGTCGAGGTTCACGGGCTGCTCGGAGGAGCGCGTGTCGATGGACGTCAGCCGCTTCACCATGACCGCCACGTGCCGATCCGCGACGGGGTAGTCGATGGTCCAGTTGCTGCGGCCGTACTGCCACTCCGTGCCATAGCGATCGCCCCACGGCGGATACATCAGGCGCGCGAACGTCCATTCGGCCGGCACGTTGTAACCGGGAGGCAACGGCAGGTCTTCGTGCTCGACGCCGGGGTATTCGCGGAACGGCCGCGGTGCCGCGGCTGCGATGCCGAGCAGCGCCAACGCGAGCACGGTCGCGACGAACAACGGCCAGCGCCGGAGCGTGCGTCGTTCCAAGAGCCGGGTCGAGGGTGCTGTCACGAGGGGTATGCGAGCCGGTGTCCCGGCGTATTAGAGTGGCCCATAAAGCGGACGTTCAGCGCACCGGCGGAACCGCGAGCGGCAGCCCGAGCGCCTTGTACTGCTTGCCGTCCACGACGCGCTCGTTGAACCAGTTCGGGTAAATGGCCGTGGGCTTCGAGGCCGCGTCGAGCGCCGCGAGATCTTCGCCCGTGAGCTGCACGTCGGCCGCCTTCAGATTCTCGTCGAGCTGCCGGCGGTTCGACGCGCCCACGAGCACCGACGCGACGACGGGCCGCGTCAGCAGCCACGCGAGCGCCACCTGCGCCGGCGTCGCGCCGTGCTTCGCTCCGATGGAATGCAGAAGATCGATGAGCTGGTAGCCGCGCTCCTTGTCGTACGGCAGGAACTCGAAGCCCGAGAGCCGGTCGCCGCTCTCGCCCTTCGGTTTCGCACGCGTGTACTTGCCGCTCAGGAAGCCGCCCGCGAGCGGGCTCCACACCATGACGCCGATGCCGGCGTCGAGACAGAACGGCGCCACCTCGTGCTCGAGGTCGCGGCCCACGAGCGAGTAGTACATCTCGGCGCCGCGGAACTGCTCGTAGCCGCGTGCGCGCTGGATGCCGACGGCCTTCGCGGCCATCCATGCCGGCCAGTTCGAGAAGCCGACGTAGCGGACCTTGCCCGCGCGCACGAGCGCCTCGAGCGCATCGAGCGTCTCCTCGACCGGCGTCAGCGCGTCGACCTTGTGCACGAGGTACACGTCGATGTAGTCGGTGCCGAGCCGGGTCAGGCTCGCATCCGCGGCCGAGAGGACGTGCCGGCGCGACAGTCCGGCCTCCACGAGTCCCGGCCCCATGCGGTTGCCCACCTTCGTTGCGATCACCACCTGCTGGCGCCTGGCGCCGATCGCCTTGCCGAGCATGCGCTCGGAATCGCCGCCGGCGTACACGTCGGCCGAGTTGAAGTAGTTCACGCCCGCGTCGATCGCACGCGCGACCAGGTCGTTGGCGCCCGCCTGGTCCACCTTGTAGGTGCTCGCGAACGGCCCCGTGGGATCGGAGCCGAACGTCATGCTGCCGAGCGCGAATCTGGAGACGATGAGGCCGGTGCCACCGAGGCGCGAGTACTGCATTTCAAGATCCCTTTGTCGGTTCAGGCAGATTCGTTGCGAAAGGCATGAAGTTCGCCGGCTCGCAGCGAGCGCCGGACGGTTCGCGGGATGTTATCACCAGACCCCGCGGCGACAACGGTGGCGGCAGGCGTCCGAGCGGCCGCGTGCGGACACGCGCTCGGCCACGGACCGCGTGTTCAGCGCTCGAGCCTCGAACGACCCCCGAGCCGTTCAGTCTGTATTCAGGCGGTCCGTGCGGAAATAGCCTCAACGTTGGCGCCCTCGGGACGCCTGCTCGATCTCGGAGCTTGATTCGTGCCAGCACAGGAACACCGCAAGTGAACGGCCGCGCGAACGCAATGGGCGTCCTCGTCGCGCTGTCATGCCTCGCGGCCGCGGGCTGCGGCGAGATCGAGAACGGGCGCGGGCCGGCAGCGGTGACCGGCGGCGAGCCCCGGCCTGCCGCGGCCGCCACTACACCCTCTGCCGAGCGCCCGCCCGAAGCCACGAGTCCGGATTCTTCGGGGCCGCTCGCGCCTGATCCTGCCGAGGCGCCGGGCGCCGCGTCTGCGGCGTCATCGGGTTCGCAGTCCGCGCCATCGCAGGGCGATGCGGCGGCGGTTGCCGCGCTGCCATCGGCGACGGATCGCGCGGCACCGGCGGCCGCGAGGGCCGGCGCTTCGTCGTATCCGGCCGGCGGTTTGCGGGCCGGCGCGTCCGGCGTTCAGGGACCTGCAATCGCGCGCGATCCCGTTCCGTCCGCGGTTGCATCGGTCCCGTCCGCCGAGACGCTGGACTTCGCTGCGCTCGTCGCGCGCCTCCGACAGACGAAGGCGATCGGCCTGCTGACCAAGGTCGCCGTCAAGACCCAGTCGGAGGATCTGCTCGAGGGGTTCCGCGCATACCACGCGCAGCACGGAACGGCGACGCTCGCCGAGCTGCGCCGCTCGTACGACCTGTTGTTCCTCCGGCTGCATTCGCTGCTCGAGGACGCAGATCCGCCACTCGCTCGCGACATCGACCGATCGCGCACCGCGATCTGGGAGATTCTCGCCGACCCGAGGAAATTCAGCGCGTCGCATCTGCTGCCGGGCGCTTGACCGGCGTCGCCGCGCTCACGTGCAGCGGCGCTTCGCTGCCGCCAGGCGTCATCGCCCGCGGCCCGGTCGAGCCCGGCTAACGCTCGGCTTCGTTGCAGCGCTGCAGCAACCACTCGGACGTGATGCCGCGCGTTGACCCCCCGGCCTGTGCGGCCCGTGTCGCCGCGATGCCCGCCCCTGTCCGCACGGCGTTGGCCCGCTCGGCGGGGATCCCGTGATGATCCGTGGAAAAAACGTCCCAATCGCCGACGGCTGCGGCCTGCCGCACGAACCTCTCCTGCTCGAAGGTGCGCAGGAAGTCGCTGGAATCCGTCGACGCGAGCAATGCGCCGGCCACGCAGTCCGCGACCAACTCGCTGCGGCGGGCGGTTGCATCGTGAAACATCAGCGCCGGGTTCCAGTACTGCAAGGCGTGGGCAAGCTCGTGGTAGTACACGAATTTCTCGAAAGTCGATATGAGCAGACCGCCGCCTTCACGCGTGAGAATCGTGATGAGCCGCGGATCCACCATGACGTAGCCCTCGCTCTGTGCCATGGCATTGATCTCTTCGCCGAAGTCATAGATGCCCACGCACAGGTGGTGCCGCCCGGCCACGGCGTCGCCGTTGCCTTGCAGATGGTTCAGGATCAGCTTGAGCTCGAACGCGATCGCTGCGGCTTTGTCGGCAGCGCTCTGCGGGCGGGCCAGGAAGCTCGATCCGGGCACCACGACGAACTCGGCGGGCAGGAGATCGGGCCCGAAGAACGCCGCGACGGCGCGCGCGTCGCAGCCCGGGCCGTACACGGATTCCGCGCGGCGCCCTCCGGTGCGGCCCACCGCGTCGATCATGCGCGGCGTCATGGGCTCGGAGGCCGGTGCACTCCGCGGCAAGTACCGGCTGTCATCCAGCGAGAACGGCTTCGCGGGCACGACCTGCCCCATGCCGCGCTGCGGTGCGGCCAGAACGACGGCGATCAGGACGGCGGCGACAACCCAGGCCAGCGGGAGGCCCACACCTCGCTCGTTGTCGAGCAACAGGGGTGCCATGCCTCGCGGCGCCTAGGCCCGCTCGAGCCCGCGCATCCCCGCGCTGACCGCGAGCGCACCGCCGAAGACGATCGTTCCGATCGTGCCCACCCACAAGCCGAGAACCGTGAACGCCTCGGGAAATTGCCTGGAGGACGACACGATCGCCACCACGAACCCGCCAGCGGCCAACATCGCGGCGAGACGAGTGCCGTCCATGCCTTCGAGATCGAGCGCTTCCAGGTGCATCATGGCGCAAGCCGCGAGACCCAAGTTGCCGATCATCACGGCAAGAAAAAGGCTGAACTCGTCATCGTTGAGCAAGAACACGGTGCTGGCGACGCCAGCAGCGGTCAGTACGAGGCTGCCGATCAACGGCCAGAACTCCGCCTCCCCGCGCCGGAGCAACGTGCCCCAGCCTGCCGCGAGAAACAGCCCGCCGAAGATCAGCGCATCCACGGCGTACCCCCAGTAGCCGACATCGACGGCGTTCGCGGCGACCAGGATCGCGCCGCCGATCGCGACGATCAGCCCGCCGATGGCGATCAGCAGGAACGGACCATTGGAACCGGCTCGCGCCGCCGTCTCGGGCGTGGACGACACGACCGCCGGCTGCCCCGCACCTCGCCCGGACGATGACCTTCGCTTGCGGCGCGCCGGCGGCTTCGCGCTCGTCTTGCCGTCCGGCGACGCCTGCTCGTCCTTGGCCGAGATCGAGGTCGACGCACTGCCTGCCCCGTCGAACCGGTATCCGCAATACCGACACTTGCGCGCTTCGTCCTGAACGGACTCGGCGCAATCCGGACACGTCTTCATGTTTCCTTCCCCCCCGAGGAGCGCGCTCTTGTTGTTGTTCTTCGTTCCGACCTCGAGAGTCGGACGACGGCGCTTAAATATGCGATCAACGCCCGCTGACTGGCAAGCGCTCGACGCAGTCGGGAGGCCTGCGCCGCGCGGCGATTATGTTCAAGCGCTCCCCGCAACCGCGGCGCTGGACGCGGGAGCGATCGGCGAGGTGCGCGATGAGTCGGCCGCGCGGGCGCAGCGGGCTGCAGCCCGACGCGTGCCGTCAGGCGAGATATGGCCGCGTGAGATCCTCGGACACCTTCCACAGCTTCGCGGCCATGGCGGGATCCTTCTGGTAGTCGCTCTGCTCGGCCGGGTTGCAGTCGGCGAAGTACTGACCCGTCACGCGCGCGAGCTTCGGGTTGCTCGCGAGGTAGCAACTCGTGGCGGCCCCCTGCGCCGGCGTCTCCCAGTTCATGCCGCCGCCGCGAAAATTCGTGTTGCGCATGATGTTCGTGGCCACGACGCCCGGATGCAACGAGTTCGACGTCGCACGCGTGCCGGCCAGGCGCTTCGAGAGCTCGAGCGAGAACAGGCCGTTCGCGAGCTTCGAGTGGCCGTAGGCCTGCCGTTCCCAGCCCCTGCCCGAGAGATTGTCGAACTGGATGCCGCCCGGCGGCACCTGCCGGTGCGCGATGCTGCCGACGACGACGACGCGGCCCTGCGGCGCTGCCGTCACGCGCTCGAGCAGGCGGCTCACGAAGATGAAGTGCCCGAGATGGTTCACGACGAACTGCATCTCGAGCCCGCGCACCTGCTCGAGCTCCGTCAGCAGCACGCCGGCGTTGCAGACGAGCGCGTCGACGGGCACGTTCAGCGCGCGGATCTCGTTCGCGCACGCCACCACGGAATCGAAATCGCTGAGCTCGAGCACCACCGGCGTGGCCTTGCCCTGGACGCCTGCGCAAGCTTCGCGCCCGCGCTCGAGCGTGCGCGCCGTGCCAATCACGTGCGCGCCGCGCAACGCGAGCACGCGCATCGTCTCGAGGCCGATGCCGGAGTTGCAGCCGGTCACGACGATGGTCTTGCCGGCAAGGTCGATGCCGGCCGTGACTTCCTCCGCGGTGGCGCCGGCGGCAAACGAGCTGCGCGGCACGTCCTGCGCACCGGCGCGTCCCGCGTAAGCCGCGAGCGCGAGCAGCGCGCCGTGACCCATGAACTGCCGCCGGTCCATCACCTGCGGACCAGCGTGTCGAGCGCGGTGCGCACCTGGCCGTCCCAAAGCTCGGCCACGGTCTTGCCGGCCGGCAGATCGGTCCACGGCCGCCGATACGCCACCTTGCCCTTGCCGTCGACGATCAGGAGCCCCGGGATGTACTGGATGCCGTAGGCCTTCGCGATCTCGTCGCCGTTGGCGATGGCGACCGGCGCGAAGCCGAGGCTCTGCACGTACGCACGTGGATCGCCGCGGCCGTCTTCCTTCGCGTCGATGACCACGACCTTCACGCCGTGCTTCGCGTAGTCGGCCTCGATGTTCTTGAGGTACGGCATGAACGCCTTGCAGTACGGGCACCACGTGGCCCAGAACACCACGACCGCGGGCTTGCCCTGTGCGACGGCCGGGAAATCGACCGTGTGCCCGGCGAAGTCGCGCGCCGTCCACGGCGGCGCCATGTCGCCCTGCTCGACGGCGGCGAGCGGTCCGGCCAGCGCCACCGCGAGGGTCGCGGTCACGAGCCACACGATTCTTTGCTTCGTTGCCAGCATCGATGGATCCCCAGAACGAACGGCCTCAGAGTATAGCCGCGGCCGCCGCCCGGCGTACCCGGCCTTGCGTGCCGCAACGCCGCGGGCACACTGTGTCGGCGACTCCACTCGAGGCCACGACATGCCATACACCCCCGCTGCACCGCGGCCGGCGGCCGTGCGCCGGCCGGCAACCCTGCTCGCGCTCTCGGCCGCGCTCCTGGTTGCACCGCTAGCGGCCGGAGCTCAAACCGCACAGGAACGGCTGATCGGCGTGTACCGCCTGATCCGCTATACGGCCCACGGCGCGGAGCCGATCGGGCGCATCGAGTACGACGCCGGCAACCGCATGTGGGCCATGATCTTCCCGCCGAATAGAAGACCCGTCGATCAGAAATCGACGCCCGAGCAGGTCCGCGACACGATGCGCGGCGTGATCGCCTACTACGGCACGTACACCGTCGACGAGCCGACCGGCCGGGTCATCCACCACGTGCAGGCGGCGTCGAACCCGGCCTGGATCGGCGACGATTTCATCCGCTGGTATCGTTTCGACGGTCAGAACTTGTTGATAAGCTTGAACGCAGGTTTCGACAACCCGCTGGTGTGGGAGCGGCTGCCGCAGGGCCCGGCTCCGTCGGCAGCACCCGTAAGCTCAGAGAGTCACTGACATGCACCGTGCCCTCCTGCCCTTCGCCTTCGCGCTCGCCGCGCTCGTCGCGGCACTGCCCGCGGCCGCGCACCATTCGTTCGCCGCGGAGTTCGACCTGAACCAGCCGATCAAGCTGCGCGGCGTCGTCACGAAAGTGGAATTCATGAACCCGCATTCGTGGATCCACATCAACGTGAAGAAGGACGACGGCACCGTGGAGGAGTGGGCCGTCGAAGGCGGCACCGCGAACACGCTGTTCCGCATGGGACTGAACAAGAACTCGCTTAGCGTAGGCACGGAGATCATCGTCGACGGCTATCGCGCCCGCGACGGCGCCATGCGCGCCAACGGCCGCGACGTCACGCTGCCGAACGGCAACAAGCTGTTCCTCGGCGGCTCGGCCCCTCCGCAGTAATCGCACCATGACGGGGGGAAGCTTCGTGTCGCGACGCGTGTCGGCCATTCTCGCGATCGGCGCCAGCGTGCTGCTGGCCACACCGGTCTTCGCGCAGCCCAAAGGCAAGACGCCGAACTTCAGCGGCATCTGGCAAGCCGCGAACACGGCCAACTGGGACCTCGAGGCACACGCGGCCGAGGCCGGCCCGAAGCCTGAGCTCGGCGCGCTGCTCGTGGTGCCGCCGGGCCCCGGCGTCGTGGTCGGCGGCCAGATTCCGTACCTGCCGGCCGCACTCGCCCAGCGCAAGAAGAACCGCGAGCAACGCTGGACGGCCGACCCCGAGGCCAGGTGCTACATGCCGGGTGTGCCGCGCGCCAACTACCTGCCGTATCCGTTCCAGATCGTGCAGGGCACCGACAAGATCATGATCTCCTACGAGTTCGCCGACGCCGTGCGCCTGATCCACATGCAGGACCCGGGACCCGCGCCCGCCGACAGCTGGATGGGCTGGAGCGTCGGCCACTGGGAAGGCAACACGCTGGTCGTCGACGTGACGGCGCAGAACGCCGACACGTGGCTCGACCGCTCGGGCAACTACCACAGCGACGCGCTGCACGTCGTCGAGCGCTACACGCTGCGCTCGCCCGACGTGCTCATGTACGAGGCCACGATCGAGGACCCGCAGGTGTTCTCGAAGCCATGGACCATCCGCATGCCGCTGTATCGCCACGTCGGCGAGGGCGCGCAGCTGATGGAACTCAAGTGCATTCCGTTCACCGAGCACTTTCTCTATGACCACGTCGGCCGCTAGCCGGCCGGGCATCACGCGAGGAGCTCGTATGCTTCGTGCGACCCTGTCCGCCACCGTCATCGCCCTCTGCGTCGCCGGCGCCGCCGTCGCGCAGCCCGCGGCACCCGCCAAGCCCGCCGAGAAGTGGACCATGCCGCGGCTCGCGGACGGCCACCCGGATCTTTCGGGCATCTGGACGAACAAGACGATCACGCCGTTCGAGCGCCCGCCCGAGCTCGCGAACAAGGAGTTCTTCACGGCGGACGAGGCGAAGGCCTTCGTCAAGCAGACGCTCGAGCGCAGCAACATGGACAAGCGCTCGAACGACGTCAGCGACGTGATCGGCGCGTACAACGCGTTCTGGTGGGACCGCGGCTCCACGCTGCTGCCGAACCTGCGCACGTCCATCGTGATCGAGCCGAAGAACGGGCGCATTCCGCCGCTGACGGCTGCACGCAGCGCCGCGCTGGCCGCGCAGGCTCAGGCCGTGAAGGCGCGCTGCGAAAAGCCGGGCTGCGCCGTGTCGAACGCCGGCATCCCGGCGCCGGCCGACGAGCCGCAGGCGCTCGACCTCATGACGCGCTGCATCTCGTTCGGCACCGTCGTGCCGATGCTGCCGTCGGCCTACAACAACAACTATCAGATCGTGCAGGCCGACGGCGTGGTCGCGATCAACACGGAGATGGTGCACCAGGTACGCCGCATTCCGACCGACGGCAGCGCGCATCTGCCGCAGAACGTGCGGCAGTGGTTCGGCGATCCGCGCGGCCACTGGGAGGGCGACACGCTGGTCGTCGAGTCCACGAACTTCAAGGGCGAGCACTTCGGCCGCATGGCGGCGGCGGACGAGAACCTGAAGGTCACCGAGCGCTTCACGCTCGTGCCACCCGGCGTCCTGATGTACCGCTTCACGGTGGACGACCCCACGGCCTGGACCGCGCCGTGGACGGGCGAGATCCCGCTCGTGCCGATCGACGGCATGCTGTACGAGTACGCGTGCCACGAAGGCAACCGCGGCATGGAGAACATCCTGCGCGCGGCGCGCCAGGACATCAAAAAGGCCGGCGGCAAGTAACCGCGGGCGCAGCGAGCCGGGGCCCATGGCAACGGTCATCGCCGCGGCTACAGGACGCAACGCGCGCGCGGCGCGGCGCGGCTTCTACGTCGGCCTCGCCCTGCTGATCGCCGCGATCATCGCGGCGGGCTTCAGCCGCAGCTTCTACGGCACCTTCGTCGGGGGCGTCGCGCACCCCTGGATCATCCATGTGCACGCGGGCCTCTACGTGGGCTGGCTCGTATTGCTGATCGCGCAGGCCGCGCTCGCGGCACGCGGACGCATCGCGCTGCACCGCAGGCTCGGCAATTTCGGCATCGCGTACGGCGTGCTCGTCTTCCTGCTGGGCCTCGTGGTCGCGGTCGCGATGCCCGTGATCAACGTCCGTGCCGGGCTCTGGAATTCCGCCCGCGCCGAGACGTTTCTCGCCATCCCGCTGGTCGACATGCTGCTCTACGGCGGCCTCTTCGCCGCGGCGATCGCCTGCCGGCGCCGGCCCGAGATCCACAAGCGGCTCATCGTGCTCGCGGCCGTCGCCATCATGTTCGCGGCCGTGAACCGCGCGCTCGTGAACGCGGGCCTGCTCGCCGGCAACGCCGCTGCGTTCACGGGCACGGTGCCGCAGCTCGCGCTTTGGTATTCGCCGGTGCTCGTGGCGATGGCGCACGATCTCGTGACGAGGCGCAGCATCCACCCGGTGTACTGGATCGGTGCCTTCGCCATGGCGATCTCCCTGCTGCGGCTGCCTTACTCGCAGACGGAGCAGTGGCACGGCGTCGCGAGGAGGGTGCTCGCGCCCTTCATGTAGCGCCGCCCCGCGCCACGGCTCAGCGGCCGTCCGCGCGCGGCGCCACCAGCATCGGTCCGTAGCGCAGCACGAACCCCGCGAACGCCGCGATCCACAGCGCGGCGGCCAGCTCCACCCACCGCAGGTAGGCGCCGGCGTGGAATGCCGCAACCACGCGCGTCAGCGCCGCGAGCGTCACGAGCGCATAGATCAGCGCCGTGCCGCGGTCGGCGGCGAGAGGCCTGCCCGTGTGCCCGAGCGAGACGCGGGTCATGACCGCCAGCACCATCGTGCCGATCGCTCCGGCCGTCAGCGCGTGAATCGCCGCGGGCAGGGGCACGACGGCCGTCAGTATCGACGCGCCGAGCAACGCCACGCCGACGACGACCCACGCGTAGCCCAGGTGCAGCACCGCGAGCAGCGGCTCGGCGAGCGTCGCGAGCCCGCGCCAGCGCGACAGACGCAGGAGGTGCAGCGCGGCCGCGAGCAGCAGCAGAGCGCCGACGGGCGTGGCGGAAGGCCAGATCAGCCAGGCGGCGAGGCTCGCGGGCAGGACGATCAGCGCGCCGCGGTCCACCGCGTCCGTGGCCGCCGGCAGCGTCTGCACGCCGCGCTTCACGAGCCAGTTGCGCGTGAAGGCCGGCACGATGCGCCCGCCCACCACGCAGATCAGCACGAGGGCCGCGGCGAGAGCCAGCCGCCACCCGAGGCCCGCAGGCAGCGCGACGCCGCCGCGCTCGAGATACATCAGCAGGTCGGCGATGCCGAGCGCGGCGATCGGCACCGGCATGGCGGCGTTGCGCCAGTTGCGCGCCGCGAGGATCTCCCGCGCGGCGACCGCGCAGAGCGCCGCGGGGAACGCCACGTCGATGGCGGCCGCCAGCGCGAGCGGCATCAGGGCGGACGTCAGCGAGGCGATCCGGCCCAGCAGCCACAGCGCCGCGAGCGCGGCCAGCGGCGCGCCGGACACGGCCGGCCGGCCGGTCCAGCTCGGAATCGCGGTCAGCATGAAGCCCGCGACCGCCGCGAGCACGAAGCCGAACAGCATCGCGTGGATGTGCCAGCTCAAAGGATCGAAACGGCTGGGCAAGGCCGTGCCAGTGAGGAGTGCGACGATCCACGCCGCAAGCGCGAGCGCGGACCACAGCGCGCCCAGCAGGAAGAACGGGCGGAACGCCAGCGTCAGGAACGCAGGAGGTTGCGGCGTGATCATCTGTTCGACGGAAAGAACGCGCGCGCGACGAAAACCACGAAGGCCGCCACGCCGACCGCGAACACCACGTCGCCGGGCACCCTCGCCCACACGAGCGCCTGCATGACCGTACCGTGGATGACCTCGGCGCTGCGCGCGTAGGCGTAGCTCTCGGTGAAGCTGAAGTACGCCTGCCACAGGCCCTGCGGCAGCAGCGACATGAACACCATCATCGCGAGACCGGCGTTCAGGCACCAGAAGCTCACCGTCAGCAGGCGCTCGTTCCAGCGCGTGACGTCGGTGAGCCCGCGCAGGCAGAACAGCATGAGGCCGAGACCGAGCATGCCGTAGACGCCGAACAGCGCGGAGTGACCGTGCGTGGCCGTCGTGTTCAGCCCCTGCATGTAGTAGAGCGCGAGCGGCGGATTGATCAGGAAGCCGAAGAGGCCGGCGCCGATCAGGTTCCAGACGAGCACCGCGCCGAAGAAGCGGAACGACCACCGGTACGCGGCCTGCCACTGCGCGACACCCTCGTGCTGCGCACGGCTGTAGGCTTCGAATCCGACGACCACGAGCGGCACCACCTCGAGTGCGGAGAAGACGCTGCCGAGCGCGAGCACGCCGACCGGCGTGCCGCTGAAGTACAGGTGGTGGAACGTGCCGAGCACGCCGCCGCCCAGGAAGATGATCGTGGCCACGAGCACCGAGGTCGTGGCCACGGAGGCGCGGACCAGCCCCATGCGCACGAGCAGCGCGGAGACGATCGCCGTGGCGAAGACCTCGAACACGCCCTCGACCCACAGGTGCACGACCCACCACCGCCAGTACTCCATGATCGACAGGTGCGTGTTGCGCCCGTAGAGCAGCCCGGCGCCGAACAGCAGCCCGATCGCGAGTGTCGCCAGCACGACGAGCACGATCAGGGAACGGTTCTGCTTCGCGCGCACCGCGGGCCACAGCCCGCGCAGCACCAGCACGACCCAGAGCAGCAGGCCGATGAACAGATACGCCTGCCAGAAACGGCCGAGGTCCACGTACTCGTAGCCCTGGTGGCCGAACCAGAAGTTGCGCACGGCGTCGGTCAGCATGCGGTTCACGGCGAGCCACTCGCCCGCGAACGACCCCGCGACGATCACGACCAGGCTCACGAGCAGGAACCACGCGCCCGCGGCCTGGAACTTCGGCTCGTGCCCGCCGAACAGCGGCGCCACGTACAGGCCCGTGGCGAGCCACGCGGCCGCGATCCAGAGCACGGCGAGCTGCGTGTGCCAGGTGCGCGTGACCGCGTAAGGGAAGTACTCCGACAGCGGCAGGCCATACAGGCCCTGACCCTCGACGGCGTAATGCGCCGTGACGATGCCGAGCAGCACCTGCGCCAGGAACAGCAGGACGACGATGCCGAAGTACCACGCGGTCACGCGCATCGAGGGCGTCACCGTGGCCGTGGTCATGAAGTCCGTGCGCGCGAAGCCTGCTTCGGGCTCGCCGTGGCGACGCCACAGATCGAACTCCTTGGCGTAGTACCACACGAGCGCGCCAATCGCGGCCAGCAACACGAAGATCGAGATGAAGGTCCACATGAAGATCGCGCCGGTCGGCGCGTTGCCGATCAACGGCTCGGGCGGCCAGTTGCTCGTGTAGGTGATGGAATCCCCAGGCCGCTGCGTGCCGGCCGCCCACGCCGTCCAGAAGAAGAACGCGTTCAGCGCCGCGGCCTCCTCCGCGCTCAAAGCGGCCTCGCTCGGGAACGCGTATTGCGCGCGCAGCTCGCGCGCCTCCGGGGAGCGCCCCTCGAACAGGTCGGCGTAGTGAGCGCCGACGGCCGCGATCGCGCGCGCGCGCTCGTCGCTGACGGTGACGACGCCCGTCCGCGCGTCATAGGTGTTCGTGCGCATCTCGCTGCGCAGCGTCGAGCGCAAGGCCGCCTGCTGCGGCGCGGCCAGCGAGTCGTAGGCCGCGCCATGCTCGCGGCGCGCGAGCACGTCGAGCAGCGCGAGCGCTTCGCGGTGCAGCCAGTCGGCCGACCAGTCCGGCGCCACGTAGCTGCCGTGGCCCCAGATCGAGCCCTGCTGCATGCCGCCCACGGACTGCCAGACGTTCTGGCCGCGCTCTATGCCCGCGCGCGTGAAGATCGTCTCGCCGCCCGCGGTGCGAACGGCCTCGGGGATCGGCGGCGCGGACTGGTAGATCTCGGCGCCGAAGAAGAGCAGCGTGCCGAACATCACGGCCATGCTCGCGGCCAGGATGATCCAGAGGCGCCGGATCGAGAACACAGTGTCGTACGTGGCCATGGCCATCCCCTCTCGTGACGGACGGTTGACGAGCGGCTTCGCGCGGCTCGTGGGCTGCGTCGGCGGCCGACACCTTACGACGGGCCGGCGCCGCGCCTCACGAAGCGCTGCCGCCCGCCAATTTTGCTGTCGAGCGGCCGAAGATGCGAATCAGCAGATAGTAGATGCCCGGCGTCGCCACCAGCGACAGCAGCACCGAGATGCACAGCGCGCCGATGACCGCGACGGCCAGCGGCCGCAGCATGTCCGATCCCGCGCCGATCCCCCAGGCCAGCGGCAGCATGCCGAAGGCCGCCGCGAGCGACGTCATCAACACGGGGCGCAGGCGGCGCTGCCCCGAGCGCACCAGCGCATCCTCGAGGCTCGAGCCCTCCGAACGCAGACGCTCGACGAAGTCGAGCATCAGGATGCCGTTCTTGGCGACGATGCCGATCCCGATGATGGCGCCGAGGAACGAGACCACGTTCAGCGAGGTGCTCGTGACCCACAGCGCGAGCACGGTGCCGAACAGCGCCAGCACGGCGCCGAAGACGATCGCGATCGCTTCGTAGAACGACCGGAACTCGATCAGCAGCACCGTGAACACCAGGAAGATGGCCATCGCGAGCACCACCACGAGGTTGCGAAACGACTCCTGCTGCTGCTGATAGAGCCCGCCGAACTCGAGCGTGCCGGGCGCGATCGTGGGGTCCTGGCCGAGCTTCGCCTGGATCTCCCGCATGGCGCTGCCCAAGTCCCGCCCTTCGAGGCGGGCCGTGACCGCCACGAGCTGCCGCAGATCCTCGCGGCGCAGCTCGAGCTGGCCCGGCTCCTCGCCGATGTCGGCGACCTGCGAGAGCTTGACGAGCGTTCCGTCCGGAGCGCGCAGCGGCAGCTCGCGCAGCGTCGCCACGCGGTCGATGTTGCCGGGATCGACGAGCACGCGGACCGTGATGACCCGGTCGCCCTGCAGCACGGTCGAGGCCGGCTGGCCGAGCATCGCGGTATTCACGGCCGCGGCCACGTCCGAGGCCGTCAGCCCGAAGCGCTGCGCGTCCGCGTGCCGCACGCGCAGCCGCAGGCTCGGGCCCGCGTAGACGAGGCCGTCGAACGTGTCGACCACGCCGCCGATCCGCTCGAGCTGCGCCTTGACCTCCGGCGCCTTGCGCTTCAGGAACTCGATATCGGTCGAGAACAGCTTGACCTCGATCGGCTCCGGCGACCAGGTCAGGTCGCCGACGAGATCGGACAGGATGCCGGGAAACTCCCACTGGATCCCGGGCAGGGCCGCGCGGAACTCGCGCCGCAGCTCGGCGATGACGTCGTCCGTGGCACGCTGCCGGTCGCCCCGCAGCTTCACGAGGAAATCGCCGGTGTTGGGCTCCGCGATCGCGAGCGCCAGGCGGGCACCGGTGCGCCGCGAGTAGCTCTCGACTTCCGGCGTCGCGCGCAGGATGTCCTCGGCCTGCAGCAGCTGACGGTTCGTCTCCGTGAGACTGGTGCCGAAAGGCGCCACGTAGTCGATCACGAAGCCGCCTTCGTCGAGCGGCGGCAGGAACTCGGACGGCAGCCGGGCGTAGATGACCACGCCGAGCACGAGCACGGCGCCACACGCGACGAGTGTCAGGACGCCGTGGCGCAGCGCCGCCCGCACCGCGATCTCATACACGCGCACCACGCGGGCCAGCAGGACGCCGGTATCCTCGTGCGCCGGCGTGCGGTCGTGCGGGCGGTCGCGCGTGAACCACGCGGCCAGCGACGGCGTGAGCGTGACGGCCAGCACGAGCGACGTCAGCAGCGCCACGACCATCGTCAGCGCGAGCGAACGGAAGAACACGCCCGTGATGCCTTCGAGAAACGCGAGCGGCACGAACACGACCACCGGCGTCAGCGTGGAGCCGACGAGCGCGTGGAAGATCTCGCCAATGCCCGCCTTGATGGCCTCCATTCGCGGCAGCCCGCTCGCGATCTTCGCGAAGATGGCTTCCACCACGACGATGGCGTCGTCGATCACGAGACCGATGGCCGCCGCGATGCCGCCGAGCGTCATCAGATTGAAGCTGAGCCCGGCGAACTGCATGGCGAGCAGCGTGATCAGCACCGTCACTGGAATGACCGTGATCGCGGTCAGCGTGACTCCCCAGTTCCTGAGGAACAGATAGATGATGACGACCGAAAGCATCATGCCGAACAGGATCGCGTCGCGGACGCTCACCACCGACTCGCTGACGAACGTGGACTGATCGTAGTAGTAGGCCAGCTTCATGTCCGGGGGCAGATCGCGCCTGAGCTCGGCCAGCACCTGCGTGAGCCCGGCCGCGATATCGAGCGTGCTGCCATCCGGCTGGCTGCGCACGTTCAGCAGCACGGCCGGCACGCCCTCGGCCGTGACCTGGTTGAACACGGGCTCCGGGCCACGCTCCACGCGCGCGAAGTCGCGGATCGCGACCGGATGGCCGTCGATCGCGGCCACCGTCAGGCTCTCGAGATCGGCGATCTCGTGCGCCCGGCCGTCGACGACGGTCAGGTACAGCGTGTAATCCTCCTCGTGCATGCCGGCGGGCACGATCACGTTGCTCCGGGCAAGCCCGTCGGCCACCTGTTGCAGGCTCAGGTTGGCGGCGCGAAGCTTCGCGGGATCCACCACCACGTGGTATTCGGGCGTGCGGCCGCCCACGAGATCCACGCGCGCGACGCCGGGAATGCGCAGGATCCGGGGCTTGATGTCGTAGCGCGCCGTTTCCCACAGCTCGGTCGTATCGCGCCGCGCGCTCGTGAGGCTCACACCGATGATGGGGAACGCGGAAAACGTGAGCCGCCAGACCGTTGCCGTCGCCGTGGGCGGCAGCTGCGAGCGGATCTGCGCGAGGCGGCTGTCGACATACAGCTCGGACTGGATCATGTCGACCTGCCAGTTGAAGAACACGTTGATCTCGGCCGAGCCGCGCCCCGTGCTCGAGCGCACGGTCGTGGAACCGGGGATGTCCTTCATCGCCTCTTCGATCGGCCGCGTGATCGTGGCCATCATCTCGTCGGCCGGCATCACACCGTTGTCGACGAGAATCACGACGCGCGGAAAGTCCGTCTGCGGGAACACGGACGACGGCACGTGGAACGCCGCGTAGACGCCGGCCACGCACAACGCCGCGCTGATGAAGGCGATCGCAAGCCTGTGGTGAATCGCGAAGCGCGCGATCGGATTGCCTGCCGCCATGAGCCCGTGCCTAGTTCCCGAGCACGCGCACTTTCGTCGCGGCCGGCAACGCGTATGCGCCCTCGGTCACGACGGTCATGTCGGGCATGAGCCCGTCCGCCTCGATCTCGATGAGCTCGCGATCACGCAGGCCGGTCTTCACGGGCTTCTGCGTCGCGGTATCGCCCTGCACGACGGCGATGACGCTCGCGCCTTGCTCGTTCTTCACGACGCTTGCGACCGGCACCGCCAGCCGATCCGTGTGCTCCTCGCTGACGATGCGCGCCGTCACGAACTGACCCGGCCGCAGGCCCGAGCCGCCCGGCAGCTTCACACGCACCTGCGCCGTGCCGGTGCGTGGGTCGACCTCGGGGCTGATGAACTCGACCGTGCCGCCGACCGGCGCGGTACCGCCCTCGACCAGGACCTCCGCGGCCTGGCCCACTTTCATCGCCCGTACCTCCGCCGCCGGCACGCTGGCGCCGACGACGAGCCGGTCGAGATCGACGACCGAGGCCATGACCGTCGTCAAATCCACGGCCTCGCCGGGCTTCACGTCGACCCGCACGACGGTCCCGGCCAGCGGCGCCTGCACCTTGAGCAGCGCCTGCTGGACGCGCGCGGCATCGAGGCGTTGCTCGGCGTCCTGCAGCGCCTTCTCGGAGGTTCCCTGGATGCCGATCAGCTGCCGTTCCCGCTCGAGGGCCTTCGCGGCGAAATCGGCCGCCACGTCCGCCGCGCGGCTGTCGAGCTGGAACATCACGTCGCCCTTCGCTACGTGTTGACCCTCGACGCTCCTGACGGCCACGACGACGCCGGGCACCGCGGGCGCCACGTTCGCGTTGGCGGCCGGGCGCTCGCCGGCCGGCTCGGGCTCGACGACGCCGTACGCCGTCACGTACGCACGCAACGTCGTACGCACCACCTTGCCGACGCGCACCGCGACCTCCGTCGCCGGCTCGCGGTCGCCCGCGTCGTTGCCGCGGGGCGCGAGCCAGACGATGCCGATCACGCCGGCCGCCGCGGCCACGAGGAGTACGACGACGAGCTTCTTCATGGGCGATCCGTCCCTTCAGTCGTTTCCCGGCTCCGCGGCGAGACCTCCCAGACGGAGCTCGGCAACCCGAGCGGCCGCTGCACCGCGTCTTCCAGTTGCCCCACCGCCTGCTGCGCCTGCTGCAGGGCGTCGAGCCGGGCGAGCGCCGAGGCTCCGAGCTGCAGCCGCAGCGCCGCCAGCTCGCTGCCGGAGATCGCGCCCGCCTGCAGCATGGCGCGCGCGACGCTCTCCTGCCGCGTCAGGTTGGCCAGCATGGCGCTCGCGTCCGCTTGCTTGCGCGCGGCCGAGCGGAAGGCGGCCACTGCGAGGTCGATCTGGCCGAGCACGCTCGCCTGGAGCGCGTCGAATCTCGCGGCGGCCTCGTCGCGCCGCGCGCGCGCCTCGGCGATCGGGCCGCGGTTGCGGTCCGGTGGCAGCGAGACCGCGAGGCCGAGCGACCACTTGTTGTCGCCCTGGTCGTACTCGTAACCCGGACCGAGATGGATATCGGGATACTGCCCGGCGATCGCGAACTGCAGATTCGACTGGCTCGCCGCGTACTCGGCCAGCGCGCTCAGAATGTCCATGCGATTCCCGAGCGCCTGCTGCCGCGCCTCGGCCAAGTCGGGCTCCGCCGGCAACTCGTCGAACCGGTCGAACGACAGGCTCGCGCCCTCGAGCCGCGCGGCCGGAATGCCGATGGCCGTGGCGAGCGACACACGCGCTTCGGCCTCGCGCCGCTCCGCGTCGCGCAGCGCCAGTCTCGCGGCATCGGCGTTCAGGCGCGCCTGCGTGAGCTCGAACGCCGAGATGGCGCCGGCGCGGTATTGCCCTTCGAGAATCTGCAGGTTCTCGGCATGGATCGACTGCTGCTGACGCAGCAGCTTCGCGGATTCGATGGCGCCGTACAGGCCGACCAGACTGCTGCGCACGCGACTGCGGACCCGCCACGCGGCCGACGCGAGATTCAGCCGCGCGGCCTCGGCGAGCTGCGTGGCCCGCGCGATTCGATAGCCGCGCTTGCCCGCGGTCTCGAGCGTGACGTCGACGGCCGAGGTCACGAGCCGAGGCGACGGCGTGGCCGTGGTGGTGTTGCGCGTCGGAATCACACTGACCGAGAGCCCGGGGCGTGCGCCCGCCGTGACGCGCGCGGCCTCTGCCACGGCCCACTGGGTGCGTGCTACGTCGAGCTCGGGCTGAAAATAGAACGCGGCCAGCGTCAACGTATCGAGGCTCCAGGCGGGACCGGTCTCCCCGCCGGAGACGTTGCCGATCGTCGACGCCACGAACGCACGCAGACCGGGCTCGTCGAGCGAGCGCTGGTCGAGCTTCGCTGCGCTCGCGGCAGGCAGGATCGGCTGCGGCTCGAAGCTCACACAGCCGGACAGCGCGAGCAGCGCAATACCGAGGGTGAGCCCAGTCGTGAGAGGTTGCAGACCACGCATTGGAGTGGGCGTCGGGTGCGCGCGTGGCGGCGTATCAGTGACTGATGGCGAAAAACCAGGTGCCAATCAGCGGCCCGCGCGGG